>JBHAFI010000161.1:0-15591 GCA_041856045.1 Porphyromonas sp. | reverse complement strand
TCGCTCTATTCACAACTTTATGGTAAATCTAATAGCGGGATTAATTGCCTATCAGACCTTGGAGAAGAAACCCTCTCTTAACCTGGAACACATAGACTCTGAACTTGTATCTGCCTAAAAATTATACCGAACTCAGATATTAACACTATATTCAGACGTAATTTACACCTTATTCGGAGCAATTTACAATCTATGCGGAGGCGATTAACACCCTATTCAGATGCAATCTAACGACCTATTCAATCTTACTTAATAGCACCTCAGACGCAACTCACCCACTATTCAGATGCCATTCAACGTTACACTCGTTCAGTTCAGATTGAGGTGTGCGAGGCTTCGATTGGAGAGGCTTTCGACTTAAGCAATTCGTCCAAAAGATTTCAACTGGGAGAAGCAGAGAATTGTATCAGTTTAGTAGAATAGTCGTATTAGCTAAACAATTCTGCTTAACTAATACAAGGCTGCGAGCCTACTGGTTAAAGCGGGGCATTCTACTCGTTAAGGCGATAGAGCAAGGCTAAGCGACTAGATTAGGGTATCGGAATAAGCCTCCCAAACAAGCATTAGAACAAGCGAGAAGCACGGAGAAAATGTGAGCGTGATCATAGGAATACGACAGGGCGTATCGGAGCAAATACAAGAAAGGCTTGGAACGAATGCCCGTTCCAAGCCTTTACGCTAAAAGTCGAGATAGTTACTATTCCTCGTCCTCTTGCTCCTGCAAGCGGTGGCTATAGTCTATGAGGTGACGTAGATTTGTAAGGACTTCGTTGGTCTCTTGCAAGACATTCATATACACAAGTGATACGCGTACGTTCTCACGCTCTCCCTTGTGCGTACGTTTCATTTGTACCTTACGCATCTCCTTAACCATCTCCTTGAGTTCCTTACCACGAGCCCTCGCACGCTTTACATCGTCCATCTTGTCGCTCGAGATCATCTCAAGCGTTAGTTTGATGTAGTCTAGCACTTGGTCACGTACAGGGATAAACTCGGCACGGATAGCCTCGGGAAGTGGATTGAAGTTGTTTGCCACGTGTTCGTTACAAACGTCTGTCGAGCGTTCGATCGCGTAGAGCGTTTGTAGGCAAGCATTAGCCCCTAGATGGAACCACATACTCTTCTCTAGTACTTCGTCCGTAGGGATACGGCGTAGACAGAGAGTTTCCTTACGACGCATCGTCTTAAACTCACGCTTATGATCCTCGGTCTTGCTACGTAGTTTGCCCAGCGTCTTAAAGTCCTCGTTGAGCAATCCATCGGTAAGAGCGAGGTAGTCTTTGGCTACGTGCTCAAGGAAACGTACTTGTGTACGACGAACGTGCTCCGAGAGCAAGGGCCACATTTCCTCTGGCTTCTCGCTATCAAGTATCTTGATGAATAGTTCGTCCTCTGCAGTATTACCCTTCTTCTTGCCAAAGAAATGGTCACTTACAAGCAAGAAGATAGCCACAGCAATTAAGACAAACATTGCGATGAAGCCACCATAGTACATTGAGATAGCACATACACACGAGATAATGAATGAGGCTCCGGCTGTAACAAACCAACCGCCAATAACACCCATTACACCCGTCAGACGGCCCACTGCACTCTCACGACTCCACGCTCTATCGGCGAGCGAACTACCCATAGCCACCATAAACGTTACATAAGTCGTAGACAGAGGCAACTTGAGCGAAGTCCCAAGAGCAATAAGCAAACCTGCAATTACAAGGTTTACAGATGCACGCACAAGGTCAAAAGCAGCACCGGGTTCCTCTAGAATGATTTCGTCCTTACGGAAGCGGCTATCGATCCAACGAATAACGCTGTCGGGGAGTATTGCGTTGAAGGTCTTGTTGAGGCTATGCCCTACACGCACCAAACCACGAGAGATACGTGATGTACCAAAACTCTCCTCGCCCTCATCTTGACGAGAGAGATTGACAGACGTCTTGATTACGTTTTGTGCACTTTTACTGAAGACTAGAGCAAGTACCATCACAAGCCCAGATCCTACGAGATAGTACCACGATGTAGAACTAGGGCCGTTATTCACGTCCATCATATAGGTATCGTATGCCCCGTTACCATTCGCGAGATAATCTTGGAAAGCCGACAGACCAGCAAGTGGCACACCGATAAAGTTCACAAGGTCGTTCCCTGCAAAAGCCAATGAGAGGGCAAAGGTACCAATGAGAATGATGATCTTGAAGATATTAACCTTACAGAAGTGTAGGATCTGCATCAAGATACCACTTACTACGAAGATCCCCCCTAGTAGCATAGTGGTATTAGCCTCTAGCCACGCTTTGTTGTCCCCGGTCATAAAGGCAGAATCCTTCAAGCCCTTAAAGATCATAAAGTAGATGATCGCCGTAACAGAGATAGCCCCGAAGATCCCAGCGAAATAGGTTAGGTTCTTCTTATAATTAAATGAGAAGACCAGACGTGATATCCACATCACGAGCGTACCAAAGACCATCGCAATGATCACAGACATAAAGATCGCGACAATCACTTGTAGAGCCTTGCTGGTGTTGATGAGTTCCATCATCTCCATAGTACCAGAAGTGTCGCCTGCAATCTTTAGGACAGAGATCGTAAACGCTGCACCCAATAGGTTGAATACCATCGTTACGGTCGTAGATGTTGGTAAGCCTAGCGTATTGAATATATTAAGCAGTACCACGTCCGAGATCATCGCAGTCAAACAGATGATCAGCACCTCTCGGAAAGAGAAATAAGCCGGATTATAAATACCATGACGTGCAATATCCATCATACCATTACTTAGTGCTGCACCCATAAATACCCCTATGGCAGCAACAAGCAGTACAAGTTTGAATGGAGCAGCCTTGGCTCCCACGGCAGAATTTAAGAAATTCACCGCATCATTACTCACACCAACCCAAAGGTCAATGATAGCAAGTACACCTAGAAAGACTAGGATAATTGTAAAGAGAATATCCATACAATTCGTTTAGTTTTCGTTGTTTAGTTGTTTTTGTTTGTCTTATTGTGCGAGCAACTTTTGTGGACAGTGTTACTCCTCCGTCTGTTTTAGTTATAATAGTGCCTCGGATAACCTCTTCGTAGAGCATCGGCTTTTGGTGACCTTAATCAAATAAGTCATCAGTCCACTGCTCACGCTTCTCTCCGATCAAAGAGAGGAAGTCGTCCTCGGTCAGAATTGTTATATCTAGTTCTCTGGCCTTAGCCAGTTTGCTGGGTCCCATCTTATCGCCCGCTAGGAGATAATCGGTTTTACTCGAGACAGACGAAGCAACTTTTGCCCCGTGTTGCTCCACTAGCGTCTTATACTCCTCTCGGCTGTGCTGAGTAAATGTGCCACTGATGACCACTGTCTTACCCGCAAGCGGGCTACCCTCAACAAGAGCAGGACGCTCGTCCTCGCTAAGAGCCAAGCATACTCCTTGTGCTCTGAGCTCGTCAACGAGCAGGCGACTACGCTCATCGGCAAAGAAAGCGACTACGCTACGAGCGATAACAGCACCAATCTCGGGGATCGAACACAGGTCTTCTTCGCTTTGACGCTCCAGCACCTCTATCGAACCCAAAGCACGAGCTAAGTTCTTGGCGACAGTCTCACCGACATAGCGTATCCCTAGACCAAATAAGATGGCAGGGAAGTGTGCATTAAGCCTCGAGGCCGCGATACTCTCGACAAGTTTCTCAGCACTTCTCCTCTGGAACCCGGGTAGAGTAATCAGATCCTCGACCTTGAGTTTATAGAGATCTGCAATACCACTTAGCAATTTATGCTCAAACAATAGGTCGATCGTCTCGGGACCAATACGTATGTCTGCCGCCTTGCGTCCGCAATAATGCTCTACACGTGCCATCTGCTGTGGCATACAAGCGATTTGGTTGGGGCAGAAGTACGCAGCCTCTCCCTCAATTCGCTCCAAGGGAGTAGCACAAGCAGGACACACCTCGGGGAATATCACCGCCTCTGCGATAACAGGACGCTGATCAACATCTACGGCTACTATTTTGGGGATAATCTCACCGCCTTTCTCCACATATACGGTATCGCCAATATGCAGATCTAGTGCTTTGATGAAGTCGGCATTGTGTAGCGAGGCCCGCTTAACGATTGTCCCCGATACCTGTACGGGAGCAAGGTTCGCAACGGGCGTAATAGCCCCCGTACGTCCGACCTGATAATCGACACGCTCAAGGGTCGTTGCGACACGTTCTGCTGCAAATTTGTAGGCTATTGCCCAGCGAGGACTTTTGGCTGTATAGCCCAATTTGGCCTGCTGAGAGATCGAATTGACTTTGAGTACAACACCATCAGTCGCGACGGGCAAGGTCAGACGCTCCTTATCCCATTTATCCAAGAAAGCCAGTACCTCATCAAGCGAAGAGCATAGTTGCATCTCTCGACTTACCTTGATACCCCAAGACAAGCACATCTGCAATCGCTCGTAATGGCTATCCGGTAGTCTGTCCTCACCGGGTATATAGTACAGATAAGCATCTAGTTTGCGAGCCGACACTACTTTGGCATCAAGTTGCTTGAGTGTCCCACTCGCTGCGTTGCGTGGATTAGCAAAGAGTGGCTCGCCACGCTCTGCTCGCTCCCGATTGATACGTTCAAACTCAGCAAAAGGAAGTAAGATCTCCCCTCTTATCTCGAAACTCTCGGGATAATCTGCACCGCTAAGACGCAAAGGGATCGAACGAATAGTACGCACATTACTCGTAACATCATCGCCGTAAGTGCCATCACCACGCGTCACAGCACGCACGAGCAGTCCGCCCTCATAGATTAGTGAGATCGACAAGCCGTCGTATTTGAGTTCGGCACATACCTCAAAAGCCTCGCCCAAATCCTTGCTAACACGCTCGTACCACTCACGCACCTCATCATAGTTGTAGGTATTACCCAAGGAAAGCATCGGATAGCGATGTGCCACTTGCTCAAATGCCTCATTACGATCGCTCCCCACACGCTGTGAAGGGGAGTCTGGAGTAACCAGATTGGGATACTCTGCCTCGAGAGCAAGCAATTCGCTCATCAGAAGGTCATACTCCCGATCGCTAATAGTAGGCATAGCCTCGACGTAATAGGCTACATTATGTCTGTTGATCTCTGTACGAAGAGCCGCTAAGCGATGCTCTATTGCTTGTTCCATAATTGGTAATATCGTAAATCATGATAGCGTCCATCGGACCAACACCACTCGGGGAGTGTCGCCGTATGAGTATAACCCAATCGCTCAAAAAGCCTACAACAAGACTCATTGCTCGCAAGTACATCGGCATATAACATACGCACTCCCAGTCTACCAAAAGCATAACGCTCTGCGATCTGCATCACCTCGTAAGCATACCCTAGTGAGCGGTATCTGGGGCTAATGTATAGCCCTAAGCCTACACGACGGCTGATAGGGTCGTACCCCAAGAACTGGAGGTATCCGATGGCTGTTTTATCCTCTTGCAGTTCGATGATAAGCGACAATTCGCCACGCGTGCTTATGCTCGTAGTACTCTCGACGATGTAAGCATCTATAAAGGCTCTCGACAAAGGGTTCAGAGTACCAGCACTAATCCACGCCTCGGTGTCGTTCTCCCAAGTGTAGAGGGCCTCAGCATCACATCGATCGATTGCCCTTAGTCGTAGGCGTTCGCTCTTGAGGTAGTTTGTTGCGGTCATCGTATACAATCGTCCTAGAATTTTATGCTCTGCTCAAAGTCGAGTCTATTCAATATCGAACGTCCCAGTGTTACCTCATCGGCATACTCTATCTCATCACCGATGGCAACGCCTCGGGCAATGACTGATATTCGCAGAGGTTTGCCCTCGAGTTGTCGGTGGATAAAGAAGTTGGTTGTATCACCCTCCATCGTTGTTCCGAGGGCCAAGATTATCTCTCGCACCTCTTCACGCTCAACTCGCTCTACGAGTTCGGCAATCTTCAAGTCCTCTGGGCCGACACCATCAATCGGTGAGATAACGCCCCCCAAGACGTGGTACCTCCCTCTATACTGCGAGGTATTCTCTATCGCCATTACATCGCCCACGTGCCGCACTACACACAGTAGGCTCTCATCTCGTGCTGGGTTCGCACAGATATTACAGACCTCGGTATCGCTGATATTATAGCAGTGTTTGCAGTACACGATCTGCTCCCTCATCTCTCTAAGGGCATCGGCAAAAAGTTGCACCTCGTGCCTCTCTCTGCCCAATAAGTGTAGTGCTAGACGAAGGGCACTTTTGCGTCCGATACCGGGCAAACTGCTGAGTTGCTCAACAGCACGCTCTACAAGGCGTGATGGGTAGGTGGTCATCTGTGTAAGTAAAAACGAGCGACCAAGTATCGTATCCCTATGCTAGGGTAACGATACACAGTCACTCGTCATATCTATTCTTCGTATTCGTCTTCGTCGTGATAATGCGGACTATCATCTACGCCTATCTCTAGCCCCTCTTTGTCTAGATACTTATAGTCGAGTAGTGCTAGACTTTGGTTGGGCGTCACCTTGACGTTACCTATTGAGAAACGCCACTTAAGGGCTTTTGAGATAAGCCCCTTCGTCAGATAAGCCGCTACATAGGGGTGTACGTGTAGGTTAATATAGTCTACCAAGATACCGTCCATAAGGTTTCGCATCTCTTCCTCTATCTGCTCCACGAGGAGGACTGACGAACTAATCTTCCCCGTACCCATACAACTCGGGCACTTCTCCTCTGTGTTTACCTCCAGAGCCTGACGTACTCTCTGACGCGTTATCTGCATAACGCCAATCTTTGAGAGAGGCAGGATATTGTGCTTTGCTCGGTCGCTTTTCATCAACTCCTGCATACGCTTGTAGAGCAAGTCGCGGTTTTTCTGCTGCTTCATATCGATGAAGTCTACACAGATAATCCCACCTAAGTCACGCAGACGCATCTGCCTAGCAAGTTCCTCGGCGGCGGCTAGATTTACGTCTATGGCAGTCCCTTCTTGCTCTGTACTCTTACGCGAGCGGTTACCGCTATTGACATCAACGACATGCATCGCCTCGGTATGCTCTATCACGAGATAAGCACCGCTCTTAAAGGTTACGTTACGACCAAACGAAGTCTTAATTTGCTTCGTGACGTTTTTCTCGTCAAACAGTGGCAGTTTCCCTTTGTACAAGCGTACTATCCCCTCCTGCTCAGGAGCAATATCGGCGATATACTCTTTAATATCCTCGTAGCAATCGGGGTCATTGACATGAATGCTCTGGAAAGACGGGCTGAATGTATCACGCAACAAACCGAGCGTACGGCTTGCCTCCTCGTAGACGATGCACGGAGCCTTGAGTTTGGGGATACGGCTTACGCTCTCTTCCCATCGACGCACAAGTTTACGTAGTTCGCGATCCAACTCTTGCGAACTGGCACCCTCGGCAGAAGTACGCACGATAACGCTGAAGTGCTTAGGCTTGATGCTATGGATAATTTGTTTGAGGCGTGTACGCTCCTCTCCCGAACGTATCTTGAGGCTTGTGCTTACCTTATCGGCAAAAGGCATCAGTACCATATTACGACCCGCTAGCGACAACTCGGCAGATAGGCGAGGTCCCTTGGTCGAGATAGGCTCTTTGACAACCTGCACAAGTACCGATTGCCCTGCCTTGAGATAGTTCTCTATCTTCCCGTCCTTGGGGAGAGAGGGTATTCCTGTTAGTTTGGATAGTGGAGGTATCGTCCCTTGTTTCTCGATGAGTTCTAGCAACTTCTGCTGTTGCATAAAGTGTAAGCCTAGATCGAGATAGTGGAGGAATGCGTCCTTTTGGTAGCCTACATCAACGAACGCAGCATTAAGCCCCGGCATTACCTTCTTCACTCGTCCTAGGTAAATATCACCTACGGCAAAAGCAAGGTCACGACGCTCACGCTGTAGTTCCACCAAACGACCGTCCTCAAGGACAGCCATAGATATCTGTTTGGGGGAGACATCAACGATTAGTTCACTTGTCATTCTTTGATGTTTTTACTTCCTAATACTTTAGTTTACTATGATTTTGCTAGAGCCTCTTTGTTGTCGGAGGCAATATCCACTCCTAAGGCTTCAATCGTGGAGGGATAAGGCTCTCTCGGGGACAATACCCTCGCCCTCATAGTATGGGCTGTGTGTATCGCTCAGTGGGAGTAAGATTACTTCGCCAAGATCCTATCACTTGTTTACAACCTTATTGTTGTAAGGGCTTTGAGCAAGAGGGCAAGTAAAGTCCCAGCATCTATCCCAAGCAACGATCTAGATATATAGACATCAGACCTTACTTACCGAGTCCCACGAGATCAGGCTCTATATAATGAGTATGAGAGATTACAGACAAGCAGACGCTCATCTACAACCCCTCACCCCCATATCTTCAGAGAACCCAAAAGATTACTTTTTCTTCTTGTGACGGTTCTTCTTCAGTCTCTTTTTACGCTTGTGCGTCGCCATCTTATGACGCTTTCTTTTTTTACCGCTTGGCATAGTTCTATATATTTATTGTTTTACTTATTTACTTAACGTTGACAGAGAAAAGTTTTGAGGGCTTAAATGCAGGGATTCGACGCTTTGGGATAACGATTGTCTCTTTCTTTGAGATGTTACGAGCCGTCTTCTCTGCACGCTCCTTGATAATGAAACTACCAAAGCCACGGAGGTAAACATTCTCTCCACGCACTAGAGAATCCTTGATATTCTCCATAAAAGACTCTACAACCGCTAGGGCTGTCTCTTTGTCCACACCTGTACTCTTAGCGATTTCGCTTACTACTTCGGCTTTTGTCATAATTACTATAAATGTTCGCTGTCTTGTTATTCTTTCTAATTGTCCTGCAAAGATAAGACTTTTATCCGATTATTCAAAGACTTACCTCGGAAAGTAACCTATACTAAGGCTCACAACGAGCGTCTAGAGGCCCATTGCCCTTGAGATGAATACAAGCCTTATTAGGGCGTATCCCCTACTCCTATGCTAAGCCCATAAGACAAAAGACAATCCGAACCAACATTAGATAAGTCCCCGAAAAAAACACACACTATACCCCTAATAAACAAGCTCTTACTCCAAATACATTCGTTATCTCTGTCGTAAATTGTAGCCTAGATTAGTGTTGATGCGTTGGACTGTATATCCAATTCCACACTACACAAGTCTAGGCTATCTAATACTATCTCCCTCTCGTCTACTCCCGATACCCCATACGCTATTACTCTAGTAGGCTCTTGTCTGCCTGCTTATCTCCATCTTGAGATCCTCAACAACGAAACAGAGGTTTGGGAGGATACACTCTTGACTTACACTTCCCCCCGAACGTACATACTAGTGTACTCGGGAATGCTATAAATAAAATAGATCAAGGAACGGCTCTCTCTGGCTTGAGCGTATCGGCTTTCTTGCTCATTACCAAAGTTATTACTACCTTTGTAGTGGAAGTTTTCGATTACCATATGGGTAACACAGGGGCGACCTCCTTTCTTGCGTTCTGCATAAACGCACATTAACGCCCCGAGAATAAGCCTCAGTCCTATCGCTGAGGCTTTACTCTTTCTCGTAGGATATGCAGACCTTTGGGGAAGAGTGTGAGGACTAAGATAATTCCGTCTTAGTTCAAAAAGGAAGGAGGTGTTATTCATATGGCTAAAACAAAAACTTCCAAAATCGACCGTAACTTGAAGCGTCTAGAACGACTCGTACGTATCCTTCGTTTATTCGTTGATACGTTTGTGATGCTCGTTCGCCTCTTCATTTAGGGGTTGGCACGAGGGCTAGGCTGATAGGGGCTTAGTCCTTTTGTTTTGCTCCTCAACCTTAACGACCTAGATAGTCACCTCCTCTCGACATAATAATTGTAGCGAGCAGAAACGACTTCGTGGATCATCTAAGCAACACTCTTAGGGCTATGCCTCCCATACCTAGTCTACACGAGAAATCAAATGCCTTGAGCAACTAGATCTAGAATAGCCCCCTCGGAGAGCCTTTACTGATCGGCGTTATAACAAGATACTTAGACGTCCATCGAAGAGATACTTAGTTGTCACTTGACAAGATACTTAGTCTTCAATCAACGTCTAAGTATCTCTTCATTCCAGACCAAAACATCACCTCTCGACACCCGCAAAAAGGACATCA
This sequence comes from Porphyromonas sp., assembly GCA_041856045.1. Classification (GTDB taxonomy): domain Bacteria; phylum Bacteroidota; class Bacteroidia; order Bacteroidales; family Porphyromonadaceae; genus Porphyromonas. Next base: position 5,478 of record JBHAFI010000161.1, on the reverse strand, counting down.
TTTCAGCCCTTAGTTTTTCCTCATTCGCCACGCAAATTCCTTGTCATTTCCGCTCCCAAGACTCCAGCATTCGGTACCCGAATATCTTGTCCTAGGACGCAAACATTACGAAATCGCCCAACATATATCATATTCTAGAGAGAATACATTAACTTTACTATACTAATCTACCATAATCCAATTGTTATGAAAATAATACACACCAGTGATTGGCACCTAGGACACAAACTCTACGAGTATGACCGACTAGAGGAACAACGGGATATGCTTGAGCAAATCGCACAGATCGTTCGGCAGGAACAACCCGATGCCCTAGTTGTCAGTGGAGATATATTCCACACGAGCAATCCCAACAAACAAGTACAGCGACTATTCAACGAGCAACTGCTCCGCATACAAGAAGTCGCCCCACAGATGCAGATCGTAGTATCGAGTGGCAACCACGACAGTGGTCTAGGCTTAGAGGTCGCTCGTGATCTATGGGATAAGTGTGGCATTAGTATTGTCGGGCAATTTGAATACGACGAGGACGAAGCCTCTCTCGAGAAACACATCATCGAGGTACGACCCACTGGGAAGACGCTCGGGTATATTGTCGCTATCCCCTATGCTTATCCAAGTAACTTCCCCCACATAGGAGATAAGGTGACGAATGGGGAGGAGCGACAGACACGGTTCGTTAGGGCTGTCCTTGACGAGGTAGTCAAGCGTAACGACAAAGGCTTACCCGTTGTCTTGATGGCACATCTTTTTGTCGTAGGGGCAGAGCCTAATAAACACGATACGACAGGAGGTTTGGAGTATGTTCGTATAGAAGACTTCGGCGAGGGCTTCGATTACTTGGCCCTAGGGCATATCCACAAGCCCTATACATTCTCGAGTAAGTATGGGAGCAAAGCACGCTATTGTGGTTCGCCCCTTGCTGTGAGTTTTGATGAGGAACATACGCATACGGTTTCGCTCGTAACATTCGAGGGGCGGAAGCCTTGCATCGACACAATACCCATTACACCTCTCAAAGCCCTCAAGACCCTCCCCGAGCAAGCAATGCCTTTGCCCGAAGCCCTAAAACAAGTCAAGAGATACCTACGAGAGCAGCCCGATCAAAGAATATACCTCCGACTCAACACCAGCAACACCAGCGAGGAACTCCCCTTAAACGCGAGAGAGCAAGTGGCGAGTATTCTGCAAGACACGCCCGCTTCCTTTTGCCTTATCAAGACAAGACAGAGGGAGCAGGTATATGATGCTACGGGGCGAGCAACGCTATCCGTACAAGACCTGCAAGAGTACAATCCCCTAGAGATGGCCCTCGACCACTATCGCAGAGTAAACGAGGGAGAGGAGATGCCTCAAGAACTCGTCAAGTATCTACAAGACGTAATACATCAATGCCAAGAAGGATAAGACTATGAAGATCAAGAAACTAATCATAAAGAACATCACCTCGCTCAAGGACGCAGAGATTGACTTCGATAGATACCCACTCTCAGAAGCCTCACTATTCTTGATAACAGGAGATACCGGCTCAGGTAAGACAACGATCCTAGATGCTATATGCCTCGCCTTGTATGGTGAGGTACCTCGCCTAGAGAACATAAGCACTGGCAAAGGCGAATATAGTGATGGCGAGAGAATTGGCGATACAAGACAACTCATTCGTCGAGGTACTGGCGAATGCTTTTCCCAACTTACATTCGAGGGCAACGACGGAGAGGTGTACATCGCCAAATGGGAAACTCATAGAGGACACAGAAGGGCTGATGGGAGCCTACAAAATGCAAAGCATACCCTAGTACAGCAAGGTCGTAAGTTCACTCTCGACAAGGTCAAAGAGATCAGAGCCAAAATCATCGAAGTCGTCGGGCTAGACTTTAAGCAGTTTTGCCAGACCACTATGCTTGCACAGGGACAATTCACCAAGTTCTTACACGCCAAAGAAGATGAGCGTACCAAGATCCTAGAGAAACTTAGCGGTACAGAGATATACTCACGAATAGGCGAGCAGATACATCGCAATCAACTTGCCTCCGAGGCTACACTCAAAGGAACACAGCGTGACATTGCATTGCTCGAGGGGCAAGCGATCAGTCCACAAGAACTAGAGGGTATTCAAGACCGCAAACTTAAGATCGGGCATACACTCCAAGCCTTATCCTCGCAACAGAAACAACTAGAGCAACAGCACAAGTGGTGTGTCGAGATACGCACACTAAGCGAGCGACTAGATAAAGCCCAAGAAGCCCATGCTCAGTGCCAAAAGGACTACAACAGCGAGAGAGGACAAAGCCTTGCGACACTCATCAAGGATTGGGAACTAGGACAGACAAGTATCCGCAACCTACAAAGCCTCAAAAGACTTGCTCTCGAGCATCAGCAAGCAATTGATGAGCAACAAGAGCAACAAAGGTTATATCTGCAAGTAAAAGCATATCGCCTGCATTTAGTGGAGCGTCAGAGATCACTAGAGGAAGATATTAGACGACTCAAGGAGGTGTTGGAGGAAGAGGCTATACACAAGGATATGTATCAGTCTTATGATTATATCAAGACAACACTCCTCGACCTTGAGGAGGCTCTATCCGAGATAAAGAAACAGCAAGACTCGATACAACGACTCAGCAAAGAGGAGGAAGAGTACAGAGTACAACACAAGGCTATCCTAGAGAGGATACAAGCTGAGCAAAGCAAGAAAGAGCAACTAGAGGAGGAATACAAACAGATACAAGCCAAGTACAAGCCCCAAGAGGGAGAGCAACTCTCTGAGCAGATACGCTTAGCACAAACTGCTATCAGCCAAAACGAAGGTATTCGTAACCTCGAGGAAGAGATCAAGCAGGCGAAGCAAAACTGCCAAGTATTGGTGGAAGATATTACTAAACTCATCGCACAAGAACCTCTACTCAAGCAAGAGAAGGAGAGATGCGATGCTGATTATCGGGCTTACAACCAAGCCTTCATCATCGCCAAAGAGAGTTTTGAGGACTATTGTATCGCTCTAAGGGATCAACTTAGTAAGGGGTCGCAGTGTCCTGTCTGCCTTAGAGAGGTGGACGAAGCCATCGTACAAGAGCAAAAGAGAGATAGCGTCCTCAACCCGCTCAAGATACAGAGCGACAAGGCAATGCAAGAGCGAGATAAGGCACAGCAAGCACTTAGCAAGGTGCAAGCAGAGATAGCGACTCAACAGCGTAACCTCAAAGAGCGACAGACCTCGCTAGATAAGAAGCAAGGAGAGCTGGAGCAACTAAACAGCAAGCACCACGAAACCCTTAAAGCCCTAGGACAAAAAAGCGACTGTAACCTCGAGCATCTACTTGAGCATAAACAGAAGCAAATGAGGCAACATACCGCTCTACAAACAGAAGCCAATAGACTTAGAGAGGCTCTTAAGGAACAGAGCCAAAGGCACGAAAGCGTTCAACAAGAAGAACGCAACCTCAACGAGAAACAATTACGCAGGAGTGAGCAAATAAAAGGCATACGCCAAAACCTCACAGCACTTGAGCAACGTAAGACACAGAAGTATGACGATGCACACAAGTATATCAGTTATACAAACTGGTACACTGCGTGGGAAGAAGACCCCAAAGTGTGGATACAGCAACTAGAGAGCGAGGCAAAGAACTACAAAAACCTTAGTACAAACCTCTCGGATAAGGAGAAGGAATTGGAGCAACATACCACCGAGGTAACAAAACAACAAACGAGTCTCGACACCCTAGAGCAGTATTATCCCGACTGGAGTAAACTTACGCCTCAAGCCCCACAGAAGCAAGGCATCACAAAGACTGCCGAACTAATAAGTCAAACGGGAGAAACCCTCGCAACCCTTAAGCGGATTGTAAAGGATCAAGCCGACCTCAAACGTGAGATCGACGATTTCCTTACGACACAATCCTCGCTCAATATAGAACGCCTCGAGGCTTTGTCACACTACCAAGACATTCGTCGAGAGAAAAAGCAACTCGAGGACTTGCAGGCTGCACTTACACGAGCAGAAGCCTTAGCCCTCAAGGCACAGAGTGAGTATAATGATACTCTTAAGCAAAAGCCTCACGACCTAGACGATACGGTTACGGCAGAGAACCTCGCTAGTAGCATCGAGAGTCTTAAACAAGAAGTAGGAACTCTGCAAAAAGAATTGGGGAACATCGAGCAAGTCATCTCGTCCTACGAGCAAAACAAAGAGGAGATAGCCAAACGCTATAAGCAGTATCAAGAGGAGGAGCAAAGGTATAGACAATGGATGCGATTGGATCTGATATTTGGAGGTTCAAAGGGGAGAGGCTTCCAACAGATAGCACAGGCCTATGTCCTAGAGCAATTACTCAAGTGTGCGAACCTCTATTTATCTCGCTTCATTCCCCGCTTCCAACTCGAGTGCAACAAGCCCGGCGAATTAGACATCGTCATACGTAATAGTGAGAACAATTCACTCATAGGGATCCCCAACCTATCAGGTGGAGAGAGTTTCATCGTATCCTTAGCATTGGCCCTCGGGCTATCTAGCATTAGTTCGCACAACTTCTCTGTGAATATGCTCTTCATAGACGAGGGCTTCGGGACACTCAGTGCCGAGGCTCTCGACACTGTGATGACTGCTCTCGAGACCTTACAAAAGGATAGCGGACGTCAAGTAGGTATTATCAGCCACGTAGAGATGCTCAAAGAACGTATCGGGACACAAATACAACTCAAACGAATAGACCCAACGCTCAGTTGCGTGCAGATCGTCCAGCAATAGGCACAGAGGATCTATATAAGCAAGAATGGTTGAGGTGAGAGGATCTGCCCTCTTATCTCAACCATTCATCTTAGCCCAGCATAGCAACGAAGTCTAGTTGCACCCAGTAGGCGATAGTGCCAGCACCAATGCCCCCACAAATCCGAAAGTAAAGAGGAGCCTCCCGACTGCTTAAAGTCAAGAGGCTCTACCTTCGTACGATAAGGGTCAAGCCAATGTTATTTCTTTTTACGCTTTATATACCACTCGACAGCCTTTACGACTAAGTCGACCCATGGATTGTTATTAGGGTTTGGATTGTAGTTGTTGGTAGCCATAATCTTCTTCTAGTTTTTATTGTCATCACTACGCGAACCTATCACTGCCGTTGCCACAGCCGCTACAATCGTTCCTACTGTACTGGCAACTTTCCACCAATCTGTTTTCTTTTCTTCTGCCATAATATCTGCTTATTACAATTACTATACTTGTTCGTTTTTTATCCCAAACTAAGAGCCTTACGCCTTAACAAGAGCAAAGGTATAGGCCCCAAGTGTCAAAACTCGACACACCAAGCAGACCGAAATAAATTTCTTTTGAAGCGTCCTACTTTCCCCTCCTAATACCTCAAAAATCGCGAAGCCCACACATCGCAGTAGCCCCCTCGGAGAGCCAATGCTAATCGGCGTTACAACAAGATACTTAGACGTCCATCGAAGAGATACTTAGTTGTCATCGGACAAGATACTTAG
>JBHAFI010000160.1:0-5270 GCA_041856045.1 Porphyromonas sp. | reverse complement strand
GTCCATAGACACCACTCGGTAGCCAGCATTTATCAGTTCGACCGTTGTATGCGAACCGATATAACCTGTCCCACCCGTAACTAGGATTGTTCCCTTTGACATAGTTTGCTCTATTATTTTAGTTTTTATATAATTCTTCGTTTTGCCTAATCTGTACAGACAAGGGTACTTTATCATTTGTCTTTAACAAACACATTCTCTCTTTACTCTCCCTCATATTCATAAGTCATGTATAAGACCTCAAAATAACTTAGTCAGTTTTATCTCACTAAACTTAGTCAGTTTTATCCCTATTAGTATCACCGTGATATTATTTTACCAACTAATCAAGACTCACCCAAGTATTCCACTTCCATCTTATATACAAAGAGATAAGCCCTCAATTCCATTTTATCATTGCCTAACTCAACTTAGTCACTTTTATCTCGCTAAACTTAGTCAGTTTTCATCCTTTAAACATCCAAGCTATAATAACGCTGATTGCTACTCTTGGGCTTGTCTGGGTACTCTAGAGCCAAATTCTTATCCTCAATTAGGGGTATTATATACCTATTACGGAAGTTATTCTTTTGCTTCAACCCAATATGCTCCATAATCTCTGCCAGGGTACGAGGCTCTCTACAATAAAGCAATATCTTCTGTTTCATCTCCTCCCCCCTGGTTAATATCTGTTGTACCAGCTGTTCCTTTGCTCCAAGTCGATAAGCAACTCCCTTGCCTTGTCCCTCTGAGATTAAAAAGCCACGATCTCGCAGAGATCGTAATAGAGACGAAACATCTGCCTTGTGATTGGGAAGTATATTGCACGCATCTTTATGCCTAATCTCCGATTTAGTAAGCGTAAGTACTAGAAGCAGTTTTTCTTCTTGTGTGAGTAATAAAAAAGTATCACCAAAGCGAGAAAGGAGCATATCCTTATGTTCGCTCGGGATAATTTCCTCAGAAGAGAAAGACAAGGTAATACGTGTTGGCTTTTGTTCCAGCGTCAACTCTGGACGAGGAAAACTTTGCCAACCTTTAAGAATCTGGGCGACTCCGCTACCTGCCCTCTCGGACAACCCGATAAAAGCAAAGAGTTGTTGTAACAAAGGATTACGACTCTTACTATACCCACCTCGATAATATTCCACAAGAGAGATCAATAGATCTCCAGGATTAGTAAACCTTAAATGCGACTTGCTTACCTCTATAACGATACTATCATTCCTCGCGTAGTCTGCATGGACAAGAGTATTGACAAGAGCCTCACGCAAAGCTTGATGCTCAGGGGTATCATCCCTACGAACACTTTGCTCCACACGAAAGGGGACAGCCAACCTGCGTCTCAGTCGGGGATATACCTCTAAGTAAAAACTCAATAAATTACCGGGCCAAGTACCATCGAATGTAAGCCTATCTACCCAACGCGTTTCTCCTGTTTCATCTTGCTCTCGATAATCTAGGATTAGGCCCGGGAATGCCTCTATAATACTTTGATACTTGCCCAAAAGCAAAAGGCCAGCCCTTGTTAGGAATACCCGTTCTGTATCTCGACACAAACGAGCAACTCCTATTTTCTGCAAAAAGGTCTCATCGCTATCTGAGGCCCATACATGATAGGGTTTGCTTTGTGCAAAGAGCTGTCTATAACGCTTCAAAGTCTCAGTATCTAAATCTCTCTCAACAGTATAGTTCGAGAGGAGTTCACTATCGTAAGGAGATCTATCAATCAAAGCGTCTCTTTGCATAAAGGCAACTTCCTCGGGAGAGCAATGAAAATCCCCCTCACCACAACGCTTATAGCTCCCCTCGTACATATTCCGAGTATGGAAGACAGGACGCTCTGTCACTGGTGCTTTCTTTACATAGAAGGCGACATAGCCCTGATCGTAATTGGGATAAACATCTTCCTCTCTAAGAAGATTGCAACTGATGGTATCGGGGTTATGTACACTATTCCAAAAATCTTGAACGAGCTTGTCTATCTCTTCTCGCGATAAACGGGCATATTCAACACCACCCTTACTCTCAGCAATGCCGACAACAATAGTTCCCCCTTGGGTGTTGGCAAAAGCTGAATAGGTCTCCCAAAATCCCTTAGGAAATCCTCTCTTAGCTTTCTTGAACTCTAAGTCAACACATTCTCGCTTACGGAGAAAATCAACCAAAAGTTTATTTCCCTCCAAAGCCCTCTTCATCTCTATTACCATTCCCCTATTCTCTCCAAAGGCTGTCGTTAATTTGTGCGATGTAGGCTAGCAGTTCGTCACGGCCAAGACGCTCCTCGCTACTCGTGACGAAAATCGGGGGTAATTCCTCCCACGTCTCAAGTAGACGCTGCTTGTACAACTCGATATTCGTCGCCAGTTTACCACGACTAAGTTTGTCCGCTTTGGTAAATACCAAGGAGAAAGGTACCCCGTTCTCCCCTGCCCACTCGATAAACTCGAGGTCTATTCGCTGTGGCTCGTGACGGCAATCCAATAGAATGAATAGGCTCGTCAGTTGCGGACGTTCCAAGATATAGTCCTCTATGATACCTTTGAGCCTCTCTCTATTCGCTTGACCAACACGTGCGTAACCGTAACCCGGTAGATCGACCAAGTGCCACTCATTATTGATGATAAAGTGGTTGATCAATTGCGTCTTCCCAGGCTTCTGAGAGGTCATCGCTAAACCTTTGTGCTGAGTAAGCATATTGATTAGGCTCGACTTCCCTACATTACTGCGTCCGATGAATGCGTATTCGGGGATTGTCGTCTGAGGACACTTGGCGACGTCCGTATTGCTGATGACGAACTCTGCACTACGTATAATCATACTAATAGCCTAAGTAGTTTGAGGGCGTAATAACACGCATCTCTTCCTTGACACGCTCCTCTACGTCTAGGGTATCGATAAAGCGTGCAATGCTATCCGCCGTAATAGCCTCGTTGGTACGCGTTAAGGCTTTGAGTGCTTCGTAAGGCTTGGGGTAACCCTCGCGTCGCAAGATAGTTTGTAGTGCCTCGGCAACTACTGCCCAGTTGCGTTCCAAGTCGTTTGCAAGGGCTTCCGCGTTAAGGATTACCTTATCAAGACCCTTAGCGAGGCTAGCAAAGGCTATCATCGTATGTGCCAAAGGTACACCTATATTACGTAGGACGGTAGAGTCTGTAAGATCTCGTTGCAAACGTGATATCGGCAGTTTGCGTGATAGATGAGCAAAGAGAGCATTAGCAATACCTAGATTACCCTCGGCATTCTCAAAGTCAATGGGGTTTACCTTATGTGGCATAGCAGACGAACCAACCTCTCCCTCCTTGATCTTCTGCTTGAAGTAATCCATCGAGATATACAACCACATATCACGAGCAAGGTCGGTGAGGATAATGTTGATACGTTCCAAGGCATCAAACAAAGCCGCCGTATGGTCATAATTGGCTATCTGCGTCGTATAAGCCTCTCGCTTAAGACTTAGACTCGCAACAAACTGCGTAGCAAAAGCCTGCCAGTCGTGCTGTGGATAGGCTATACGATGTGCGTTCATATTACCCGTAGCCCCGCCGAACTTTGCCGTGTGAGGTACTGCCAGGAGCGACGCACGCTGTTCCTCTAGTCGATATACAAATACCATTATCTCCTTACCCAAGCGTGTCGGGCTTGCAGGCTGACCGTGAGTACGAGCCAGCATAGGCACTGCCGCCCAATCCTCGGCATACTTGCGGAGCGTCGCAATAATAGCATCGAGCGAAGGCAGATATACCTCACGAAGACTCTCAAGTTGCATCAGAGGAATAGACGTATTGTTTATATCTTGGCTCGTCAATCCAAAGTGAATGAACTCCTTCTCGTCTGCTAAGCCCAAAGCATCAAACTGCTCTTTGATGAAGTACTCTACAGCCTTAACGTCGTGGTTCGTAATACGCTCGATGTCCTTGATACGCTGTGCGTCCTCGGTCGTAAAGTTACGGTATATGTCGTGCAGTTTGTCACTAGCGACCTTTGACGACAAGCCTTTGAGTTGGGGTATCTCCTCGGCAAGAGCCAAGAAGTACAACACCTCTACACGTACACGATAACGAATAAGTGCTTCCTCACTAAAGTACTTTGCGAGCGATTGCGTCTGACGGTGATAGCGACCATCAACGGGAGAGATGGCTTGCAGTTGGTTCATACTCATTGTTTTGTTTACTTATATGCTGTAAAGTTAATGCTTTTTACTCTGTCCGTAGATGTAACTGTAAGTACAACCTACGAGAATGGCTCCTCCTACGATATTACCAAGGGTTGCTGGGACGAGATTGCGTATCAAGAAATCACTCCACTCGACATCTGCCCCATAGAAGATCGCACTAGGTACGTAAAACATATTGGCGATCGAATGCTCAAAACCCATCACAACAAACGCCATCACGGGCCACCACAAACCCAAGAGTCGCCCTGCCATACTCTTTGAGGCAAAGCCCAGCCAAACAGCCAGGCAGACGAGCCAATTGGCACCAATGCCACGATAGAATGCTTTCGCCCACGGGAGCGACACCTTTGCCTCGGCAACCTTGTGCAAGTAGGCGACCATATCGGGCTGTGAGAAGACCTCGGTCTGATAGACGATAAAGTAGTCAAAGAGCAAAGCCCCAGCGAAATTGGCAAGGTAAACTATCGTCCAGTTCTTGAGGAAATAAGTAGGCGGTATATCGCCACGTAGTGTCGCAGGCATCAGATAGGCTGTGTTGCCCGTAAAGAGTTCTCCACCTACGAGGACAACCAACATAAGCCCGACCGGGAAGGTAAGTCCGGCTAGCAACTTCGGCAAGATAGGGTTGCCCTCAGCCATAGCACCGACGCCAGAGGCGGCGAGGGTAGAGAGCAATCCACCCATAGAGATGTAGACCCCAGCAAGCATACCGAGGATAATGAGTTTGACTAGAGGTGTCTGCCATTTTTTTGTCCCTAGGAGGCAGACCTGCTCGTTTACTTCGTAAGGAGTGTTCATAAGTTAATGTGCGTGTGTAGTGTGATTGTTGTTTCCTAGCGATGGAGGCTTAGCCGTACTACGCCCCTTAAGGCTCTAGACAGCGGAGGTCTAGTCTAGGTGCTTACACTTGTAAAGGCTATTATCCAATCTTCGCAAAGTACACGAGGGGGCTACCAACACTATTGGTAGTCCCCTCGTGATAAGAGTCATCGCCTACGAGATGCGTCTAAGGCAATTAGTTTGTCTTAGGTTGCTCTCCCGCCACAGGAGCCGTTGGTTCTGCTGCTGGCGTAGTAGGTGTTGTTGTCGTGGGTGCAGGTGTAGCCCCTTGCTG
>JBHAFI010000159.1:0-21381 GCA_041856045.1 Porphyromonas sp. | reverse complement strand
CGCTCTATTCACAACTTTATGGTAAATCTAATAGCGGGATTAATTGCCTATCAGACCTTGGAGAAGAAACCCTCTCTTAACCTGGAACACATAGACTCTGAACTTGTATCTGCCTAAAAATTATACCGAACTCAGATATACAAAGGAAAGACGGCTATACTACTCACGCGAGTAGTATAGCCGTCTTTTGTCCAATGGCTGGGCTTTAGTTACGAACAGACGCGACAGTCAGATCGTATTCCACACCAGAGATACCCACCTCATTCGCAGCAACGAGAGCGATACGCAACTTAAGGTTAGACCCCTCTAGTTTGGCAGATTTTAGTTCAAATCTCATATTATTGAAGTACAAATCTGCAAGTTCGTAAGTAATGGCTTCGGGTCCCCAATTGTAGTCACCCGTATTCTTAAGTAGGGATTGACGGATCCCAAATTGGGCGAACTTGATCCACATATTTACGTTTCCACTAAATTTTGCCGTCATATCTACATCATTTGTCCCTTGTGCGATCCTTGAACGGAAATAATTAAGTAACTCTGCCGAACTAGCAATATACATATCCGCCTTAAGGTTCTCAAGACTACGGAAGCCACTTAGGTCCTTTTGTAGGCGTACGAGGGCTTCGTCTGTAGACTTAAGGCTCACACGTACCGTAAAGGTTACAGCCCTAGCCCTATTACCTACACTGATGCCACTCTCCTTGAGTATCGTTACAGCATAGCGATCCTTATTGTACTTGAGGACATCGCCTTGATATAGATCGGGGTGCTTACTAAAGCCCTCGGCATAGCGTTCTGAGGCGAAAGTCGTAGAGAGCGTAACTCGGCGATCATAGAACTCATATAATTTGAAGGGGAGTCGCAACACTTCCGAAGCAATACCCTTGTAAGCAAGTTGCAACTCGATAACCTCATTATTGCGGTTGTACTTGATACTCTTGACCTCGGTATTCTTATAGTCTTCCTCTACGAATTGATACATTTTGCCGTCCGGGCTACTCGAGTATAGTCGTAGATAGGGACGTAAGTATGAGAGCGTAAAATCGGCAGTTTTGTTGTCGAGCCACAGAGCCTCTAGATCGAAATCGCTATATAGTTTATCGGCAGTTACTGTCCACTCGGCTTGACAGCGACTTCCCAAGTGATAGTCGTTCGGACGCTCCGTTGGTGTTGGCTTGGGTGTAGGGTTATTTATCCCCGGAGTGCTAGGAGTGTCCTTTACCACAGGAGGATTAGGAGTATCTGTAGTCTTAGTTGGGGTTTCGATCTTTGGAGTGTTGGTCGTGGGTTCGTCTTTAGTTCCGCAGGCATACAGCCCCAGCCCTAGGATTAGGGCAATTACTTTCTTTGTCATCATCATCTTAATTAGTCTTTTTGCTCCTTGCGAAATAATATAAGAGCAATACTTCTCGTAGTTGTTTCGGCACAAAGGTAAACATTATACACCGAACAAGAGATAAATTAAAAGCACAACAAATCTGATACTATCGACACAAAAAGAATAAAATTAAGGCCCTTAACGCAAATAGTTTCTATTTACAGACACCTCAACCCACAAGACCCAAAGACGCATAAATAAGTATCCATAAATTTTCTTACTCCGAAGCCTCAATCTTTTAGCCTAGGCATCATATTTCGCCCAAATTTCTCTCCCATGGACACCTCACCACGCTTCGTCCTTGCCCTCTAGGGTCCTCGCCCAACATCAGACAATACCCCCCACGACGACAGCCTCACTTGCAAGCCCAGCGAGGCAATACTACGACTCACACAATCCTCCACTTGCAACGACACAAAAGAGCGACAAAGGCTCTCTAAGTACATAGTAGCCCCCTTCTTAGGACAGCAACAAGACAACAGCGAGCATAAGACAAATATCCGAGGACACCTCGTGCCTAAAGTATTAGTTCGATCCCCTAGCATTAGCCGTACAGAGAGATAGGTATCCCGTGCTATCCGTCAAGGCGTGGCACATAAGCGTCAAGACGTAATGCTTATCCGTCAAGACCTGATTTTTATCCGCCAAGGCTTGACGCATAGATTTGTAGCGTTGTGGTACTCTTATTGCAACAATATAGGGACAAAAATATATTAGACTATGAACGAAGAAAATAAGCATAATCCAGAGGTAGATCCTCAGGATATTCAGACAGAAGAGCAGACCGTACAAGACACAACTGACACTACGGCACCAAGTGATGACACTACGACAGAGCAAGCCGAGACCCCTAGCCCTAGCCTTGAGGAGCAGTATGCCCGTTTGCAGGATACACACCTTAGGCTGATGGCAGAGTACGACAACTATCGTAAGCGTACGCTCAAAGAGAAGAGTGACCTTATCCTCCACGGTGGGGAGAAAGTCCTCTTAGCCTTACTCCCCGTCATAGATGATCTCGACATCGCCCTAGCGAATATGGATAAGGCAGAGGACATCAATGCACTACGTGAGGGTATGAAACTTATTCACAGCAAATTTGTAGACTACCTACAAAAGCAAGGCGTCAAGGCTATTGAGACCCAAGAAGCACCTTTTGACGAGGAACTACACGAGGCAATAGCCACGTTCCCCGCTCCTACGGAGGAACTCAAAGGACGTATTATAGACTGCGTAAAGAAAGGCTATACACTCGGGGATAAGGTTATCCGTCATGCGAGCGTAGTAGTCGGACAGTAATCAGCAAAAGACTAGATTATGGCAAAAAGAGATTATTATGAGGTACTAGGCGTTGAGCGGTCTGCTAGCGAGGAAGCACTCAAGAAAGCATACCGCAAACTCGCCATTAAGTACCACCCCGATAAGAACCCCGGTGACCAAGAGGCAGAGGAGAAATTCAAAGAGATTGCCGAGGCATACGATGTCTTGAGTGATCCACAGAAGCGACAACGCTACGATCAGTTTGGTCACGCTGGTATGGGCAGTAGTGCTGCAAGCGGTGGAGGAGGCTTCGGAGGTATGAGTATGGAGGACATATTCTCTCGCTTCGGAGATATCTTTGGCGGACACTTCGGTGGAGGTGGATTTGGAGGCTTCGGTGGCTTTGGTGGTGGCAGACAGCGTAAGCGTGGTGGCGACCTTAGAGCACGTGTGCGTCTGACGCTCGAGGAGATTGACCAAGGAGTAGAGAAAAAACTTAAGGTCAAGAAACTCGTACATTGTAGCAAGTGTCACGGCGAACGTACTACCGAGCGTGACGGCAAGTCTACATGTGGCACCTGTGCAGGTCATGGCGTAGTGATGCAGGTACAGAATACTCTATTCGGACAAATGCAGACACAGAGCGTCTGCCCTACTTGTAACGGTTCGGGAGAGCAAATTACCAAGCCATGTAGCCAATGTCATGGTCAAGGTGTCGAGCAAGGCGAGGAACTGGTGACATTCAAGATACCTGCCGGTGTGGCTGAGGGTATGCAACTGACCGTACAAGGACAAGGGCATGCAGCACCCGAAGGGGGTATTAACGGAGACCTCTTAGTTATTATCCAAGAGGAGGAAGATCCTAAACTCATTCGCAACGGCAACGACCTTATCTACAACCTACTTATTTCGATAGCCGATGCAGCCCTAGGGACACAGGTTGAGGTACCTACGGTAGGAGGTAGAGCACGTGTAACGATCGAACCCGGCACACAGAGCGGTAAGATACTACGCCTCAGAGGTAAGGGCTTGCCCGAGGTGAACTATAACCGTCGTGGCGACCTCCTCGTAAACGTGAATGTGTACACACCCGAGACACTCACCAACGAAGACAAGGCACTCCTTGAGAAGATCAAGTCGCGTGATAGTTTCGCACCAAGTGAGTCGGCACGTCAAGAACTAGATCGCAAGTACCGCGAGATGCTCCGATAGTCGTAGCAATTAGCCAGTATCACACATATCGCCCCAAGCCTTGATTAAGGCTTGGGGCGATATACTTTTGTAAGGGCGATGTATATTCGAGGTTATCCCCTCCGCCCTACTCCTCCTCTTCTGCTGATAGCCTTTCGCTCGCCACCCTCAAAGCCAATGAAACCCTACGACAGCATTCTATCTCACCGACACCACAGAGCAAATGAAACCCTGCGACAGCATTCTATCTCACCGACCACACGGAGCGAATGAAACCTAGCGACAGCATTCCATCTCACCCTCCCCACGGAGCAAATGAAACCCTGCGACAGCATTCTCTCTCACCAACCACACAGAGCGAATGAAACCCTACGACAACATTCCATCTCACCACCCACACAGAGCGAATGAAACCCAGCGACAGCATTCTATCTCACTACCCACACGGAGCGAATGAAACCCTACGACAGCATTCCATCTCACCGACCACACTGCACGAATAAAACCCAACGACAACATTCTCTCTCACCGACCACACGGAACGAATGAAACCCTACGTCAGCATTCCTATTATCTTGCAAAAAAGATTGTCGGTGGGGCCTAAAAAAGAAAAGGCTCGAGGAGTATATCACTCCCCGAGCCTTGGATATATGTCTAGGAACTTCGTTCTCGAAGCACCTAACTAAGACTAGGCTTCTTCGCCACGTGCGATCTTACCAAACTGCTCTGGTGTTACGCTCTTTTCCTCTACCGTCACCATACCCTTAACGATAGCAGCAAACTTATTGTCGATCAAGCGAGCACGGATATTACGAGCCGTTTCTTCCTTCTCGATAAGTTGCTTTGCGTAGTTTTCCAAGAGTTCGTCTGGAACCGAACTCATACCATATTGAGCGAATTGGCTCTTGGCTACTATCGTTGCAAAGGCAAGTTCCTCTTCACGCGTTACACTTACATTGTTCTCAGCGAGGATACCGTCCTTTACGAGTTGATATACTAGATCCTCAGCCATAAGTGGGAACTCAGCTGCGAGTTGCTCGTCTGTCAATTCCTTGTTTGTAGACTTCAACCAACGCTTCAAGATGTCCTCAGCCAACTCTACCTTACCAGCCTTAGCTAGGATAACCTTGCGTGTGTCTACTACGAATAGATAGTCACTCTCGGGATCGAACTGTTCACGGAAACCAGCCTTCACTTGCTCACGCAAAGTTGCTTCGTCTTTCACATCACCCTCTTCGCCAAATGCAGCCGTAAAGAATGCTTCGTTTAGCGTCGCAGGTACGTGACGAGAGATGCTCTCAATTTGGAATGAGAACTCAACACCCTCATAACTTGGTACAGCATCTTTCTCCACAGCAAGGAACGACATAAGTTCTGCTGCATTGCCCTCATACGCCTTGAATGGCTCAAAAGTAACTACGCTACCCTTAGCGGCACCGATAAACTTCGCACGGCTCTCCTCGTCTTTGATGTACTGAGGGAGTAGCATAGCGTTCTCGTTTACTACACCTCCGTCTTTGGGCTGTCCACCTTCTAGTTGGGTAAGGATACCACGTACGAGGTCACGCTCCTCAACGTTGTCTACGTCCTTACGCTCACCGTGCTGAGCAAGCATCTGCTCGATATGAGCCGATACCATCTCGTCCCCAGCCTCGATACGATAGTAAGGGATCTTGTCTTCCTTTGTGAGCGTTACGTTGATCTCGGGAGCCAAGGCTACCTCAAACTTAAACTCAAACTCGTCCTTTGCCTCAAGGTCTGCTACGTTTTGCCCCTCGACAGGAATAGGCTCGCCTAGGACGCGAAGTTTTTGCTCATTGATATAGTCAAATACTTGACGACCTACGTAGTTATTTATCTCGTCGAGTTTCACAGCCATACCAAACTTCTTAACAACCATACCCATGGGCGCCTGTCCCTTACGGAAGCCGGGGAAGTCTGCATTCTTACGAACGTTTTTAAGAGTCTTCTCTACTGCAGGCTGATAGTCAGCCTTTGTTACCTTCACAACTAGTTCTGCTGCTACTGCACTGGTAGTGTTAATGGTTACAGCCATCTTACTGTTTTCTTTATGTTTTAATTGTTATTATCCTAACATGACACCTAGTGTACCCCCGAGCAGAATCGAACTGCTATCTAAAGTTTAGGAAACTCTTGTTCTATCCGTTGAACTACGAGGGCAAGGCTCGGCAAAGATACGAAAATAATGCCGATCTACACGCCTAGGATTGCAAAATATCTATACTATCATCAGACTGCTCTACAATTCTATACCAAAGAGATAAGCCAACCTAATCTCCCCAGCAAGCCCAAGCATAGGCTACGAGCAAGGCTCAAGGATCGTCCTCCTCTCGCTAGAGTTTCTCGGTATGGTAATATCTTATAGCCATAGGCTCCTCCAGTCGGGTGCGTAGCCATGCCGTGATACGCTCTCTGTCGCTCTCCCCGAGCGTTTGCTCTGCCTCGTAGACAAGGAGCATCAAGTCCTTACCCTCTAGGTCTGTGTGGATCAAGCGACAGGTATGTATCGAGGGGAAGAGGACTTTGAGTTCGCTTGCCGTCTTGGCTAAGTCCTCTTGCTCGTCTAGCGTGTGTCTGAGCAAGCGAAGCAGTGAGTCGTTCTCCATCTCCTTACGGCGGATAAACTCCTCCTGACGTTGATATAGTTCTTGGCTAATTAGTTGCTTCCCTAGCACAAGATCGGCACTATCTTGGCTATTCATAAAACTCTGTCTTAGTCGCAACTGCACTTCCCCTAGCCCATAGTAAGACCTCATGATACGCTCAAGGCTATCTTGCTCGAGGCTATCGACAAAACGTCCGATCAAGGGCACCTCTAGATAAGTAAGGCTATCATTACTATGTAGGCTGTACGGGAGTGCCTGCCTATCGTTATCGCTAAGATGAGTCCTAACGAAGCGATTAACGGCATCTTCTCTTATACTCTCTCGCACCAAGAGGTAGCCCGAATAAATACTAGGGACAGCCACGCACACCGTAATAGCGATGACCCAGTGGCGAATACGTTTCTCTTGCTCGGCACTAACGAAGCGTACCGGCGAGAAGTGCATTAGTCGTACTACGATCAAAGTCGAGAGAGCGATGAACGTAGCATTTATCGTAAAGAGGTAACTAGCCCCAAGGAAGTAAGACATATTACCCTGCGAAAGCCCATACCCAGCAGTACAGAGTGGGGGCATCAGTGCCGTTGCGATGGCAACACCCATAATAATGTTGCCTTTGAAGCGACTACTATTCGCCAAGAAGCCTGCAATACCACCGACAAAGGCAATGAATACATCGTAGATCGTGGGCTGTGTACGTGCTAATAGTTCGCTCTGCAACTGGCTCAAGGGTGAGAGCCAAAAGTAGAGCGTAGCCGTCACGATACTGATCAGCGTCATCACTGCAAGGCTACGCAGGCTCTTACGAATGAGTTCGATGTCGTATATCCCCAAACCTAAGCCTATCCCGACGATAGGGTTCATCAAGGGGGAGATAAGCATTGCCCCGATGATAACAGCAGTAGAATTTACGTTAAGACCAAGCGAAGCGGTAAAGATAGCACAGATAAGTATCCATATCCTTACACCCTTAAACTCTACATCATCGCTAACACTCTGTATGATCGATGACTCATCATCTTTGTCGGGAAGTAGGCTAAAGCGTGCCTTGAGATCTTCCCAAAGTTCGTTCCCTATAAACATAATCTCATCAAAATATCTGTTGTCGTATTACAAAGATACATTTTTGCCTACTCACCGACACAGAGGATCGAGAGGCGACGAGCAACAGCAGCCCAAAGCATATCCCGAGAGTCCTTATATTTGGCACTCCGTAGACATGACAACATTGCACTTAGAGAGCCTTTACCAATCGGTACAACAATAAGATACTTGAGACTCGATCGAGCCTCAAGTATCTTGTCACATCATCACTAAGTATCTTGTCAATTGACACGTAAGTATCTCGTCAATTCAAGTCTAAGTAGTCGATCGGGAGATACGTAAGTCATCGTCTTCTTCCACAAACATATTTTGTTACCCAACAACCTAATATCCCCCACATCGGGAATAAAGTGCCACTATCGTGAGCGGGTAAATTGTCTTATCCTCAAAAAACAAGCACGACAACAGCCCAAAACATAATAGCATTCCGCTATGCCAGCAAGCACCACAATAGCCAGCAAACTAATATCCCCTCATTCCTCGAATAAACTACGCCAGCGACAAACCTCTCCCGAGCCGTAGAGGCAAGAGAACGAACAACTCCTAATACCCACCTATATGCCGTAATTCGCTCATAACCCTCGTATTTGCTCAAACTCAAAGATATGCACACCTCGACCAACTACACTAAGTCCCTTAATAAGTCGTGAGGCGAGATCCACGGTACGGATAGGTCGCTGACTACGCAGTATATATAGGGCATTCAGTACTGCGATAGCAGCCATCGACAGACGCTCTCCTAGTCTTGCCTCTGCACCTCTATCTATCATACCGGGGCGATAGATGAGTGTCCGCTCAAAGCCAAGAGCCTTGATGCTCTCCTCGATCTCACCTTTGACACGCATATAGAAAAAGTTGGACTTCGCATTAGCCGACATTGACGACAGCAAGACAAAAGCCTTAACGCCATTACGCTTTGCCATTTGGGCAAATTGCAACTGATAATCGACCTCGACACGACGCTGTGCCTCTTCGCTACCTGCATCTCTTATAGTGGTACCAAGGCAGGAGAAAGCAACGTCCGCCTCGGGACATACTGCCCAGTCCTCGGGACGCTCAAAGTCTACGAGATGCACCCGCAACTTAGGGTGCGTTATCGAGATCTGTCTACGTACATAGACGTGTACCTCGGCGTAGCGGTCATCATCGAGGAGAAGCCCGACCAATTGCTTACCTGTGGCTCCTGTACCACCCAATACTAATGCTATCATAATGCTTTATTTCTTATTTATCCTTCGTTATTTGACACTATACATCAAACACACTTCGCACGTCCGAGGTTCTTCTATTTATTCTCATGTAACACTACAAAGGTGTAGGACTTGCCTATTAAGGCTCTTGAACTAGGGCATAAACATTTGTATCCAGATTTCAGAGTAAGTATCATAAACCTCGATATAAAAGGCTTACGACCTATCCGCCAAGGCGTGACGCTTATCCTCCACGTCTTGACGCATAAAAATCACGACTTGACACATAAGCGTCAAGTCGTGATTTTCACCTCGGCTAAGCGAGCCTAATGGTATAGTTCATTCTAGTCGTTTGTAAAAACTTAATCCCAACAACCTTAAAAGGATTTATACCTCTGCAAGGCGATAGATATGATGCTATGAAGACTTTGGCAATCTCTACCTAGTTAGATTAGATGAGTAATGTTTATTGTGAAGTGATCTTACTCGTAGCACAACAGGCAAATTAGCCCCACACAAGACTTATAGATTGATGTACAAAGACAAGCGAATTAGTCTAGGACGAGGAACTCGGTACGGCGATTTAGTTCGTCACAGATAGCGATCTCTTCGGGCGAAGATAAATGTTCCACCCAATCGGCACTTAGGACCTGACCCTCCCTCAAGAAACTATAACGCTCAGCCTCACGGCGACCCACAACATAAGGACGCTCTTTGCCGTAAGCCTTCGCCACAAGTCTAGTGCCTGCAACACCACGCTCCACCAGCCACGAACGCACACGCTCTACACGACGTAGAGCCAAGCCTTGGTTATAGGTATCACTCCCTCGGCGGTCGGTATGAGCAGAGAGTTGTAGACGTATCTCGGGATTATCGCTAAGGAGTTTGTATAGTTCTTGTAAGGTTGCTTCGCTCTCGGGTAATAGTTCGTCCGAGTCAAAGGCATAGTACAGATGATGTAATACCTCGGGAACACTTCGCTTGGCGAGTTTGAAGTCTAGCGTAATAGTCGTATTCTTATCCCCAGCCTCAGTCGTGAACTCGGCATACTGGCTAAGGTATCCCGGCTTTGAGGCTAAGAGTATGTACTCATTACTCGGTGCTATCTCAAAGATAAAACGCCCATCTTCACGACTAGTACGCAGTAACTCTCTCGCCTCACCTCGCCTCGCCACCATACGGATCGTCGCCCCACCTATGCCGTAACCCTCTCGATCGGTGACAAGACCATCAAGGATAGTTGTACTGTGATACTCACGATATTCATACAGATGAGGACGACCACGGCTATCGTCCCTACTCGAGGCGATTATGCCCCGAGAGCGTAGAGCGTAGGGAGTAGTACTTTGGCTTAGGTAGAGATCGGGCGTCAGCCCTATCTCGTCCTTATGACTATTCAAGGGTGCTGGCAAGTGATGCACAAGCCAAGAGCCATCAGACTGCATATCGGCTCGATAGACATCAAAGCCCCCAAGGCTCGGGTGCCCGTCACTTGAGAAGTAAAGCGTACTATCTCCTTGTGTATAGACGAAGCCCTCCTTACCTCGTGTATTAACACTCGCTGGGAGTCGATGTAGAGCCAATTGCGTCTTGTCCCGTAGGTCGAGGTAATAAATATCGGAGCCAAAGAGGCTGTCGGTAGTAGCCGTAAAGTAGAGTCGCGTAGCACTCATATTTAGGCTAGGGTGACGCATCTCTTGAGGCATATTGGGGGGCAAAGGAATGGATTTGCCCACACCCCAAGATCCCGTGCTAAGACGCCTAGATATGCCGAGCGTCAAGCCCTCACTAGCACGAGCAATATAATATAGTTGCTGTCCGTCTAGACTCAAGGTAATCCCCTCGTAATTCACCGCCTTGGGCAGAAAGCCAAGAACAGTATCGACCCGGCCCGACCATTCGTTTTGAGGCGAGCGACCTAGAGCGTAGAGTTGTGCCGACGCCTCGCCTGTTGCTCGACTCTTAGTTCGCTTACCTCGACGACTTAGGAAATATAGCCTTTGTCCGCTTGGGCTAATAGTGGGAGCATAGTCACTAGAGGTGCTTAGGCTAGGCTCAAGGACTTGTATCGTATAGTTACTATCCCTTACACTTCGCTCGGCAAGAGCAATACCCTGCAAGCCAATAAGACTTAGGCTATCATTAGGGCGATAGTTGAGGTATCGCTCGTAGTAAACTTTGGCTTCTTTGTACTCTGCATTAGCCTGCAAGGTGTAAGCAAGTCGATAGAGAATGGCACTATCACTATATCCGTAACGCTCGGCTTGTTTGTATTGGTGTAGAGCCTTATCGAGGTGTCGTAGGCGTAGATTACACTCTGCCGCCCGATAAGCATAGTAGGCACGCAGGGGGCGTTCCTTTGATGATGTCTTGCGATATAAGGCTTGGTAGCGTTCACTAGCCTCGTGGTAAAGACCGATAGCCTCACTTCGCTCAGCTCGCTTGCGTGCAGTAGTGCAGGACGCAAACCATAGCAAGAGAAGTGAGGCTATCACGATATATCGCCCACGGAGCATACGCTAGCGTATGTTGATGAGTTTATGTTGTTGTAGACTCAATCGCCAACGTGGATTACTCTTCACGAAGTCTATACAACGCTCTAGGGCCCTTTGGTCTAGTTCGCCCATCTTGTCACCTACGAAGATAGGGCTTACTAAGTAGGCTTTGGCAAGCGGAAGATCTTCGATAGCAGGGGGCAAGTCCCCTTCTGCTCCTATGGGAAAACGGAATTCCGACACTCCATTAGGAAAGTTCTCGTGCAAGACACGCATAGCCTCGGCTTTGGGACTACAAGTAATATAGTCGAGCCCACGAGGTGGTCGGCGTGTGCCATTGGTCTCAATAGCCTGTTCGTAGCCAAGTAGTCTGAAGTGGCTAAGCACCTCCTCCGTCAGTTGCAAGGTAGGCTCACCACCCGTCCAGATGATGAAGCGACTAGGGAAGTCTGCAATAGCAGTTTGTATCTCCTCGACACTCATCTCTGTGCCGTCCTCAAAGTCAGTGTCGCAAAAAGAGCAACGCAGATTACACTTTGAGAAGCGAATAAAGATAGCAGGGCGACCAGCGTTAATGCCCTCTCCCTGCAAACTGTAAAATATCTCGTTGATTAACATAGCGTTTTACGTGAATGATTATCATATAGTGTATTAGAATGGATAGCCTAGTGCGAAGTGTACGCCTAGCAAGTCGGAGAAACTACGACGACCTATCGTCCAGCGACGCCCTGCCTCGGCTTGTGGATCATAGACCTTAACACCAGCGTCCAATCGTAGGAGAAAGTAGTCAAAGTCCCAACGCAAACCTAAGCCCGAGGAGAGAGCCACCTCTTTGTAAAAGCGAGAGAAACTAAAGTCGCCCCCCGGTTGCTCGGTATATCGTCGTATCGTCCATATATTACCTGCGTCTGCAAAGAAGGCTAGTTCCCAACTGGGCGATACCCTAAGCCTCAACTCAGTACTAAGGTCTAGTTTGATGTCGCCCACCTGATGGAAGATAGAAGAGCCAAGTGAGCGAGGCATCGATCCCGGACCTAGTCCTCTAGCACTCCAACCCCTAAGGTTCGATGCACCACCAGCGAAGTATCTAAGGTCTACTGGTAAGAACGTGCTATTACCATAAGGTACTACTGTGGAGATCGCTGCGTGATAAGCCAGAGCATTCTTACCGCCCAAACGATAAAGACCGCTATAATCCGCCTCTGCCTTAAAGAACTGTACGATATTGGCACCGCCAAAGGTGTAAGCCCCAAAAGCGTCACGCTCTGCCCCTACGATGCGTGAGTATGTCGTCAATAGATTACCTGCCAACTGCAAGTACAAGCGTACATTATGTTGCCAAGGCGAGGACAACCTACGATAGTCTGCAAGCGAATTATAACTCATCATCAGAGAGGTACTCAAGACTAGTTGGTTGCGATAGTTGAGCATTCGGTCATAGTCGGGTACCGTCTTGATGAAACTCTCGTCCATGTATCCGAAGTGCATATAGTCTACCTCCATCAGTTTGAATACATAGCGGAAGGCCGGACGCTTATAATACGACCAACTGTAACCCCAAGCACTTGAGAGTAGATTACGACGAAACTCGGGACGTGTCAAGTAACTATAACTCATCGTAATGTCTGTAGTCCCTTTGAGCGGACGCTGCCTACGCGTTCCCCAGAAGGGAACGATAAGTTGCGGTAGACGCAAAGAGGTCTCTACTCCATAACTCAAATGATCTCGCTCGGCAGAACCCAACTCTTCGTACCCCAGATTGGTAGATATGCGAAACTGCTCTGCCCCACCTAGGAAGTTGTTGTGCATAAAGCCTAAAGATGCCATAGCCCCAAAGTTCCCTCCCGTGTGTGTCCCTACTAGGTCTACGGTCAACTCCTTACTACGCTCCGCCTGAGTCATAACCTCTACATCGAGCGTCGGCACCTTTGCCGTGCTGTCGACTGTAAAGTTAATGTTTGCTGCTTGAATAACCGCTATGTCGGAGAGTGCCGAGTAAGTACGACTAGTCATCTCTTGGGAGAATAAGCGTCCGGGACGTAACCACAGACGACTATCCAACAAACTAGGACGCAGGCGACGACCTCGTAAGGTATAGAAGTCTATCCCCCCGAGGCTTGTATGCTCGGCAAGGTTTATCTGCCGTGGCGTAACAGCGTGGTACACCTTGACCTTGCCAATATGATATACTCTGCTCGTAGTGTCTATAACGGTACGAAGCCATGTATCATCATAAGTCCCCGTGGTATCTACATCAAAGCGGATATACTCCTCTCGGAAGCCCCAATGGCCACGATTACGTAGGATCTGTGTGATACGCTTACGCTCTGCCTGCATTAGGTTGGGAGAGAGGACAGCCCCCGAGTCCAAGAGAGAAGTATAGGACTCGTGCTGAGTATCTCGCTTCTGTAATAGAGTGTCCTCGGGCAATATCAACGCTCTGAGGACAGGATCACTTATCGACGACTCGTGACGACTAATATGTCTACGGCGACCAAGACTTAGCCCGTAGATGCTACGCACCTTTTGCGAGGCTATCGTATCTAGGTGATGCTCCACTACGGCATCAAGGTAGCCCATATTGTACAAGGCACTTGCTAGACTCGTGCGTCCATACTCTGCCTCTTGCTCTTTGTATATTACGGGAGCCTCTCCCCAAGCACGTAGTCTGCGGTTGAGCCACGAGTTACTCTCCTTCTTACTCAGATTGTAGATACCGAGTCCCCAGTTAAATTGTCCGAAGAGTTTAGTATTGGTTTTCTGTCCTAGATAAGGCAACAACTCTTCCTCACGCAACTTATCGGCTCGTGCTACGCTGTCGAGATTGATCTCGAGTTTGCTCAAAAGGAACTGCCCCTCGGGGACATACTTCGTACTCCTACACGAGAGCAAGGCGAGGAGCAACAGACAGCAAGCTAGTAACGAATATCTATTCATCTTTATCTTCCTAAGTCCTAACGCCCTTGTCTGTCTTCCAACTCAAGTTGCCGCAGGATAAGCATATCTAGTTCGCTCATAATATCCCCGATACGCTCGCTTGCCTTGATGAGTGCTTGAGGGTCTGCCTCACCACTCGATAGGATAGCCTCGAGTTCTCTCTGCTCTTGCTCCAACTCGGGGACCCTAGACTCGATCTGTTCCAATTCTTTTTTCTCGGCATAAGTCAGGCGTTGCGGACGATTGTCACTCGGCTTGCTTGTCGTCTGCGGACTAAGGCTTTGACGCTTCTTCTCCTGCTTGAGTTCCTCCTCACGTCTACGCTCTTCCTCATGCTCACACCAAGCACGATACAGACTATAGCCCCCGGGGAAGTCGCGTACGACACCACCGCCCTCAAAGCACAAGAGATGCTCTACGACCTTATCCATAAAGAAGCGATCGTGGCTAACAATCATTAGGCACCCCCCGAAACTCGCCAAATAATCCTCTAGGACGTTAAGCGTCAATATGTCGAGATCATTGGTCGGTTCGTCCAAGATCAAGAAGTTGGGTTGCTGTACTAGCACAGTACACAGATAGAGGCGACGACGCTCACCGCCACTGAGTTTTGACACCTTACTATACTGACGATCGGGGGGAAACAAGAACTGTGTCAAGAGTTGACTAGCCGACAGACGCTGTCCCTCGGTTGTATTCCCCTCAAAAGTATCTGCAATGTCTTGTACGATGTCTATAACACGTTTGTCGGGATCAAACTGCGGATCTTGCTGACGATAATAACCAAAGCGGACAGTCTCTCCTATATCAAAGACTCCCGCATCGACTTGCTCCTCGCCCAAGAGCATCTTGAGGAAGGTCGTCTTCCCTACCCCATTCTCCCCTACGATACCTATTTTGTCGTGCCTAGCGAAGATATAATTAAAGTCCTTGAGGATCACTTTGTCCCCAAAAGCCTTGCTAATATGCTTTGCCTCGAATATCTTCTTCCCGATGTATGTATCCTTAGCGTTGCCTAGTTTGACCGCCTGCTCTACGCCTCGTCCCGAGATACGTTTCTCCAACTCATGGAAGGCATCTATCCTATACTTCGCCTTACCGGCTCTTGCCTGTGGCTGTCTACGTATCCAGTCGAGTTCGCGTCTATATAGATTTTTGGCTCTTGCCACATTGGCGGCCTCTGCCTCGATACGTTCGTCACGCTTTTGCAGGTAATAGTCGTAATTCCCGCGATAGCGGTATAGTTCGCCCCCATCAAGTTCGATGATCTGGTTGCACACCCTATCTAGGAAATAACGATCGTGAGTAATGAGAATAAGGCTCATCGTAGAGCGCGCTAGATAGGCCTCCAACCACTCGATACTCTTGAGGTCAAGGTGGTTTGTCGGCTCATCAAGATAGAGTAGATCGGGCTGACTAATAAGTGTTGCTGCCAAAGCAATACGTTTGCACTCGCCTCCCGACAAGCCTACGACGCTACGGCTCGTATCCGTAATGCCCAAAGCCCCAAGTATTTCTTTGGCTCTTTGCTCGTAAGTCCACGCATCGAGGGCTTCCATCTCTGGGAGCAAGTCCTGCATCTGTTTGTCGTCACCTCGGCTCAAAGCCTCCTCCCAACGCAAGACTAGTCTAGCCGTAGGATCATAAGGATTGAAGCAAGCCTCCAAGACCGTCCCTGTCGTGGGTAACTGTGGTAACTGCTCGAGGTATGCCCACCTAAGGTCTGTCTCGTGCGTGATATTACCACTGTCGGCAGGCTCCTTACCTACCATGATATTCATCAAGGTAGTCTTACCACTACCATTGGGTGCTATAAGCCCAACCTTAGTACCACGTTCGATGGCAAAACTAAGATTATCAAAGAGCACACGATCACCAAAGCGTTTGCTCAAAGCCTCTACTTGTAACATCTCGTTTGTGTATTAGGCGTGAATACGAAAAGAGCCTAAGGTTGTTGCGACCTTAAGCCCTGTAGTGACTCCGACAGGATTCAAACCTGTAACCTTCTGATCCGTAGTCAGATGCTCTATTCAGTTGAGCTACGGAGCCAATCTTTCGTTTTGTTTTACGTCTGCAAAGGTAATACTTTTATTTTATTCTGCAATAACCTTGGGCAAAAACTTACAGTAAATTTGCTCTACGAGCGTATCGCAAGGCGTGATAAGTGTATCGAGATGGTAGCAACACATAGTCCTTGCTAGTTAGTCTAGTTATAAATCAAGACGTGACGCTTATCCGTCAAGACGTGATTTCTATGCGTCAAGGCTTGACGCATAAAAATCAAGACACGATTTATAAGCCATCTCGGTACGACATAGTCCCAAGCCCAAAGGTGAAGCATAGGCATAGTATAGTCGCATCGGGCGAAACACAAAACGAAGAAGTCGAGGCACCTATACTTATTCGCCAGCCCCTCGGAGGTATAGCCCCCTTAGACTGATACCCTTAGCCTACGAGGGGCGAATAAACTCGGCTCGAAGTCACGGATCAATAGAGTCCGTAAGATCAGCATAGTTTGCCCCACTCGAGGCTATAACTACTAAACGATATTCGTAGCAAGAGCATCAAAACAAAACCCTAAACTCCCCCATCTACGGACGAGGAGTTTAGGGTTCTTGCTTCCTTGACTTAGTTAAGGCTTAACCTAAGCCTTAGGGCAGATAAAAGTAGTCGAGTTGTTCCCAAAGATCTTCTGAGAAGAGATCTAACACATAGGGCGTAGTCGAGTCTTGCAACAACAACTGCAAGTCGTAAGTCTTGGCTAGGGTGAGCGTCAAGTCTTTGTACTCTTTGAGGACGACCAAACGAGGACTAGCCCCGAGATGACGCACAGAGTGGGCCTCGGCAAGACTCGTATTGGGGGCTTGGCTGTCGGTATTCCAAGCACGAGATAGATCGGCAAGGTGCTGAGGACTCGGCTCTTTACCGTCTTCCTCTATGACAAACTGCTTGACACCCAATTCGCTCACAAGGTAAGTGAGGGCAGGGTGATAAACGATAAAGTTGGGGATCTGAGCCTTAGCCCTCTGCTCCTCTAGCGATGGCAGATGACTACGATACTGCTCTATCTGTTGATCGAGGGCTTGGGTATTCACCTTGTCGGGGAAAACTTCGCGGAGAGCCTTCGATAGGTTATGCACCATCACCTGCATACCCTGCAAACTGAACCAATAGTGCGGATCGGCTATACTGTGCGTCTTCTCTCCGTGCTTATGCTCTACAAGTATGTGCTGTAAGCCTTTATCGAGTCGAATGAGTTTAATCGAAGGGTTCAGTTGCTTGACGATCTCGGTCCATTTGCTCTCAAAGCCAAGGTCGCCGACATAGTACCACGCATCACATTGCTCGAGGAAGGCTACCGTCTCAACAGTGGGTTCGTAACTCTCGGGGATAGCACCACTAGGTAGCAGTACATTCATCTCTACCTGTGCAAGCGTAGCAGAGTCTAGCATACGCTCGACAAGCACCTTAGTAGGAGCAATAGTAAGGGCAATACGATATTTCCCATCGTCCTTACGGCTACCGACGCAGGAGCCCAAAGCAAGGCTTGCCACGAGAGCCACAAGGACGAATAATAGATGAGTAAGTTTCATATTTATGGATTAGGTATAGGTTCGAGTCCCAACTCCCGTGCTTTGCTTAGCATCAACTGATAGGCAGCCTCGTATTCGTTGGGAATTACTCCGTCAAGGATCGCATCTTTGATGTATTCTTTGATGATACCGACCTCTTGACAAGGGCTTAGGTTAAAAGTCTGCATAATAACACCTCCATCGACAGGGGGCTGGAAGTTGCGAATGCGATCTTTCTCTTCTATGTCTTTGAGTTTCTGCCTTACTACGACATAATTCTCTAGATACTTACGTACACGTTGAGGGTTCTTGCTCGTAATATCCGCCTCTACTAGTAGCATCAAGTCCTCAATATCGTCCCCTGCATCAAAGAGCAACCTACGTATTGCCGAGTCGGTAACGCCCTCATCAACCAATGAGGCAGGACGCATATGTAGTTCTACTAGTTTTTGTACGTACTTGAGTTTGGTATCTAGTGGGAGCCTCAGACGTCTGAAGAGTTTGGGCAACATCTTTGCTCCTACATACTCGTGATTGTGAAACGTCCAGCCCAGCCTAGTGTCAAATCGCTTGGTACGAGGCTTACCGATGTCATGAAGCAAGGCTGCCCATAGGAGCCACAAGTCCTTATCTTGTCTAGGACGACGAGAGAGGGACTTCGCCATATTATCAACGACTTTGTAAGTGTGCGTTAGGTTGTCCTTGTGTCCTATTCCATCTTTGGTATCTGCTCCCTTGAGATCATACAACTCGGGGAAGACACGTTGCATAAGGCCGGTCAACTCAAAGAGTTCTAGACCGATCGAAGGTCTAGGCGACAAGAGTATCTTATTTAGTTCGGCTATGATACGCTCCCCACTGATGATGTCGATACGAGTTGCATTACGACCGATCGCAGAGAATGTCTCCGGCTCAACAAAAAAGCCTAATTGACTGGCAAAACGTATGGCTCTCATCATACGCAAAGGGTCGTCACTAAAGGTCACATCGGCATCAAGTGGTGTACGAATAGTAAGGTTGTCCATATCGTACAAACCATCGAAGGGATCAAGCAAAACTCCGTATTGATCGCTATTCAAGCATATTGCCAAAGCATTGATAGTAAAGTCTCGACGCTCTTGATCCTCTTCGAGTGTTCCGTCCTCAACTATCGGCTTACGGCTGTCTGAGTTGTAACTCTCTCGTCTAGCACCTACAAACTCTATCTCTATACCCTTATACTTGACTTGAGCAGTACCGAAGCGAGAGAAGACCGACAAGTGTGACTTGGGAAGACGAGCAGATACCGCCTCGGCGAGTTCGATACCACGACCCACAGACACAATATCTATATCCTTGCTCTCACGAGATAAGTATAAGTCACGTACGAAACCACCTACGACATAGGTCTCTAAGCCTAGTGCGTCTGCTGTCTCACCTATAAGTCGGAAGAGAGGAGTGTCTATTCTGTCGTATATATGTTGCTCTACTATCATCGTATCCTTACTTCAGTAGGCGTAGTACGTGTCCCATACGCTCCTTCTTGGTCTTCATATAGTAGGCGTTGTGTTCGTTGGGCTCTACCTCTACGGGGACGACCTCGGTTATCTCTAGACCATACGCCTCTAGTCCTACGCGTTTAATAGGATTGTTGGTCATCAACCTCATGCGACTTACGCCGAGTTCACGAAGTATATGAGCACCGACACCATAGTCACGCTCGTCTGCATTGTGTCCCAAGTGTAGGTTGGCATCGACAGTATCTAGCCCGTTCTCTTGTAGTTTATAAGCCTTTATCTTCTCCATCAAGCCTATGCCTCGTCCTTCTTGATTAAGGTAGACGATTACGCCTCGCCCTTCTTGCTCAATCATCTGCATGGCTTTGTGCAATTGCTCACCACATTCGCAGCGTTGGCTCCCGAAGATATCGCCGGTCATACAACTAGAGTGGACACGCACCAAGACATCACTACCGTCCCTAATATCTCCCTTAAAGAGAGCGATATGCTCCAAACCTGTTGTCTTCTGACGGAAAGGTATCAGACGGAAATCCCCCCACTCTGTTGGCATAGCCACCTCTTCTCCCGCCTCGACTACACTCTCGGTACGCAGGCGATAGGCTATTAGGTCTTTGATTGAGATAATCTTAAGGTTAAAACGCTTGGCAACCTCCATAAGTTCGGGAAGACGTGCCATAGTGCCGTCCTCGTTGATGATCTCTATCAGTGCAGCCGCAGGCTGTAATCCGCTGAGTCGAGCCAAATCTACGGCAGCCTCTGTATGTCCAGCACGTCGTAATACGCCTTTATTCCTAGCCCTCAAGGGACATATATGTCCGGGACGGGCGAGATCGGTAGGTAGTGTCTTGGGATCTGCCAAGGCTAATATCGTTTGGGCTCTATCGTACATCGACACCCCAGTAGTACAACCATTACCGAGGCGATCTACCGTTACGGTAAAAGGAGTCTCATGTACCGAGGTATTGGTAGGGACTTGCATCTCTAGTTCGAGTTCCTTGGCTCTCTCCTCTGTAATAGGAGCACAGAGTACTCCTCGTCCGTAACGCATCATGAAGTTTATCTTCTCGGGAGTAACCTTCTCAGCGGCAATTATGAAGTCCCCCTCATTCTCTCGATCTTCGTCATCAACAACTATTACAAATTCACCTTGACGAAAGTCTTCCAAGGCTTCCTCAATGCTGTTTAGTTTGATCTCGTTACTCATAATATATTCGTTTTATTTTATTGCTTTTTATGAAT
This sequence comes from Porphyromonas sp., assembly GCA_041856045.1. Lineage (GTDB taxonomy): Bacteria > Bacteroidota > Bacteroidia > Bacteroidales > Porphyromonadaceae > Porphyromonas. Next base: position 895 of record JBHAFI010000159.1, on the reverse strand, counting down.
TGTATCCCAAGCCTGCTTTGCGTGTAATGCTCTCTTCTAGTTCGCCTAGCAAACGCTGTACCACAAGTAGGTCACGCTGGGCTGTCTTGCGTCGAGAGTTGAGTATCCACAGGAGTGGCAAAGACAAAGGTAGTATTAGGTTAAATATACGTATTCCCCAGCGATAGCGAGGTGTATCGGGCAATACTACCGGCACTAGACGTAGCATCAATACAGGCATATCTTGCAACTTAGCCACTTCCATACGATCCTCGCTTAGGCTTAGACCTCGTACGAAACTCTCTAGTTTGTTGTACACCTCAGTCATCAGTTCCTCACTAGGGCTATACACCCAGTTCTCTAGTAACAGACGCTTGGGGGAGAAGCCTCGACTAATACCCTCGCTAGCGAGCAATCCTGCTGTTGCAGGTAGGAGCGACCTTAACTGACGCTCTAGTGACACATAGTCTACTTGCTCTATCGCCATCGCCTGATACTCCACCTTACGGACACGTGCCGTCCCCATCAATCGCTTGAAGAAGACGATATACGCCTCAAAGTTGAGCGTTGCCGAGTCCCTTGTTGCCTGCCACGTAAGATACATACCTATGGGTAGTAGCACCCAAGTAGATATCCACATACCGGGTACAACGCCCATCTTCTCGCTATTGATCATATTATGCCCAAAGGTATCTATGATATAATAGAATATAAAGAAGAGTACCGACACGATCACGGGCATACCTAGTCCTCCCTTACGGATAATGGCTCCGAGCGGAGCACCGATAAAGAAGAATACGAGGCAGGCTACGGGGAAGGTGAACTTACGATGCCATTCCTGTCTATTCGTACGATAATGGAAGAATGCGTCCTTGTCTACATAGAGCCTCGATTCACTCTCCGATCGCATCATTTG
>JBHAFI010000158.1:0-15996 GCA_041856045.1 Porphyromonas sp. | reverse complement strand
TGGGGGCTTCTTGCAGACCCTCACTCGAGGGAAATATGGGCTGTATGTGGATAAGGCTGTGTGGCATTCGTGTCTAATGTTCACTACGGACAAGTACCGCGACCTATATCACCAAGAATAGGTGCCTAATCACTCTAATACCCTCGCGATGTAGTACCCGTGCTATGTTTTAATCCGACTGGAGGACTAGTAACTTGGCTTCCCGAGTTTACTCTATGACGGCTATTAGATCATAATGATTGAGCTTGATCCTCGATCTTGATGGAGTGGGAGAGGGGGAAATGCTGTACTAGTAATTGTGTGAGGTGTTACCAATACTCGAGAGAGAAAGTATTGGTAGTGTGCCCTTATTCTACTACTTAAGTTTTTGTTGGTAATAAGTACGTCCTTTTTAGGGTAGCGAATAAAGACGAGGGTAGGGATAGTCGTAGCAGGCTATTCGTCTAATGCCAAGTGATGCCGGAGATAGTGCGTAGGCATATCTATGTGGGGGCTTTGTTGTACTTTTGTTTGTAGTTGCTTGGTAATGCTTAGATCTAAACCTAGATCGCAATCATATAAGCCTAGACCAATGCCCAATAATAATAGAAGTAATGACGCTAAATCCAGCCTTCTGCACTATGATGATAGACTTGCTTGGCGAGACCGAGGCAAGTCAACTATTTGACGCTCTTGAGCAAGATGCTCCTACTTCCATTCGGCTCTCGCGGTATAAAACTAGCGAAGTGATTATGCCCGAGTTGGGTGCATCTGTACCGTGGTCCGAGCGAGGGTACTATCTCGCCAGTAGACCGATATTTACGGGTAATAGTTCGTTCCATTCGGGAGCCTTCTACGTACAAGAGGCTTCGTCGATGCTACTAGATTGCATTAAGCCCTTGCTTGGCACAGAGCCGATCACAGCATTAGATCTATGTGCGGCTCCCGGGGGAAAATCTACCCTATTGCTCGATATGATGCCCGAGGGTAGTCTGTTGATCTCGAACGAGATCGTTAAGCATCGGGCGAATATATTGGCAGAGAACTTACAGAAATGGGGTAATCCGCATAGCATCGTTACGAGTACGAGTCCGGATCAACTGGCTAAACTTGGGGCTACATTTGATTTATTGCTCGTCGATGCTCCGTGCTCTGGGGAAGGAATGTTTCGTAAAGATCTAGCAGCACGTAGTGAATGGTCGGAGAACAGCCCTGCAATGTGTGCGAAGCGTCAGAAAGACATTCTATCTGATATTTGGGATACGCTCAAAGATAATGGACTACTTGTGTATAGTACTTGTACGATGAATAGGCTTGAGAATGAGGATATACTTGCTTTCGTAGTTGAGGACTTGGGTGCAGAGGCTGTTTCTCTTGGTGAGATTGGTAATGGCGTTTGGCTCTCTCCGTTCTCTGCCTATCCTTGTTATCGTATGATGCCACATCGTACCAAGGGAGAGGGGCTGTTTATGGCAGTACTTCGTAAGACTGTAGGGGAGAACGCGAGAGGTCACAAGGGTAAAGCGAAAGGCCATATCAAGCAGCAACCCAAAGCCGTAATACCTCAAGAGGTCTATACTTATCTGCGAGAGCCCAGCGACTTTGTGTGGGAGTTGAGGAATGATGAGTTAAGTGCCTATCCGCATAGTATTATTCCCGTCTTGAAGCAATTGCAGGACTTACGTATTCCTATTCTTACGGCTGGGGTGCCTATTGCTACGATCAAGGGCAAGAGTATAATACCGCACACGGCTCTAGCACTCTCAACAGCATTGAGTGTCGATGCCTTTGAGAGAGTTGAACTGGAAGATCACCAAGTCGTACCCTATCTAAGTCGAGAGGCTATCCAATTGGACAGCAATCTTGCTCCGGGAATTAAGATCGTACAACATAGAGGGCTACCGCTGGGCTTTGTGAAGCATCTCGGTAATCGCAGTAATAATCTCTACCCTCAAGAGTGGCGAATACGTCACGGGGATAAGTTGCAACAAGAACATTAAGTGGCTATGGCTCTTTTTGATTTTGGCTTACAGCAGTTTGGGATCAAGCAGGGGCGGTCTGCTATGAAGGTGGGGACAGATGCTATTGCCCTTGGTGCGTGGGTGGCGAACCTATCACCTAAGGCAGAGCATATACTCGATATAGGTGCAGGTACTGGTATTCTTGCCCTAATGATGGCACAGCACTATCCCGATGCTCAGATTACAGCCCTAGAGATTGATGAGGGTGCATACTGCGATATGCAAGAGAATTTTGAGGCTTCTCCGTGGAGCCGTAGACTGATGGCTTGTCAAACAGATGCTTTGCTCTTTACCGCTCGTGAGCCTTATGGCCTCATCATTAGCAATCCTCCATTCTTCTCGTCGCACTCGCTCAAAGCCGAGGGAGCGACGCGACGATTGGCACGTAACGAAGAGGTGCATGGCTTGGGGATCGTTAGCCTTATTCACAAAGCGAAGACTTTGCTCTCTACGGACGGTGTATTGGCTCTCGTTTGTCCCGTAGATAGAGAGGAGGACTTGCGGAGGGGTGCTTGTGAGGCTCTGATGTATATAGACGAGTTGTGTGTATTCCATAGTTCGCCCGATGTGCCAGTACGACTTTTGAGCCTATTACGACCCTTGCAGGGGGCGAACGGCTATAAGCGAACGAATAAATCGAAACTAATACAGCGTGAACTATCGGGAGAATATACGGCTCAATACAAAGGACTTATTCGGGATTATTTGCTTGTGACTAAGGATTAGATAACACTTGCCCTCTCTTGTTTTTGTGGCAGCATACCTTGCTGAATAGATTTATTTTACTACCTTTGCGGTCGCAAACGAGGAAACAGGGTAAAACTTACTCTCTTCGGCTTGCCGAAATAGCTCAGTTGGTAGAGCAATTCATTCGTAATGAATAGGTCGCCGGTTCGAGTCCGGCTTTCGGCTCGAGATCAGATTGTTGTTAATGTGTGTTGGCTAAGCCGTGGTTTTCTAGCAATAGAATAACCGCGGTTTAGTGTTTTAAGTATAAGTATGAAAGAATGGATTGACTTTGCGGCTTTTCTCAGTCGTTACTTCCCGGGTCGTAAGATGCAGAAGATTACACTTACGGCTGGCTTTACTTGTCCTACTAGAGATGGCTCTCGTGGCAAGGGTGGCTGTACGTACTGCAACGTGAAGAGTTTTAGTCCTGCATTTGGTATTCGACAGAAGAGTATCACTGATCAGATTACCGAGGGGATTGCATTCTTTAAGCATAAATATCCTAGTATGGAGTATTTGGCTTACTTCCAGAGTTATACTAATACTTATGACGAAGTCGAGAAATGTATCGAGAAGTACGAAGAGGCCCTGAGCCATGGCGAAATAAAGGGTCTTATCATCGGCACACGCCCTGATTGTATGCCCGATGAATTGTTGGACTACTTGGAGCAACTAAGTCGCCGTACTTTCGTACTCATAGAGTATGGTGTGGAGAGTACAATAGATCGAACGCTTGAGAGAGTACAGCGTGGGCATAGTTATGCCGATGCTATTGATGCTATCGAGAGAACACATGCTCGTGGTATCCTTGTCGGGGCACATCTTATACTCGGGCTACCCGGGGAGAATAGGGACGACCTACTGAGCCATGCAGACAAACTCAACGCACTACCCATTACGACGCTCAAGATACATCAACTCCAGATCCTGAAGGGGACGCTTATGGCTGCCGACTATGAGGCAAACCCTCAAGACTACCATTTGTTTACCGAGCAGGAGTATATTGATCTGTGCTTAGACTTCTTGCTTAGGCTCAGAGATGATATTGTCATCGAACGCTTCGTCTCACAGTCCCCTCCGGAGATGTTATTGGCTCCTCGTTGGGGTTGGAAGAATTATCAGTTCACGCAGAGTATTCGCAAGGCTCTAGCCGAGCGTAACCATAAGAATGAGGACAGATGAGGAAGCATTTGAATAAATTGTCTTGGAGCATTCGTCAGAAGGTCATAAATAGCAAGCGTCGCGTATTAAACTGGCGTGGCGATGGTGTACACTCGCCTTATGCTTTCAACTTTATCCGTCAAGTCATACGCAATCCACACCCTTTTGACGCGTTCACCTCACTATATGATAAGGAGAGAGGTAAGGCCTTTCGCCTTGCTTTTGCCGATGATGCTATTACGAAGCGTCGCCTTCTCGAACTCATCTTCAGAGCCGTACACGCACATCAACCGCAATCGGTCTATTACATCGGGCAAAAACTAGAGCCTTATACGACTAGTTTGTTGGACGACTACCTACGGGCAACGGGCTATTACTCCCCCAGCACCTTGCTCAAGGAATGCCAATTGGTAATTGTTGAGCATTTGGCAAACCCAAGTCTTCTTGCGGACCTCAAGTATCCTATAGACTATCGTATGGTTATCGTCAATATGAATAGCCCTTTGGTCCGTACTTGGTCAAGAGAAGCACGAAAGCAACTCAATCCCCCTATTATCTTTAAGGTCGTTGGCCTAGAGTTTTGGGTATGGAGAACGAATACTACGCCTGGCGTATATCCTGTCTACTACAAGTAGTGCTATTATGGGGAAAAGTGCTGAAGGCTATTGATACTACACTGCCACGGACTTTGTAGAGATAGAATGATATAGGACGAAGCCATCGTACGCTAACTCGAGCGTACGATGGCTTCTCTAGTTTCAGACCGATCCCTTCGCCCTTGGAGTTTGAAGCCCTCTCTGAGTATGCTCTTGATGTAATAGGCTCTATAAGACCTAAGGTGTACAAGGGTTTGTGAGGCTCTATCGGTCTTTATCTCTTAGTTGCGATCGTCAGTACCCCTGTGTCTCTCTTATAAGTGATAAGTGGCTTTGATGAGAAACTCTCGTCCTCGCAAAGGCATAGCGAAGGTCTCACGATTGAGATCTTGCACATACTGTATCTGATACTCTTTGCGATCGAAGAGATTGGTACAGCCGAGTGCGACCTCCAACACATGACTTATCTTATACGAGGTACTGATGTCGAGGAATAAGCCCTTAGTCCACAAGGCTCGATCGTGCTGGTTCCAATAACTCTCCATACCTATTTGCCACTGCCATACTTTGCTAGGCATCAGGTCTATCTCTCCTCGTGCTTTGATGAGGGATAGGCTTGGTAGGCTTGTTTGGTATAGGCTATTCTTGATCCAAGTGATATTGTGTAGTACCTCTGCCTTGGCGATGAGGAAGTTTTGTGTCTTCCATATCATTTGCAGGCTATGCCCTAGTTGTCTAAGGCTGTTACGGCTCTGTATGCTATTCTGCATCAGATCATAATCGCTGTGGCTATAATTGCTATTATACTTGAGCGTAACACCTGCATCTATCCAAGATTTGTCTATCCCAGCACCCATTATCCACTGCTCAAATTGTTGCTTGCCTTTGATGTAGGTACGCAGGTATCTATTCTGCTCGTAGGTGTGTCCTAGGACGTAGTCTTGATCTCGCTCTTTGTAGCCTAGATGTAGTCGGGCGAAAAGTCCCCGATAGATGTCTTTGTAACTTAGGTTGAGCGTTGCAGAGCCTTTGGTAGATTGGTATATATCGCCCGATGACTGCTGATAGTCCCAGTAACTAGTTCGCAACTCACCGAGTAGTGGGTAGTCCTCTGTGACGAGCGATTGGTCTTGGGAGAGGTGCAGGTGTAGTTGTAGTTTGCTCGTAAGGTTGTGTTTCCACGATAGGCTAGGGGCAAGAGCGTACAGCGTTTTGCTCTCAGTTGAGGAAGCCCCCGGATTGCCGTGTAGAGCGATACGCTCTAGTTGTGGAGATAGACCTAATGACCAATGTCCTTGAGTATAGCGATGGGTGTAACTAGACCTGATCTTAAGGCTTAGTTGTGACGAATGACTTCTCTTGCCCTCCACCTCAAAGTGACTCCTCTGGTAACGCTGTAATACGCCAAGGCTAAGCGTACCCTTGGGCAAAGACCATAGGCTAGAGGCGGAGTTGTTGAGCGTAAAGCGTCTTTGACCAAAGTCTTGATCGTAGACACCTATATCACGCACGGAGAGTACCTCGGGTAGCGAACTATATCGTACAAAGCCCTTATAAACGATATCACGCCCGAATAAGCCAAAGGACGTCGATAGCGTATTCTCTATTTGGTAGTACTTCTGCTCTGTATGCTGTTGATACGAGGTGTTATTAGCCGAGATACTTGACCCATTCTTGCTACCTTGATACTTGAGTGATAGGATATTAGTCAGATAGGTACTTAGGCTATTACGCTCGTAGGTAGTAGCGAGTGCTAGGTTTTGTTTCTTGAAGTGGTATGCCTTGTTACGTTCCCATACGATGGGTGTCAAGCCTCCGAAGACTTGTCGCGTACTACTCGTCTGCTCTCGCTTGTCTACTAGGCCCACAGCATTATACTTAATTAGGCTTATGCTGTCAAGGCTCAAGAGTCCGTTTGCCGTGGTAGCAAGGCTTCGGTTGTCGAGATACCTATTGAGTTTGAGATCCTCAAGTTCGTGATAAGGCTCGCCACTTAGTGCCTGCTCTTGGGCTGTAAATACCTCGATATTGTTGATGTCGATTTGGTTGCCCTCGACTTCCTTGTAGGCTATCCCTAGGTTGTTGGCTTGTGGTGTGTATAGTCCTTGATATGTTGTGCCGAAGTGCGAGAGTTTAGCCTCGCCAAGACCTCTAGGAGGGCTAATTTTGCTTACCCCTAGCGTTAGATCTCCGATAAGGCGGTGCCTATGGCTCTTCTTGAGCCTAATGTTTAGCGAGGCCTTATCCTCATTCACCTTACCATCAAGACGGCGTATATGCTGGTGGTTCTCTAGGATTTGTACCTCGGCAATACCCTCGGCAGGCAGTGCTTTGGCTGCTATGTTGTACTGGGAGCCAAGCAGATCTTTTCCCTCGACATACATACGCTTGATGAATTGCCCTTGATAGCGGATATACCCCTCTTTGTCGATACTTAGTCCCGGCATCTTGGCTATAAGGTCTTCTAGGTACCTATCCGACTGACCAACGAACTGCGAAGCATTGTAGCGTATGGTATCTCCTTGTTGTCTGATAGGATCGGTCTTGATCGTAACTTCCTTAAGGGTATAGTGTAGCCCCTCGAGGTACACCGTCCTAATGCCCTCGCTCGCCCCTATCTTGATTTGACTCGTCTTATAATTGAGTTTGAAAAAACTCACACTGCTGATCCCCTCACTCGGTATTTGTACCTCTCCCTTACTATTACTGATGCGGTATGCTCTCAGTTTGTGCGAGGCATCGTAAGCCTGACAAACTACATCGGCAATGGGTCGCTTACCATCAGACGAGAGTATAAGGAAGCGTAAGACCTCTTGCCCCCAAGCAATCGAGGGGACAGAGTATAGAGCGATGAGCAGAAAGCAAATAAATCTCCTCATAGCGGTATAAGTGATTACTCCAACTCTTGTGGATTATGTGGTCTAGGCTTGATACCTGCGAGCGTCTTCTCATCAATCTTAACACCCTCGAGGTTACCCAATATCATGGCTGGGTTCTTGGCTGCATTGCTTAGTATGCGAAGTATCTCCTTGCGTTTGCCTTTTTTCTCCCTAGAGAGTACAGGCTGATAAAGGGGGCGATACTCTTTGATCTCCTCTATCCCGATGGCTGTGTACTTATGCTCGCCTTTCTCATCGCTAAGGGCAAGGATTAGACCGGGGAGTCCCGAGAATTTCCAAGGGCCGTAGGGTAGTGCTAGTTCGGGTGCATAGTATGCTGTGTACTTACGCCCTCGGAATGTTGTGGTCGCAGGCTTACAAGCGTAACCAAGGATCGTACTATCTCCCTCGATGAGTTCCCACATTTGTGTGGGTAAGTCCTCGGTATATACCCAATTATCGATAACAACGGGGACATTACCTCGCAGTGTACGTGTGTTGAGGTCGATGAGGTATTGCTCTGTGAAACGGGCTAGTTTGTAGGTTCTCTGCAAAGAGGGCATAATCTCGAGGAAGGACTTCACGCCTTGTCTGTAAGCATTATCTTGAATGGTGTCGCGAGCATAGAGATAAGCACTCAAGAAGCGTAGATGACTATCTCCCACTTGCAAGAGCATAGGCTCCTTGTAGGTCTTAAGAGTATCTTGTGGATTGGTGCGATAGGCATATTCATAGCCGACCTGATACTTGATGTCGGATAGCACCACTTTCTTGACGCTATCAAGGCGATCGTCTAGCCCCGAGAATGAGATCGTTTGTGCTTCAGCCCAATGGATTAGCCCTAGGGCGAGCATAAGAAGGTAAGATTTGATCTTGCTCATACGTGTTAGTCCTTTTGTGTACTCCTTGTTGGCTCTAGAGTTTGAGCCTTTGGCGTACATGATTTAAGTCTTTTGATCGTAATTTGTTGTAGAGTCTATGGCTCTGTTGTATTGTCGTTTGTCCGATTATGTTTGGGCTGTTGCTCCTCCTTGTTATGCTCTCTTGGTTGCTATTGCCCTATGTTGTTGTGGTGCTGTCTAGCGGAGAGTATCGTAGTATGACCGACGAATAGTAAGCACATATACAGAGTATATCCTTATGCCCCTCGATCGCCAAGCGTGTATGCCCTGTTACTGATAATAAAGATATAGATAAATCTCAATATAAATAATAACGGGTGCTTAGTTTGGTTTATTTTGTTTTTATCATTGCTGTTTGATGGGTTAATTCTTTATTGTGCGATGCTAATGACTCTTGAGGGTGATCTCGTGATACGGGGAGTTTTGCTGATAGGATAAGGGCTTAGACCTAATTGAGCAAAAGGTTTTATCCTCTAATTCATAGGTTTATACAAAGATGAAGATATACCCTAATCGCAAGCCAAGAAAACTAATGTTATGCTTAAGATCAAGGCTTGACACTTATCCGTCACGCCTTGGCGGATAAAAATCACGTCTTGATTTTTATGCGTCACGTCTTGATGCATAGACCAACAAAGTAGGGAAGTCCATTAGATAGTAGGTTGATCCTAAGGGGGATAAAAGTTTGATATTCCTGCTTATCGACTTATAAAAGTGGTATCTGTGTACGGCTAGTAAGTAGAGCCTTGTTGCTAGGTAGCATAATATGATGTTATCTACCTACGAAGCGATGGGGTACTAATACGATGTGTGCCTTAGTGTCGTTTTGGGCGAGGGACTGATAGGTTCTTACCTTCTCTCAAGGTGCTATCCGATACCTCGGGCGAATTATAGCATCGGGATAGTATAAGAGCAATTTGTGATCCAATGAATAAGGCGGTAGCAAGATGTATCAAAAAGTAGTACGGGGTGATACAAATAGTATGACGCTCCTTGGCGATACGTTTATTGAGTGGGACGAGGGATCTTTAGAGATCGAGCCTTTTGATAAGAGAGAGTCCCCTCGATAGACCACTAGTAGTCTGTCGAGGGGACTCCGTCAAGCCTATCCCGATGTCTAGTACTTGGGGATTGGGGCTGTTACTAGGCTCCTATTATTTCTTAGGTTCCTTATGCTTCTCTCGGTCTATTTCTCGGGGAGGAACAAGACTCTATACTAGGCTATGAGAGTGCAGGCTCTACGTCATCAAGACGCCCCTGACCTAGGCGAACAATCTCAAAGGGCTCTGTCGTGCAGTCGATGATTGTAGAGGCAGTACCAGAGAGTAATCCGCCGTCTACGATGATCGGTACTTCCCAGCCATAACGCTCCTCTACTAGTTCGGGATCGGTAGCGTATTCGGGTTCGTCCTCGTCAATTGGCAGAGAAGAGGTAATGAGGGGATTACCTAGTTCCTCGATAAGTAACTTCCCGATCGGGTTTTGTACTAGTCTTGCCCCGACCTCTTTGCGTTGCTTGAATATCTTGGGTAAAGTCGAGGCTGTCGGTAAGATGAAGGTAAACTCTCCCTTATGCTCCTTGATGAACTTAAACGCTCTATCGTTGATCTTGCAGTACTCCGATAGTTGGCTTAGGTTGGCAAACATTATAGATAGAGCCTTCTTGCGAGGGTCTATCTTCTTGATCCTGTAAATACTCTCTACGGCACGAGTCTGTAAGGCGTCGCAAGCATAAGCATAGCCCGTACTAGTGGGATAGATAATTACCTCACCAGCACGCAGAGCCGAGATAACCTCTTGGACCTCGCGGTAGTTGGGAGCATCGGCATAAAGACGAATACGCATAATTTCTGATCTAGGGAATATGGGTAGAGATTGTTTCTCCTGCGTGAGGACTCAAATAGCCCAAACATCGAGGAGATAGAGGACTGTGTGGGGGATTTATACTTCGTCCCCCAAGTGTGGCTACTCTAGAGTACAGCCGAGTCCTCTCTGTATTACTTCTTGATGGCTTATTGTTGTGCTGTTTGACGCACGACTTCGTATAGCATAATCCCTGCGGCTACGGATACATTAAGCGAACCAATAGTGCCGACTTGAGGAATACGAGCCAGTGTGTCGGATAGTCGTATAGTCTCCTCGCTAGGGCCTACCTCCTCATTACCCATTACGATAGCAATCGGTGGAGTGAGGGTTTCCTCGGTGTAGACTTTACTTGCTTTTTCGCTTGCGGTAACGACCTTGATACCGTTGGCTTGGAGTGTACGTATTGTTTGGCTTATCGCACTAACACGACAAACGGGCAAGCGATGTAATGCCCCCGATGAGGTCTTAATAGCATCACCCGTAACACTGACACTACCTCGGTCGGGAATGATAATAGCATCAACACCTGCACACTCTGCTGTACGGGCGATTGCCCCAAAGTTGCGTACATCTGTAATACCATCTAGGATTACGAAAAAAGGCATACGTCCCTCCTCATAGATCATAGGTATCAATTGCTCGAGAGAGGTGTATTCGATCTCTGCAAGGAAAGCGAGTACGCCTTGGTGATTACGACTCGTGAGTCGGTCTAGTTTCTCAATAGGAACGGATTGTACGGGAATAATTCGTTCGCGAGCAATGGCAGTGATACGCTGCGTTTCCTCGGTCTTTAGTCCTCGACGGATAAAAATTTTGTCTATCTCCTTACCGGCTTCGAGGGCTTCGAGGAGAGAATGGGTACCGTATATAAGTTTGTTTTGTTTCATCTATTGTATTCTCTTTTGTGCATTACTTAGTAGTTCGTGGGCTGCTGCGAGTGTCACCTCAGTAAGGTTGTTGCCACTCTGCATACGTGCGATCTCTTGTACACGTTCGTTGGGCTCCAAGTAACGGATATGGCTCAGTGTACTCGACTCGCTATGCTCTTTGTAGATGTATATGTGCTTTTGTCCCGAGGCAGCGATCTGTGGGAGGTGGGTGACAGCCATTACTTGCATACTCTTGCCCATCTGCTGTAAGATGATACCGATACGCTCCGCTATATCACCAGACACCCCAGTATCTATCTCGTCAAAGATGATCGTGGGGAGTTGTCGCTTGTCTGCAATCAAAGACTTGATACACAGCATTAGTCGAGAGATCTCTCCTCCCGAGGCGATCTCTGCAACAGGCTCTAGTGGTAGTTCCTTATTAGCCGAGAAGAGGTAAGTAACTATATCTATCCCTGAGTTGCCAAACAACTCTGTCTGCTCCACCTGTATAGAGAAGCGTACATGCGGCATACCTAGATCTACTAGGCCAGCAATAAGTTGCTGCTCGATGCTACGGGCGGCAACTTGTCGGGTCTGTGATAGTTGCTCTGCTAGCGTTCGCAAACGTTGGCTACAATCGACTACACGTTTCTCCAAGTCCAAGATATGCTCATCGGAGTTGCTGATAGCCTCTAGTTTGTTGCCTAGTTCGTCACGTAGGGAGATTAACTCGTCGACACTACTCTTGCTGTGCTTGGTAAGTAGCGTATTGAGTAGGTCTAGACGTTGGGATACAAGGCTAAGACGCTCGGGGTCATAGTCTATATCACTCTCGTTGCTCGAGAGCGTGTCACTAATATCTCGTAGTTCTAGACGGGTGCTTTGTAGGCGATCGTAAAGTTCGCCTGCTGGGTTCCAGTACTTGCGGATAGACCCAAGACTATCTAGTGCTGAGGAGATAGCCCTTAATGCTCCACGCTCATCGTCATCTAGAGAAGCAAAGGCTTTGATAAGTCCGCTCTTGATGTCGAGAGCGTGACTAAGTTGTTGCTCTTCTTCCTCGAGTCGCTCTAGTTCTCCACTTTTGAGTTGGGCCTCCTCTAGTTGGTCGTACTGAAACTGCAAAAAGTCTTGCTCTTTGATCGCTTCGCTAGCGATGCGACGAGCCGACTCTAGTTCTTTGTTGAGTGCGATGAGTTCTTTGTGTACACGCGTGTACTGCTGACGCTCCTCGATGTTATTGCTGTATAGATCGAGTACCGAGAGTTGGAAGTGTGCATCACCAAGTAGTAGATTTTTGTGCTGAGAGTGAATGTCAATGAGGTATTCACTTAGAGCCTTGAGGAGGACGAGAGAGGCTGGTGTATCATTGACAAAGGCTCGACTCTTTCCCTTGATAGAGATCTCTCGCCTGATGATCAACTCTTCGCCCTCGCTGTCTATATCCTCTGTGGCCAATAGATTGGTAATTGTCGTATCGACAATCCCGAAGTGTGCCTCTATGATGCATTTATCACTACCGGGGCGTACCATACTAAGGTCTGCACGCTGTCCCATCAAAAGACCTATTGCCCCCAATAGAATACTTTTACCAGCACCCGTCTCACCTGTGATCGAGGTGAAGCCCGAGTGAAAGTCGAGTACAAGATGATCTATGAGGACATAGTTGCGAATAATAAGCGTCTTTAGCATTGTGTAATAGGGCTAGGGTCTACGACTTAATAAGCGTCTTTAGCATTGTATAATAGGGCTAGGGTCTACGACTTAATAAGCGTCTTTAGCATTGTATTATAGGGCTAGGATCTACGACTTAATAAGCGTCTTTAGCATTGTGTAATAGGGCTGAGGTTTACGACTTAATAAGCGTCTTTAGCATTGTATTATAGGGCTAGGGTCTACGACTTAAGTGCGTCTAGATACATAACTATCTCACGAGCGATCTCTTCCTTAGGTAGGAGTTGGCTCTCGTAGGGGGTGTCCTTACCTTGTGCGTATATTTTCACTTTGTTGGTCGCATAGCCGAAGCCTGCCCCCGAGTCTTGTAGACTGTTGAGGACACAAGCGTCCATACCCTTCTCTTGCATCTTACGCTGTGCTTCTTGCTCGCCACTATTGCTCTCGAGAGCAAAGCATACAAAGAGTTGATCGCCTCGCTTATTGGCTCCCATTGTCGCCGCTATGTCGGGGTTGCGTACCAACTCAAGGCTGAGCGTGTCGCTATGCTCACGTTTGATCTTTTGCTCTGCTCTGTTGGCAGGCCTATAATCTGCTACTGCCGCAGCAAAGATCGCTATATCTGCTTGCTCGATGACACGCTCTGTGGCAGAGAGCATATCAAGAGCCGTGGTAACAAGTGTTGTCTTTACACTTGCTTCTTGAGGACGTAAGTTACTTGGCCCCAAAATTAACTCTACCTCTGCCCCTCGCTTGGCGTATTCGTCGGCAAGAGCAATACCCATACGTCCGGTTGAGTTGTTACCGAGGAAGCGAACAGGGTCTAGGGCTTCGTGTGTAGGTCCCGCTGTAATGACAACCTTTTTACCCCTATGTGTCTGTCCTTGGGCAAAGAAGTCTTGAAGCCTCTGGACGATAACCTCAGGCTCTTCCATACGCCCCTTGCCCTCTAGATGGCTTGCAAGGAAGCCCGTTCCCGGCTCGATAATATGGTTGCCACGCTCTGCTAGTAGGCGTAGATTGTCGTGCGTAGAGGCGTGTTTGTACATATCCAAGTCCATCGCAGGAGCGACGAAAACTGGGGCTTTCATCGAGAGATAAGTCGTCAAGAGCATATTGTCTGCTATGCCGTGAGCCATCTTCCCTATTGTTGCTGCTGTGGCAGGAGCAATAAGCATGGCATCGGCCCAAAGTCCTATGTCTACGTGACTATTCCATGTGCCATCTCGACCCGAGAAGAACTCACTGATCACGGGCTTACTCGTCAGTGCGGACAAGGTAATAGGAGTGATAAACTCTTTCCCTGCTGGGGTGATAACGATTTGCACCTCAGCACCTCTCTTGATGAGTAAGCGAGTAAGCACCGCAGCCTTATATGCTGCGATGCTTCCTGTAATACCTAAGACAATATGCTTGCCCTGTAAACTACTCATATATATTATAATAGTCCTTGTTGTTTCATCTCCTCTACGATACGCGTAAAGCACATCTTTGTGTCTAGCGTGAAGTCACTTTTCATTATCCAAGAGTAATAGCCTAGATCACGCTTGAGCACCTGCTTGAGGGCTTGCCCCTTGTACTTACCTATATTGATAAGGACCTCACCCTCGCTATCGTAGACGAGAGTACCAGCGTAGTCTACCTGCCTGCGGTAAGAGGTCAACTCGGCAAGAGCCTCGATGTTGTTGCTGACCTCAGTGCTATACCGATCTAGTTGTGCTTGTAGTATCTCATACGTAGCACGTGTATCTGCCTCGGCAGAGTGAGCGTCCTCTAGAGTCTTCCCTGTGTAGAACTTGTATCCAGCCGATAGGTTACGTGGCTCCATCTTGTGATATAGCACTTGTACATCGACCATATTACGCTCGTGAAACTTGGGATCTATCCCTGCTCTGAGAAATTCCTCTGCAAGCAAAGGTACATCAAAGCGGTTGGAGTTGAACCCGATAAGATCACAGCCCTCGATCCATTCGTACAGAGCCTTAGCAATCTGCGAGAAGTGTGGACAGTCTTGTACGTCTTTGTCACTAATGCCATGTACTTGAGTGGACTCTGGAGGGATAGGTATCCCGGGGTTAATCCTACGGGTGCGTACCTCCTCATCGCCATTGGGCATTATCTTGATAATAGAGATCTCGATAATGCGATCATTAGTTACCGAGGTGCCAGTCGTTTCTAGGTCGAAGACAATCGCAGGACGTTGTAGTTTGAGTTGCATACAAGGAATGGGTGATTAACGCTCGCTAAGAAGTTTAAGGGGGATAAGCAAACTAAGTGTCTCTATACCCTCGGCTTCTTCTACGGGGCGGATCACCGCTGCACGTGTTTGGTCTGCAAGTGAGAGCGTAACGTCGGACGAATTGAGGCTGCTCAATATCTTACCTAGGAGTTCCGAGTCGAAGCCAATACGGATATTATGCTCTGCTACATTTACAGAGCATGGGATCTGCTCTTGACCTGCGATAGAGAGATCGAGGTCTTTTGATTGGAGCGTAATCTTGTTGTCGTTGATCAACAAAAGTACCATCTTACTCGCCTTATTGGCACAAGCCGACACACGCTTGCTTGCGTAGAGTAGAGCATCACGACTAACTGTGACCTCAAAGGGACTTGTTGGTGGGATCACAGAGTTGTAGTTGGGGAAGCGACCATCAAGTAGGCGTGCGGTGAGCGTAAAGCGTGATAACTCTACTTGTAAATGACGCTCGTCGTACGAGAGGCGAATTGTACCACTCTCCTTGGGTAATAATGAGCCTGTAAGGAGAGAGCATATTGATGCAGGGATACAGAGTTGAGCAACGGGTGAACCTTGTATTTTGCTGTTGGTGTAGCGTACGAGGTATCGTCCGTCCGAGGCAACGTAGACAAGGCTATCGTCCTTAAAGTCCATAAGTACGCCTGTCATAATAGGGCGTCGTTCGTCAGTCGCTGCTGCAAACTTGGTTGCATTGATACCAGCCAACATACTTGCTGCGTGCAACTCAACGCTCGTCATACTATCCTCAAACTTGATTTCCTCGGGGAAGGTACTAGCCTCCGATGCCGAGAACTCAAAGTAGCCATTACTATACTCCAACTTCGCATTGTAGTTGTTGCTCGTCATCACCTCAAGTACCACGGGTTGCTCTGGTAAGTCTTTGAGCAAGTCGAGGAGAGTGCGGTGAGGCACAAGGAAACTACCGCTCTCGCTTACGTTTTGCACCTCTATGTGCGTTGTAAGGCGATTGTTGGTATCGGCGGCTGATATGGTTAGTTTGTCGTTAGTGAGTTCGAATAGGATATTGTCAAGAACAGGTATGACGTTGGAACTCTTTGAG
>JBHAFI010000157.1:0-4917 GCA_041856045.1 Porphyromonas sp. | reverse complement strand
GAAGATACCAAGAGAAGCGTATAGCGAAGGGCTAAAACGCTCTACTGCCATCTCCACAAGTTGGGTAAATGCCGCCACCACGGCAATAAAAATGATCAACGACAAGAAACTAAAGTCGTATGCCGCATACTCTGGATTGAGCCATGACAAAGCACCTGCCTTAAAGACATAAGTCTCCAGCGCATAGTTGATAGGCAAAGTACAGACAAGGACGAATGTTACGGCTGCACCTAGACCAAGAGATGTCTTCACGTTCTTTGACACCGCCAAGAACGAACACATACCTAGGTAGTAGGCGAAGATCATATTGTCGATGAAGATCGACTTAAAAAACAAAGATAATGTTTCCATCTTTTGATTGTTTATCTACGAATAACCTACTACTAATCCTCTTGAAGATCCTTATTTAGCGAGCGATGCACCCAAATAATTACGGCCACAGAGATAAGAGCCATAGGAGGCAATATCATTAGACCATTATTAACGTATCCGTGGATACCGTCGGTAGCATACAACGACTGAGGGATCACTTGATAGCCAAGCAAGGTTCCTGATCCTAGCAACTCGCGGAAGAATGCCACGATCACCAAGATTAGACCATAACCTAGACCATTACCGATACCGTCAAGGAAACTCTCCCAAGGCTTGTTGCCAAGGGCAAAGGCTTCTAGACGACCCATCAAGATACAGTTCGTAATGATCAGACCGATAAACACCGAGAGTTGCTTACTTACATCATAGGCATACACCTTCAGAAGTTCGTTTACAAGAGTAACGAGCGTTGCAGCCACGACCAACTGAACGATGATACGGATACGCCCAGGGATCGTCTTACGGATCAAAGATATGATCACGTTGGCAAACGCTACTACGACCGTAACAGACAAAGCCATCACGATAGCAGGGGCTAACTTTGAGGTTACCGCAAGAGCCGAGCAGATACCAAGCATCTGCACAACTACGGGGTTATTCTTGCTCAAAGGACCGAGCAAGATTTCTTTATTCTTATTATTCCAGAGAGACATAACTATTGTGCTTGATAGGTTTCGAGGAACTTTTGGTAAGGCTTAAGGCTTGTCTCAAGCATAGCGTGAACGCCATCACTCGTAAGTGTACCCCCAGAGATACCATCGACGACATCTTGTCCCTCGATAGTTTTACCAGGTTTTACGACAGCGACACTCTTGAAGACACCTTCCTTAAAGAGTTGCTTACCCTTAAATTGTCCAGAGAAAGTCGGAGTAGAGATCTCGGCTCCTAGACCCGGAGTCTCACCAGCGTTACCAAAGTCTGCACCTACAATAGTAGAGTGGTCGACAGCATCAACTGCGAGGTAACCCCAGATCTTATTCCATAGTCCTGCTCCATTAAGGGGAAGAATGTACACGGTCTTACCATCTACCTCGGCAACGAAAGCGTTTAGTCGTACTTCCTTCGTCGTTACCTCACCCTTATTGAGTTTCTTCATCTCCAACTCGGTGTTATTGTTAAATGCCTCGCTATTCGTAAGGTCATTACCCTCATAGGTCCCGAGGATATTGCCCTCACCATCAAGGAGGAGTTCCTTCTTGATGTACTTGTTGTAGGTAGCGATCACTTCCGACTTGGCTGGAGATTGACCGATAGAGCGTAGTATCTGCTCCATCTTATCTATCTTTTGGTTCTCTTCCTGTGCAGGTCTTAGACCCATAGCAGCAGCAGCAAGTAACACTGCCGCTAGGACTACCATCACAATAGAGTATATAATGGTGTACGAATTCTTTTCTGTATTCATCGTCTTAATAGTATTAAGCCTTAGCATTCGTTGTTTTTGCACGTGCTAGACGACGCTGTGTATTGCGGTCTACCACGAAGTAGTCAATCACGGGAGCCATAGTGTTACCGAAAAGTATCGCAAGCATCATACCCTCTGCATAACCAGCATTGAGTACACGGATAAATACCGCCATTACCCCGATAAGGAAGCCATAGATCCACTTACCTGTCTCGGTACGTGCTGCCGTCACAGGGTCTGTTGCCATGAAGACAATACCAAAGGCGAAACCACCATATACCAAGTGTTGGAGCGGTGTAACGCACATTTGTGGAGTCACGGCAATAGCGTTGAAGACTAGAGCCATCACAGTAGCACCAGCAACACCCGAGAGCATTATCTTATAACTAGCAACACCCGTCCAGATGAGAAAGATAGCACCTATGATAATCGCCAAGGTGCTTACTTCACCGATAGAGCCAGGAATAAGACCGACGAAAGCGTCCCAAAGGCTTGGTAGTTCCTTCGCTACGGCTTCGTAGGCTTGCTGTGCAGTTTGACCATCAACAGTCTTGGCAGCAGCGATATGACCGAGCGGAGTAGCACCCGAGAAGTTATCAACAACGTTGCCTGCACCTAGGCCAAAAGTATCGCTAAGGCGTACCCACACCTTGTCTCCACTCATCGCAGCAGGATAAGAGAAGAATAGGAAAGCACGTACTACGAGAGCCACGTTGAAGATGTTGTAACCCGTACCACCAAATACCTCCTTAGCAAAGACAACAGCAAAGGCTGTAGCCACTGCAATCATCCATAGCGGAGTCTCGACAGGTACGATCATAGGGATAAGCATACCAGACACGAGGAAACCCTCAGCAACCTCGTGTCCCTTCTTGCTCGCGATGATAAACTCAATACCAAGCCCTACACCGTATGACACGATAATCTGTGGGAGCATCGCGAGCATACCATAGAGGCACATATCAAACCACGATGTATCGGATTGACCGATAGCGTTGTAGTGCTGGTAACCCAAGTTGTACATACCGAAAAGCAAAGCAGGCAGTAAGGCGAGGATAACCATCGTCATCGTACGCTTACTATCCACGGCATCGTGTATGTGTACACCACCACGTCCGCTTGTCGTATTGGGGACAAACAAGAAAGTCTCAAAGGCGTCAAAAGCCGTATGCAAACTCTCAAACTTACCACCCTTAGAGAAGTGGGGCTTAATCTTATCGATTTGTTTTCTTAGAGCGTTCAAAGCAATAAATCTTTAATGGTCAAACTTTAGTTCATTTCCTTGTACAGTTCATCAAGCCCATCACGCACGATCTGTTGCAAGGGTATCTTTGAGGTGCAGACAAACTCACAGAGTGAGAAGTCCTCGGGAGCAACCTCGTAGATACCACGTGCCTCCATATCGTTGATATTGAAAGCAATGATACTCTTAAGCAAGAACTCTGGATAAATATCTAGCGGGAATACACGATCGTACTCTCCACTCACAATCATAGCCCTTACGCCACCCTGCAAGCGAGCATCTAGTGTGTACTCCTTATTCTTTGGTGACAACCAAGAGAAGAAACTACGGCTCATACTAAACTTACCGAAGCCTGGTAATGCCCAACCGAACATATCGTGGACATCATCACCCTCGGGGATAACCGTGATCTGATCAACTTGGTAACTTACAAACAAGTGATCCTCACCTACCTGAGTACCCGTCAAGACATCACCCTCGATAATACGCTCGTGCTCCGACTTCTGGGCTAAGCCCTTTGGGAATGCCTCGCTGAAGCGTACGCCTGGGATAATATCTACATAACCGTGTTCTAGTGCATCGCTACCTGTAAGAGCAATTGTACGCTTATAGTCTACCTTACCAGTACGCAAGAAACGACCTATTACAAGGAGGTCTGTTGCCTTGAGCGTCCACACTACCTCGTCCTTATTGACGGGCTTAATATGGTTAATTAGGGTACCGACAAGACCTGCGGGGTGCGGTCCTACGACCTCAACACGCTCTACGTCCTGTACTCCTGATAACTTACCTGCCTCTACCCCTAGATATACCTTACCTGTCGTTAGTTTGCTCAAGGCAGTAAGGGCTGTTTGCAGATCAGCCTCGCGTCCCTTGAGGAGGAAATCAAAACTAGGTGCGAGTGGAGCCGTAAAGTTGGCTGTTACAAAGATGTCACGTGGAGCCACCTCGGGGTTGGCAATACGATCATAAGGACGCTGGTGAAAGAATGCGAATAACCCGCTCTCAAGTAAGAGGGCTAGGATAGCCTCGCCACTTTGGGCTTCGCTCACAGCGAATTGTTTGTAACGTTGCTCACCCTCGGGCTTGATCTCAACGCTAAGGATTTTACGCTTGGCACCACGGTTAATCGCCACAACCTCACCACTCACGGGAGCAGTCAGTTTAAGGTCTGGCGACGACTTGTGATACATAATAGGAGAACCTACCTCGACCTTGTCCCCTAGTTGCACAGACAACTTAGGCACAAAGCCAACATAATCCGAGGGAACTACGGCATAGGTACTACCGCAGTGTGCTTGCCCGAGGTGTACCTCGGGTGCTTTACCCTTAAGATTGATAGAGAGGCCCTTCTTTACAGAAATAACACTTGCCATATCACTATTTATAGTTGTTTGAATAAATCAAATTATCAAGGTACAAATTTACGGAAATTTCTCAATATATAAGCAGAAAAAACCTTGTTCAAAAGGGCTTATTCTGCCACTACTAGATACACAATACTTATCGTCTTATTCATAGAACCTCTCCATCAAGACCCGACACTTAAGCGTCAAGACCTGATTTTTATCCGCCAAGACGTGATTTACAAGCGTCAAGACCTGACGCTTAACTTTGTATTGCTAATGGAATAAGTTTATTTCTTCGTCCCTTACCTTTGCCAACAAATAGGGATCAACGTAGTCGTTCACCTCAATATAAACCAATATAATACAGGCGATTACAATCTCCCTAAAAATCATTTATATTCACTTTATATACCGTTTGCATTATGGCAAAGTACATTATTCAAGAGATGCCCCGACTTAATGGGCTAGACAAAAACATTCGTTATCCTCGACTAGTCGTAGAGCGTTGTATCAACCTCAAGCAAATAGCACAGACTGTTGCCGATAAGAGT
>JBHAFI010000156.1:0-33690 GCA_041856045.1 Porphyromonas sp. | reverse complement strand
CATCAGAGTTTTTTTTGTTGAATAGGCTAAAGGTACGATAATTTACCTTAGCGTCTCTGATAATGTAAGCAAGGAGAGGCACTTCCCAGTGCCTCTCCTTGTCTTTTAACTCCAATCAGCTTTTAGGACACTAATGATATAGAAGATAACTAAGGGCAAGATACTCAGACCCCGGAGATATTCCACACGAGGAGAGAGAGGCGAGATCTTATATCTACCATACAGAAGGGTAGCCTATTGACTACCCCCTGCTATCGGCCACACCGCAGTGCACCTAGGACATTACTATCCATACCACAAAGGTAATGAATGTTTTAGACCTAAGGAATTGATACTTAAGAATACACTTAAATAGAAATAGTTAGGCTTAGTAGATGCCTCCATAAACTCCAAGCATATAGCCTTACTCTAAGCCTCACTACTTACACTACAAAGTGTATGACTTTTCTTTGGGCTCACTACCTACTTAAATGATTTCTAGAGACATCTCAAAGTTTTTTGTCGGTATCTAATACATCAATAGATCAATAACCTTCTCCTCGGGATAAAAGTTACAGATTGACATTCGCTTGAATAGACATTCTTATCTTCGTACTTCCTCTCATATCGCTAATAGGCGATTAATCCTATATCGAGAAATAAAAATCGAACTATCCTTCAACAAGAGAAGAGTCAAGGCTAATGCCTTGACTCTCTGTAGGTGGTAAGCGGGGCTTGATAATATCGCGCCTATATGCAAACTCTCATCTACATCACAAAGTTAACACAAATATTCTATAATTAAGACTCCATAGAGCACAAAGACAAGTACGCATACAACTCATCTTTCCATACTTAATTCAGATGCTACGTTCTGTCAAGGATTGAGTTATTCTGATAGCCCTAGATCTTTCAACAAAATGTTCTAGATAAATTGACGAAATAATCTAGATATTTTTACGGAAATATCTAGATCTTTTTCTTACTTCTTCTTGATGGGTATCAAGGCGTGGTGTTTATGCGTCACGACTTGACGCATAAAAATCACGTCTTGACGCTTATCCGTCACGCCTTGACGGATAGATTATCTAGGCAGGCTTATGCAGATTAAGTTACCTCTCTCATAAAGAAATATCCCATACACACTACGATACAAGAGAACATAGTGGGAGGTCAGGAGTATTAGATCTCACACTTCAAATAGTATTCTTTGCGAAGATACCGATCTCCCTAAGATCAGATATAGGGCAATCGCATCGAGAGGATAACAGACATTATACTTCATTTATGAGGGAAGTTATGGGAGATTGTATTGCTATTCCTAAGTGATCAGAGAAACATCTAAATCAGGTAGAAATCGAGGGTGTACTAAGCGTCCTTGAGAAAAGTACTCTAGAGGTTTATCGTTAGATGATAGACACTCCCACGAGGGGCAAACAGTTGTTGCGAGGTGCTTCAAACAACTTAAGGATAGGCTTCGTATTGAGTATTCCGAGAATTACTCATTGTATGATTGTTTGACGAGGTGTTTACGCAGGGCTAATTACCTAATAGGTTGTGATGTGTTGAGTGAGGATCGGAATACCTAGTCGACAAGGTGCCAATATGTGATTATCACTCGCTGTTGGTGTAATCCGTATTAGGTACTAATGCTTACGATACATCTGTAAATTACTTAGACTGATAAGATTTAGCCGATGTGCAGGCAAAAAGAAAACTCCCTATAGATCTATGTAGACTATAGGGAGTTTGCGAAGTTATTGTATCTCTTGCGGTAAAGGATATTAGCGTGCTACTTGATTGGTGGCACTAGAGATCAATTGAGTAAAGGCCGGAAGTGTGCTATACTTACTAAACTCAACATTATTAGCAATGCTAAGAGCCAAACTAGGATCAAGTGCTATGGCAGACTTAATAGATGAAATAACACCATTAGTATCTCCCGTGCGAGCAGCCACTATTGCAGAGAGTAGTTGAGATGTCGCTGTTGGCGTTTTGAGAGCGGCTAGAGTCGTAAGGGCTTTGGCATAGTTACCATTCAGCACTTGAGCAACAGCAGCATTAGTACTAATAGTCTCTGCAAAGGCATTCTCTGCCTTACTATACTCTCCTTGCTTGAGATATAGATAGCCCAAGGCTTGTCCTAATTCGGGAACATTTAGTCCCGAAGCAATAAACTCTGTTGCACGATCTTTCTCTCCCTTTGATAGAGCAATAAGTCCACGATTTAGTTTCGTAACTTCGTTGTCTTGACGAGCTGCTGCTTTATTGAACCAACTCTCAGCCTCTGCGTACTTGCCAGCAGTATAGAATAGAGTACCTATATTATTGTATGCTCTATAATCCTTGGGGAATATGCGATTGACAAGTTGGTAAATACGCATCTTTGCCTCTGTAGACTCTGTTAGTTCGGCAGCATAAAGAAGTTCCTCGATCGTAAGATGACCGGGGGCTTTCTCTATCCATTCTTGGATCTCCTCGTCACTCTTCCCGATGATCTCTACGTTCGCAATTAGACGAGAGCGACGTAGTTTAGGTAAGACATCATCTGCCAACTGACGGAATACGGCTGAGATATTCTTTATCTCACGCTCGCGTTGCTCAGGGTCTGGGTACATAGAGAGTACTCGTAGTACCAATTCCTTATCAGGAAGGTCGCTCTTCTCTACCAACTGACGGAAGCCCTCCCAGTCTTGGGCAGTGTAGTGTGCATCGATAGTAACATCAGACATCTGTTGCTTCTTGAACTCTTGCTTAAGGCTCGCTGTCGTGTTACGCTCTCTCTTCTCACTAAGTTTCTCGTTCAATTCTTTACCTCCATCGGGCGAAGCATAAGATTGTACCTCGACAGATACGTTTTGATTGGGCGTTTCCTTGGCATTTTGTACGATGTGTTTCCACTCCTCAACCTCTTCCTTGCTTAACTCCGAGCCACGTACATTGGCTTGTTGGATTTGGAACATAATATCGGCATCGTAAGCCTCCTTGACAACTCTCTGGAAGCCATGAGGTGCTACCGCAGGATAGATCCCTGCAATCGTTGCAAGGGCCTCGGTACTATTCACTCCGTTTGCCACCTTCATATCCGAGAGTTTCGCTTTGCGGCTACCAACCTTGCCGTCAAAGACCAAGTATAGTTCGCTCTTTTGCATAGCAGGAGCGTATGGCACAGAGAAGTCAAGTGTGGCATTTGCTCCACCTTTGTAAAAGACTACCTGTTCGTTACCATATACCTCGTCACCTTGGTACTCGTAACTCTTACCCCATTTCTCTCCACCTTGATAACGTAAGACAGGTGTAACACGTAGAGTGCCTTTGCGAGGAAAACTCTTTGAGGGGAAAGATAGGTTTATCTTCGCGGGTACAGCATCTCCTCGCACAGCAAGTGGATCGGGGTTTACTGACACTTGGCTCTCGGCTAGTTTGAACTTACCTCCACAACTAGCAAGTAGTAGTGTTGCAGCACTAACTACTAAAGTCTTGATTACATTCTGTTTCATTGTAGTATATATTAGTTCCTTCTTTTCTTCAGTGACTGTACAATTAAGGCTATTAAAGCCATTAGGAGCACTCCTTGAGCAACATAAGACAACATCTCTGTCGTACGAACGCTTTGAGGATCAAATATCATCTCGAGTGTATGCTCCCCTACTGGTACTATGGCAGCCCGTAAGAGGTAGTTTGCCCTCTTTATCTCGGTAGGCTGACCATCGATAGTAAGTGACCAGCCGTGTGGATAGTATATCTCACTAAACACGAGTAGACGCTCTCGGTTGGTGCTGACTTTGTATCTCGCCTTGTTGGGCTTGTACTCGATAAGTTCTACCCCGCTATTAGGCTGAGGGGCTGTGCTGATACTATCAGTTATTGCGAGGCTATCTCGAGACGCTTGCTTGGATTTGATGCTATTTATATCTGTACCTCTGATTCCTTGATCATCTGTTACGACGGCTTGGTGTCGTAGGTCTAGCGTCTTAAGGGCTGCCATCTCTTCTTGGGCAGTTGGTACGACTAGCACTTCATCTAGATCAACAAACCAAGCAGCACCCATAGCATTATCGTTGGGTAGGTATGCCAACTCTCCCTTTTCGTTTTGGAGTATCGTGTAACGCATATCGAGCATATTCAAGACTTGCTGATTTTGCTCTGCAATTTGATGCTCTATCAGATCCTGGTAACGCCCAAGTTTGGCTGCATGATAGCCCCCGATAGATCTATGAGAATAACTCGTCGTAGCATCATTAAACGGAGATACAGATAGATTTAAGACACGATAGTGTGGGTCTTTGTCCTCCTTAATCTTGAGGTCAATATCTGTAACAGGTGTTGCCTGTGCTTGTATTTGACTAAGGTCGATAAACTTCTCATCGTTGAGGTATCGCTTATCTACCGACCATAGATCAATGAGCGTTACAAGGGTGAGCAAGACGAGGGTTGCTCGCTTGGGGAGGACTTCCTTGTAATAAGCATAAGCAATAGCAAGAGAAACAAGGATAATGCCCAAACTACGCCAAGCATCACTGCTTACGATTGAGGAGCGTACCTCCTTGAGGGCACTCATCACCTGCAAGGCTCTAGGATCTGCTAGATACTGGCGAAACATCTCTACCTCCTGATCACTCATGAAGTCAAATAGCATTCCCGGTACCAATGCTAGGAGGAATGCTGTTCCTAGCGTTAGGATAGAAGATATTGCGATAGCCTTTCGCTCTCGTGCGACAAAGTCCTTGGGCCTTGATACGAACTCAACCAAAGCCAGTATCGCCAAGGTAGGAATAGTAAACTCGGCAATTACCAAGATTGAGGATACTGTGCGGAATTTATTATAGAGCGGGAAGTAGTCTATGAATAGATCGCTAAACCACATAAAATTGTGTCCCCAGCCAAGGAAGAGAGAGAGCAGTGTGGCAGCAACCAAAGCCCATTTCAATGGCGTACGTATTACGATAGCCCCCAAGATCGCTAGGAATAGGACAAAGGCTCCTACATAAACGGGGCCCGAGGTAAAGGGTTGATCTCCCCAGTAATGGTTCATTCCTGCGACTATTTGTCGTGTTTCGTCGTCTGTAACGACTTCTAGAGCCTCTGGATTATTCCCAAGGGCACCCGTTGCTCCCCCATATAGATTGGGGACGAGGAACGTCAAAGTCTCTGCTTTACCATAACTCCACGCTGTGATATATTCCTTATCAAGACCCGACTTCTTTGACGCTCCGGGAGTGCTTGCTCCTTGACTAAGGACAGATCCACCACGCATCGTCTCTTGTGTGTACTGATATGTGTGGTAGAGGTTGGAACTATTGATCGATATAGATACAATCGCAGCAATAAGTGTCGTCGCACTCGCTAGAACATAATGTTTGAATGTCTTCGCTTTGATGGTTTGATAGAGGTACCCTAATAGGATAAAAACAATCACAAAGGAGAAATAATAACTCATCTGCACGTGATTGCTCATCAACTGCAAACTCGCGAAGAATGCCGTGAGTACTCCACCTTTTAGATATTTACCCTCATAGGTATAGATGATCCCAGCAATAGTCGGGGGGATAAAGGAGAGTACCATGAGTTTCCATATATGCCCAGCCTCGATGAGGATTATGAAGTAACTGCTGAATGCCCACATCAAAGCCCCAAGTAGAGCATAGACCTTACCAATCTTAAGGCTCCTCATAAAGATATAGAAGCCGACAAGCATTGCGAATAGCAACCAACTATAACTAGGAAGTAGGTTGAGAGGCCACTGTAGCGTCCCTAGGTCTTGTATCAACTTTAGGGTAGAGAGCGAGGGATAACTCGGAGCAATCTGATACATGGGCATTCCCCCGAAGAGGCTATTCGTCCAGTACGATGTCTCCCCTGTTTCCTCGTAATAGTCACGTACGTCTTGTGCTGTACCACTAGCACCTGCTACATCGTTTTGAAATAAATCTCTCCCCTCCAAGACTGCTGGAGAGAAATATGCAAACGAAAGTAGGGCAAAAAATAAAACAATAAGAGCCGTTGGGAGATAACGTTTGGCTCTCTCCAGCAAACTTGGTGTAGTGGTGGTGATTTTAGGGTCAGTACTCATAGTCTTGTTCACTTGGGTGTGTCTTGTCTTCGCTATTGCTTAGCGATATATTAAGGTCATCATACGCTCTGGAGTGAATATCTCTTGTGCGATCTCATACAATTCGCTTGTTGTGAGTGCATCAATCTTACTGAGGATAGTTTCTCGGCTCTCTACTCGTCCTTGGTGAAGGAAAGCCTTTCCTGCTCCCAAGAAATAGTTTTCGTGTGCATCACTTGATACGGTCAATTGCCCTTTGAGTTGCCGTTTGGCTGCGGTCAATTCTTTATCGCTTAGGGGTTCTTGTGATATGCGTGTGAGTTCTGCTAATGCTAGTTGTATGGCTTCGGATTCATGCTCGGGAGCACAGCCGAAATAAATAGCGACAAGCCCCGTATCACTGTATGCCGTGTAGGTACAGTCTACTTGGTAAACGAAGCCTGCTTCCTCTCGCAATGACATATTTAGACGAGAACTCATACCGGGACCGCCCAAGATATTGACGAGCAAACTCAAACCTAGACGGCGATTGTCTGCAAGTGAGTAGGCTGTTGCTCCTATCATTATATGCCGTTGGCTTGTTCCTTTGCGACGAACAACACGGCTAGAGGAATATGCTCTCGGCACAAAACAAGGATAAGTATGTCGATAAACTTGCTCGTGAGGGCTTTGAGGGAATAGTGTGCTTATATATGTACATATTTCCTCCTCATCAATCTCTCCTTGAATAAAGAGAGCCATATTATTGGCTCGATAGTGCTGCTCAAAGAAGCGTTGTTCTTTGGCTCGAGTAAACCCTTTGACGCTCTTCTCGCTACCGAGGATACGATGTCCTAATGGGTGCCCTTTGAAGAGCAAATCTTCAAACTCGTCCCATATCAATTCACTTGGGCTATCCTCATAACTATGGATCTCGTCAATAACGACACTTTGCTCTTTGCGTAGTTCGCACTCATCAAAGCGACTATGTTGAACAATATCACAGATCAACTGTATGGCTCGCTTGGCATAGGCTCGAGGTACGAGAGCGTAGAGGATTGTTTCTTCTTTGCTGGTGTAAGCATTCAACTCTCCGCCAACCTCCTCTAGTCTGCGAATAATCTGCTCAGAACTACGCAGGCGAGTGCCCTTAAAGAGCATATGCTCCGTGAAGTGTGCTATGCCGTACTCTCCCCTCCGCTCATGACGAGTCCCTACCCCTATTGCTAGCCCGATGTAAACAACAGGCGAACTAAGGGGTAGGTGAATAAAGCGTAATCCACTATCTAGTGTGCGTGTATAGTACACAGTAGTAGGTTAGATACAGATGCCTCGGCAAAGGGAGGCTCTGTCGATAATTGTATTTTTACTCAAAGTTGGGAACAAGGAGTTTGTATCCTCGACCATGCACGTTCTTAATCTCAACAGAGGGATCAGCCGCGAGCATACGACGTAGTTTCGTGATGTAAACGTCCATACTGCGTTGTGTGAACGCATGATCAGGATCGTTGGCAGGCTCTGTAATACCCCATATAACCTCCAAAGCGTGAGGACGCTCTAGGGTCTCATTGGCAAATTGACACAAGAGTGATAATAACTCTGTTTCCTTGGTTGTCATACGTTGCGTATTCTCGCCAATAGTCAAGGTTTGCATACGCGTGTTGAATGTGTAACGCCCTAGTGTATATACCTCTCTGACCTCGCTATCGGGACGATCTATCTTGCCAGCACGACGTAAGATCGCCTCTAGACGTAGTAGTAACTCGTCTAGGCTAAAGGGCTTGGCGATATAATCATCGGCTCCAGCACGTAGACCCTCTAGTACGTTTTCTTTCATGCTCATTGCCGTCAAGAAAACGATAGGGATCTGTGTGTCCACCTTACGAATTTCTTTTGCTAGGGCGTAACCGTCCATGTGTGGCATCATCACGTCTAGGATAACAATATCAAACTTATCCTCTTGAAACAACCTCCAGCCATCACGTCCGTCACCTGCCCACGTTACCTTGTAGCCGTTATTCTGTAGTATCTCTACTAGAAGACCGGCTAAACTAGTTTCGTCCTCACATACAAGGACCTTGATGTTCTCTACCATGTATTCTCTAATGTTATTCTAGGGTTAATTTATTTCGGTGTTACTGAGTGTAGGGAGCGTAATTGTCATACGCAAGCCACCACTGGGTTTGTTTGTGGCGATGATACGCCCTTTGAGTTGCTTGACGATACTCTGTACGTATGCTAGTCCTAGCCCGTGCCCTTTGACATTGTGGGTTAGGCCTGTATGCACACGATAGAAACGCTCAAATATCTTCTTGGTGTCCCCCTCGGGGATACCATGTCCATTATCCTCTACCTCGATGACGAGTTCGCCATCTGCATTATTACTTGTACGCAGGTACAACTCCAAGGGGCGACTCTCATCTCTGTACTTGACAGCGTTCTCTAAGAGGTTGTAGAGGACATTGGTAAGGTGCGTTTCGCTCCCAACAATCCACGTGTTCTCCGCCTCGTGCTCTAGATATAGTGTACCTCCGTGCTTTGTTGCGTGTACAGAGAATATCTTCGCAGCGTTGAAGATAATCTCATCGACACTCATCTCGGCGAGATTTACAAGTTTGTCCTTACGGTTCTTGTCGTACAGTGCCAGTTGTAGCACCTTATCAATCAGCATACGTAGTCGCTGTGCCTCGTCCTCCATGATGTTGAGGTATCGCTTACGCTTTGCCATTTCCTCTTGCGTCGTGACTGTTGCCGGCATACGTTGCATTTGCTCTACCGACAGGAGTATCGAACTGACAGGCGTCTTCAGTTCGTGCGTCATGTTGTTGATAAAGTCGGTTTTCATCACTTGGAAAGATAACTGACGCGATACCATTACCAAGGCGATAATACCGAAGATAATAACAATAACTGTGATCAATACTCCGGGCCAAGCCACAGACCATAGGGCAGACTCATCTGCCTCAAAATCCAACTCCAAACGAATGAACGGAGTCAGTTTGTTGGGGTAGTCCCTATTGATAAATAAACGCTGAATAACGACCTCGGTAGCATCTCTATCTTTGAGGGACATACGTGGGTCGGTATAGCGGAATAGTTCTCGTCCCTCTGCATTGCAT
This sequence comes from Porphyromonas sp., assembly GCA_041856045.1. Lineage (GTDB taxonomy): Bacteria > Bacteroidota > Bacteroidia > Bacteroidales > Porphyromonadaceae > Porphyromonas. Next base: position 24,561 of record JBHAFI010000156.1, on the reverse strand, counting down.
AGACTCGCCATAAAGGGGTTCTCTACACCATGCTCACGCAACTTATACTTAAGACTCTCGCGTAGTAAGCGAGGATTTACAAGTTGAGGGATACTATCATAACTATACACGCGATATAGGTTACGCAGGATATACTCATCGAGAGCCTTTTTGTTGTCCATGAAGGTCTCAAGCATTCGATCGCTGACAGCAAGACTATCAAACTGAAGTTTCAAACTATCAACATTGACGCTTGCACCACTTTGGGGCTTCTCAAAGTGTACCTTCTTGTCTTGCAAGCCCACACCACGCAACGCCCGAAGGGCTTGAGTGAGTGAGTTGTTGGGGCTAAGGCTCGTATTGAGTTCGTGATTAAGATAACGCACTAGTTCTCTCACCTCGATGTCCTTGGCAATATCTTGTAGGACTAGGTGTGTCATCTGGGTAGTTTGCTCTTTACGCAGAGATAACAAGCGCGTGTAGTAGAGGTATTGTACCCCGATGAGGGATACAAATACGATATTTAATGCAATACCGAAAGCCCAGATTACACCTCTTTTATTCACTTAATGCGTTCTATATCTATAAGCAGCATAATTGCTTGCACAAAGATAAGCGTTTTTACAATTAAATCCAAGAATAGAAATAAAAAACGTCTTTACTAAACTATAAGTAAATAACTTATTTCGATCACTTTGGGACTTGACAGGAATGATCGCTTTCATTTTGTTGTCTTGGTAATGGAGAGTCTGTGGTAGTCGGAGGTTTTGTGGACTTATTCGTAATAAAGTGACCTGCTATGCTGTATCGCTTTATGCTTATTCCCCCCGATGTGCTTGTCTGTATTTATCATATTCCCTCTTGAATTTATACGACCTGAGTATTGCCCATAAGCGTCTGCTCCTTGACCTCCCCACAGAGCCTTAGAGGCTGTAGAATGATATAATGCTTAGGTGTGATTTGAAGAGGTACTTAGACGTCCATTGACAAGATACTTAGTTGTGATGTGACGAGATACTTAGTTGTCAATCGACAAGATACTTAGTCTTCTATCTATTTGATAGTCAGAGGGATATTTACAGATAAGCATTTTAGTATTATCCTACTATAAATCAGCGATATAACTAGACAGTATATAGTAAGAGCCAAGCATTACAAGAATACTTGACTCTCACCTATTCTAGTTGTGGAGGATCCTATCGTTTTCGCCCTAAGGTTTTCTTGAGCACTTGCCCAAGAAGTAGATGTAGGCTCTCGCCAATCGTTACAACTGAGACAAATATACCCAGAGTAATAAGGTTGAAGCCCAAGGATAGCCACTCGTTGCTACTCACATAAGTAGCGAAGGCAGCCTGAAGGCCCCATATCCCCAGAGCAAGAGCCGAATAGAGGATTATCGCTTTCCACGGATATTGTACAGGATAATAACGCTGTCCGAGGGCATAACTAGCAATCATTATCACGGCATTAGAGATTATAGATGCCCAAGCACAAGCCATAAATCCCATCGTGGGTGTACCAAGCACGATCCAAAGTATTGAGATAATACAGCCCAAGACCGATAGTATGGCTCCCCAATGTGTACGATCTGTTAGTTTATACCAAATAGATAGATTGAAGTAGATGCCAAACATCAATTGCCCTAGCATAACCAAGGGGACGACTGGTAGCCCTGCATGATACTTGGAGTCTATGTAGTATTTGAGTAACTCGAGGGTAGACATTACACCGAGGAATATAAACAGCGTAAAGAGTACGTAGTAACGCATAGATAGAGCATAGGCTTCCTTTGCCTTGTCTCCTCCCTCTTTGGCTCTAGCAAAGACAAAGGGGTCATAAGCATATCGGAAAGCCTGCGTAAACAAGACCATAATTACAGCGATCTTGTAGCATGCCGAGTAAATACCGAGTTGTACTTTACCCTCCGTAGGCTCATCAAAGAGCAAAGGGAAGATAAGTTTGTCGGCTTGTCCGCTGAATACCCCGACTATCCCCAAGAGTAGAATAGGGCCTGCATATTTGAGCATCTCTCCTGCTAGGGCCTTATCGAGTACCCAGTCTGCAAACCTAAAGGTTGGGACAAGCATCAAGAGTTGTAATATACAGCCCAAAAGATTTATTCCCAAGATAATAGAGAGGGCGTAGGCTTGCACATCAACACCAAACAGATAGGGCAATCCATAGAAGGCAAAGAGTGTTGCGAATACCGTAAAGAGGACAAAGCCCATACGCACAGCCATAAAGCGAAACGGACGACCAGCATAGCGTAAAAAGCCCAAAGGTATTGCACAGAAAGCATCAAGGGCAGATATAAGGATAAGTGCTGTAACGAGCATCTCTGCACTCGACCTATCTAGCCCTCCCGTATCAAAAGCAAAGAAACTCGTAAGGTCACCGAGGAAACATAGCCCCAAGAGAACAAAGAGTAGCGAACTTGCACCCAGCATAATCAAGGTCGTCCCATAGACACGTCTAGGCTCTGTGTGCTTGTTGATAAAGCGGAAGAATGTAGTCTCCATACCATAGGTTAGGAAGACTAATAGAATGGCTGTCAAGGCATACAACTGTGTCATCTGCCCCATCTCTACGGGCAGTAACACACGCGAATACACTGCGATAAGCAACCAGTTGAGGAAGCGTCCCAACATCGAACTAAGTCCGTAGATAGCCGTATCCTTGACAAGTGATTTTAGTACAGACATCTCTCAATACTTGCTTTAGTCGAATAAATCTCTTTGGGCTTGTGTAAATGGCTTACCGAGGTGAGCGTAAGAGAGAGGCGTTACTTCTCTACCTCGAGGAGTACGCTTAAGGAAGCCCTCCTTAATAAGGTAGGGTTCGTAAACCTCCTCTACTGTTCCCGGGTCTTCTCCCAAGGCTGTGGCGATAGTTGTCAATCCTACAGGACCACCGCCAAACTTATCGATAATAGTTCCCAGCAATTTATTGTCGATGTAGTCTAGCCCATATTTGTCGATATTTAAGGCCTCTAGTGCATAGCAAGCAATCGCTTTGTCTATCTGTCCATCGCCCTTAACCTCGGCAAAATCACGTACTCTCCTAAGGAGTGCATTCGCAATACGAGGAGTGCCACGACTACGACCTGCAACCTCAACAGCCGCTTCCATACTACAAGATGTACCGAGGATATTTGCCGATCGGCACAAGATACCAGCAAGGGTTTCTACATCGTAATACTCTAGGTGTAGGTTAATCCCAAAGCGAGCACGCAAGGGGGCTGTCAGTAGACCTGAGCGTGTTGTCGCTCCTACGAGTGTAAAAGGATTAAGGTCTATCTGAATGCTACGTGCACTAGGTCCCTTATCGAGCATAATGTCTATCTTGTAGTCCTCCATAGCCGAGTAGAGATATTCCTCTACGATAGGGCTTAGTCTGTGTATCTCGTCAATGAATAAGACATCATTCGCCTCGAGAGAGGTCAATAAGCCTGCTAGATCCCCGGGCTTGTCTAACACTGGTCCCGATGTAACCTTAATGCCGACCCCAAGTTCGTTGGCAATAATGTGCGAGAGTGTTGTCTTACCTAGACCGGGAGGGCCATAGAGTAAAACGTGATCAAGAGCGTCCCCTCTACGACGAGCGGCCTCTACAAATATCTTTAGGTTCTCAAGTACTTTATCCTGCCCTTTGAAACTATCGAAGGATAAGGGACGCAAAGCCCTATCTACCTCTTGCTCCTCACGGGCTACTTGAGTCGTGCGTATATCAAATGTTTCCATAATTATAACGTTACAAAGATACAACATTAAGCCCTAGAGCGTATAGTAAGGATTTCTAATTGCTATTCCATTTCTTCTTGTGCTTGTGTTTTGTAGGGCTAATGTGTTTCTGTTGGAGGGGGCTGTAGCCTATGGTATATACAGCAAAAGTGACTTAAATAAGACTCTAGGCTTAGGACTAATCTGTATTCGATATTCCTCTTGAGATCTTAAGGCTTAAGTTTATGGAGTCGTTGCAATGTTCTTGGATCTCGGATTGCAGTGTAGAGAGGATTGCTCTAGTTATAGGAAGACGTGAGCCTCGGATAGTCTGTGATAAAGCCTCTGTATCTATGCTGTCGCTATGATTGCGTAGATTGCTGTTTTTGTGGAATGTACTATCTTTGCAGGTACTTCTGTTATTATAGTACAGATGAAGTGTTTATTAAAATGAAAAAGTTACTAGTGCTAGTTTGCTTTGCAGGGCTAATAAGTTCTTGTGGAGAGTATTACAAGGTTCAGAAGTCGCAAGATGTGTCGGAGCGTTACTCTTATGCAAAGAAGAGTTATAATGAGGGACGCTATGGTCGTGTCGTTACGCTTATGGAAGATATTATACCTAACCTGAGTGGTAGTAGCGAGGGACCTCAAAGTACTTTTCTTTTGGCTGATAGTTATTTCAATCTCAAGAGAGAGACAGAGGCGGCACAATACTTCAAAACCTATTATACGAGTTACCCCAAGGGAGAGCAGATCGAGGAAGCACGCTATAAAGCCGGGTACTGCAACTTTTTGGCATCACCCGAGCCTCGTCTAGAGCAGAGTGCTACGCTCAATGCCATTCAAGACTTGCAAAGTTATCTAGACTACTATCCGCAAGGTAAGTACCGCAAGGAGGTCGAGAATATGCTTTTCCAACTACAAGATAAGTTGGCAGAGAAAGAACTCCTCTCGGCTAAACTATATTACAACTTAGGCTTGTATCTTGGGAATAATTATCAGAGTTGTGTCATCACGGCACAAAATGCACTCAAGGATTACCCATACAGCAAGCACAAAGAAGAATTGATGTTCCTTATCCTCAAAGCGAAAAGCGAGGAAGCCAGCCTTAGCGTTGCAGAGAAGCAACAAGAGCGTGTGCGTGAGGCTCTAGACCACTATTATAACTACCTCAACGTATTCCCTCAAGGGCGTTTTGCCAAGGAGGCCAATCGCCTGCACGATAAGATGAACAAGATCCTAGTAAAAGAATAATCAAATATACCCTAAATAAAGACGAATGGATATTAAACGTAAGAACGTACCTCTCAACACGATCAGCCGTGATATGGTGCAACTAAGTGAGGATACAGGCAATGTTTATGAGACAGTAATGGTTATTGCTAAGCGTGCAAACCAAATTAGCCAAGAACTCAAGCAAGAACTACACAGCAAACTTGAGGAGTTCCAAACAATCCACACTGATGACACTACCGCTCATACCGAGGATAGCGAACAAATGGAACTATCTCGCCAGTACGAGCGTATGCCCAAGGCTACACTCATTGCAGCCAAAGAATACGAAAGCGGTGATCTATATCACAACGTTGCAGGACGTAGTAAGAAGTAAAAACTCGATCTTGCTATGTGGCAACGTGTACAGACCCTTTGGTGGCTACTATCTATCGTAGCGATAAGTCTTTTTGCTACGCAGGATATACTCCTCTACACACAAGTAGGAGAGTTGTTGCCGAGGTATGCTCTACATAGTTATGGCATTATAAGTCTTGCCGATGGTATGACTGTGCAGTCTATATCACTGCTTGCAATTCTCTCGGGGGTAAGCATTGCAGTAAGTCTTGCAAGTGTCTTTATCTACAAGATGCGTACATTTCAGTTTCGTCTAAGCGTGTTGAATTGTATCGTCCTACTAGGAATGCTTGCTGCTGTGGCATATCTAGCATACCTCACTCCAGACAGCCAGTCTGTTGGTATTACTGTATGGCTCTCGATGCCTCTTGTGGCACTTATCCTACAATTGATGGCAATACGAGCAGTCCTCAAGGACGAGATGCTTATTCGTATGAGCAACAGAATTCGATAATATCTTACAACTAAATAAACAATCAAACGAAGAAAATGGGAAGAGTGCTTATTATTGGTGCTGGTGGTGTCGGCACAGTAGTAGCCAAGAAGGTGGCACAGAATAGTGACATCTTTACTGACATTATGCTTGCTAGTCGCACCAAGAGTAAATGCGATAAGATTGCAAGCGAGATCACTAACGTGAAAATACAAACAGCAGCAGTTGATGCCGATAATGTCCCCGAACTTGTGGCTCTAATGAAGGAGTTTAAGCCCGATCTATGTATCAATGTGGCTCTCCCCTACCAAGACCTTCATATTATGGACGCTTGTCTTGAGGCTGGTGTGCACTATCTTGATACAGCCAACTATGAGCCTCTAGACGAAGCAAAGTTTGAGTATAGTTGGCAGTGGGCGTATCAAGAGAAGTTTAAGGCTGCTGGTCTTACGGCTATTCTAGGTTGTGGTTTCGATCCGGGGGTAACAGGAGTATTCACGGCTTATGCAGCCAAGCATCACTTCGATACAATTGAGTATCTAGATATAGTGGACTGTAACGGGGGAGATCACCACAAAGCATTTGCGACAAACTTCAACCCCGAGATTAACATCAGAGAGATTACTCAGAAGGGTAAATACTGGGAGAATGGTCAGTGGATAGAGACAGAGCCACAAGAGATACACCTTCCTCTTACATATCCCAACATCGGAGTGCGTGAGAGTTATCTACTCTATCACGAGGAGTTGGAGTCACTCGTTAAGAACTTCCCAACGATCAAGCGTGCTCGTTTTTGGATGACCTTTGGGCAAGAGTATCTGACACACCTGCGAGTGATGCAGAACATAGGGATTACGCGTATTGATCCGATCCTATACAACGGTGTTGAGATTGTGCCTATCCAATTCCTCAAGGCAATCCTTCCTAATCCGGGTGAACTCGGAGAGAACTATACAGGTGAGACATCTATCGGTTGTCGCATCCGTGGACAAAAAGATGGTAAGGAGCAAACATACTACGTTTGGAATAACTGTAGCCATCAGGCAGCCTATCAAGAGACAGGTGCTCAGGGTGTAAGTTATACGACAGGTGTACCTGCTACGATCGGAGCAATAATGTTCATGAAAGGTCTTTGGCGTAAGCCCGGGGTGTACAACGTAGAGGAGTTTGATCCAGATCCATTCATGGAGCAACTTATGGTACAAGGTCTGCCTTGGGAAGAGAAGTTTGGGCTAGACCTAGAACTCTAAGGCTTGGCGTATCGACGACTAAAAGGTCTAGACCTGCATAAATAGAATAGACCTCGAGGTCAAACCTAGTTATACAAAAGAAAGATTAGCCCCTACATCAGATACTAGATGTAGGGGCTATTACGTTCATTCTCTAGGGGGAATATCCCCTGATGGTATAACAACTATAAAGTAGTATTATTTATGAATAGTCTTAAAATAGCCACCTTGGGGCTAATGCTCTCAATTACTAGTCTTAATTACGGAGTATCGGCTCAGACTGTAACGTCATCTACGGTAACAGCAAGAGGAGTTACAGAGATCAAACTCATAGATCTTCCATATCCGACAGATGCTCTTGCTCCCGTGATCAGTAAGCAAACGATAGAGTTGCACCATGGGAAGCACTTATTGGGTTATGTCAATAATCTAAATAAACTGCGAGCAGGATCAATACTAGAGTACAGGAGCCTAGAGGAGATTGTGAAAGATAGTCAAGGTGCCATCTTCAATAATGCTGGACAAATACTTAATCACAACTTATACTTTACTCAATTCAATCCTAAGCCCAAGCATACACGCCCAGAGGGGAAACTACAGCGTATGATTGCTGTACGTTGGGGATCGTTTGCCAAGTTCCAAGAGGAGTTTGAGAAAAGTGGAGGTTCTCTCTTTGGATCGGGTTGGGTATGGCTTAGCCAAGATGATAAAGGAGAGTTGCAGATAAGTCTGCACAGCGGAGGAGATAATCCTATAACCAAAGGCTGGAACCCTCTTATGGGTATCGACCTATGGGAACACGCTTACTATCTCGACTATCAAAATAAGCGAGCCGACCACCTGAAGGCTGTTTGGGATATCATAGACTGGTCTATCGTCGCCAAACGTCTTCGTTAGGTCACACTTTTTCCCAAAACTCCAATCCCTCTATCACACTCTAGTTCTCAAAGAACTGATATGAGTGTGATAGAGGGATTACTTTTTTCCTTGTGCTTTCCCCTGCTTTGCTGGGCTTCTATTGTGAGATACTTTTCTCGGGTGCAATGTTAGGAGTAAAGATCGTATGCTTAGATACCAATGAACAAGATTTGGGTTGAGTTATCTGTGGATAGGGACGTGATTTATGCTCCCCTGTAACCTAGGTTACAGGCTTTGATAGAATAAGGGCTTACCTTTGTTGTGTGATAATTCTATAAATACTCAAACTTAAAACATATAAGACTATGCACGGAACAATTCTCAACCAAAGTGGAATGCTTGTCAATAACGACCTACTACAACTTGTACACCTACAACTTGCAAAGGGAGAAACAGTGAAGCCTCACGATCATAAAGGACAAGAGGTCTTCTTTACACTCGTTCGTGGAGAGGTGTTGATTACGCTTGATGAGCAAGAGCGACATAATCTTACACCGGGTAATGTCCTTCATTTCGCAGGAGAGGCTCATGTAGGTGTAGAGGCTATTCAAGACTCTGAATTCTTTGTTTATCTCATCAATCGTCACTAATCTATGGAAATGAATAAACATTTGCCCAGCATAGATCTTGACAAACTTGCACTCATTTTGGAGATCAAAGAGCAGTACAATGCGGGCAAGATTAGTCTAGAAGAGGGGAAACTCCTACTTCGCGATAAAGTGGGAACGCTCAAGCCTTATGAGATAGCACTTGCAGAGCAACAACTCAAAGAGATAGAAGATGACGAATGCCGTAAAGAGGATATTCAGTCTATGCTAGCACTCTTTGAGGACGTCATGGATACAAGTCGTCCCGACCTCCCAGAGTCACACCCAATAATGTGCTACTATCGCGAGAATGATGAGATGCGTAAGTTGCTCAAAGAGGTGGAGAAGTTGGCTCCTTATCCTGTGATAAAGAATGAGTGGTTGGGGCTATATGATGAACTAGCCAAATGGCGTATTCACTTATCACGCAAGCAAAACCAACTCTACTCTATTCTAGAGCAGAAAGGCTTTGACAGACCTACGACTACAATGTGGCTACTCGATGACTTCATTCGAGATGAGATACGAGATACTCGTCGCCTTATCGAGGAAGATAGAGATGAGGAGTTTATAGCCCAGCAGAAGACCATAATTCACGATATTCTCGACCTGATCACCAAAGAGGAGACTGTACTATATCCTACTTCACTTGCGATGATTAGTGAGCAAGAGTTTGAGGATATGCGTAGTGGTGATCAAGAGATAGGTTTTGCTTACATCTCGGTTGATAAAGAGGTAGGTACTGCTCCCAAGAGTGAGGAGCCTAAAAAGCCGATAGATAACGATTTTGCTAGCGAGTTATCTGCTCTACTTGCGAAATACGGCTTATCTGCGGGAGGAAGTAAGACTAATGTTGATGAGATCCTAGATGTTGCTACGGGTAAACTTACTCTAGAGCAGATCAATCTGATCTACCAGCATATGCCTGTGGATATTTCTTACGTTGATGAGCATGAGATCGTGAAGTTTTACACAGATACAGAGCATCGTATATTCCCTCGTAGTAAGAATGTAATTGGTCGAGATGTCAAGAATTGCCACCCTCGCACAAGTGTACATTTGGTTGAGGAGATCATAGAGAAATTCCGTACAGGGGAGCAAGATAGCGTAGACTTTTGGATCAATAAGCCGGGCGTATTCATTTATATCTATTATGTTGCTGTCCGTGATGCCGAGGGACGCTTCAGAGGGGTTCTTGAGATGATGCAGGATTGTACTCGTATCCGTGAGTTGCAAGACTCTCGTACATTACTCAAGTGGAGTAAGGATACGAGTGGAGCAAGTAAGCACGATCAAGCCCAAGAGTCGGTAGAGCCAGAGCAAACAGCACAAGACTGCAAGCAAGAGGAGAAACAATCATCTTGCTCTTGTGGACAGCATAAGGAGGATACGACTGATATTGAGATTGGCCCAGATACCAAACTCAAGGGATTGCTAGACCGCTATCCGGGCTTGAAGCAAGAACTCGTGAAGATACACCCCAACTTCAAAATGTTGAGTTCGCCTCTTGCTCGTATTATTATCCCAAAAGCAGATGTTCGTATTATGAGCGAACGTAGCGGTGTCGAACTCAACGAACTAATAAAGCAACTCAAAGCCATTATAGCGAACTTATCTTAGACCGAGATACTCGGCTTATACCCATAGGCTACTTAAGTATACCACCTACTCTATTGCTAGAGTAGTAGGCAAGCCCTAGGTGCCTATCATATAAGGATAGAGGCGGTAAGGCTCTCGAGAGATTGATCTTATAGACAGAGCGGGACGTTCCCATTGGGGACGTCCCGCTCTTGTGTCATCAAATCTTTTAACGCATTACAACTGTACCTCGGCAAGTGGAGTAAGCACGAAAGCCCGCTCTTGCATACGAGGGTGCGGAATGATTAACTGCGGGGTATTGATCCTTAGGTCGTCATAGAGGAGAATATCGAGGTCAATCGTACGATCAAAGTGTTGCCCGTCTACACTCTTACGCGTACGTCCTAGGTCTATCTCTATTTGCTGTAAACTCAGCAGTAGTGCCAAGGGGGACATACTCGTACGTAGGCGTAGGGCTGCATTGATAAATGCAAAAGAAGAAACGAAGCCTATAGGCTCCGTTTCGATAAAAGTAGATACAGCCTCAACTATTCCTATTCGTTGTGCTATCAGCCTAATGGCTTCCTCTAAGTAATACTCTCTATCGCCTTGATTGCTCCCAAGAGAGAGATAAGCAAGATGTGACATTTGAGGCTAATGGATCGTTAGATAATAAGCATAGCATCACCATAGGCACCGAAGCGATACCCCTCCTTAATCGCCTCGCTGTACGCTTGCATTACGAGATCATAGCCACCAAACGCTGCTGTCTCCATAAGGAGTGTAGACTTTGAGAGGTGGAAGTTTGTTACAAGAGCCGAGGGGATCACAAAGTCGTAGGGAGGGAATATAAAGCGGTTGGTCCAGCCATCAAAAGGCTTGAGGTGTCTGTCTGTACCACTAGAGGACTCCATCGCTCTTAGTGTCGCGGCTCCTATCACACATACACGCTTCCCATCGTCTACTGCCTTATTGACGATGTCACAGCATTCGTCCGTGATGAGCAACTGCTCGCTTTCCATACGGTGCTTAGTAAGATCCTCTACATCGATAGGACGATAACTGCCGAGTCCGTGATAAACAGTGAGGTAAGCCTTCTGAATATCTCGTATCTCCATACGCTTGAGTAGTTCGCGACTAAAGTGCAAGTTTGCTGCAGGTGCTACTACTGCCCCTTCGTTGCGAGCAAACAGAGTCTGATAACGATCTACGTCTTCCTCTGTTGGTTTACGCTTGATGTACTCTGGTAGTGGTGTTTCTCCTAGAGCGAATAAAGCCTCACGGAACTCCTCGTGTGTACCATCGTAAAAGAACCTGAGCGTACGACCACGTGAAGTCGTATTGTCAATAACCTCGGCTACGAGGCTCTCGTCCTCCCCAAAGTAGAGTTTATTACCAATACGTATCTTACGAGCAGGATCGACGAGTACGTCCCACAACTTAAACTGACTATTCAGTTCTCGGAGCAAGAATACCTCGATCTGTGCTCCTGTCTTCTCTTTGTTGCCGTACAAACGGGCAGGAAACACCTTAGCATCATTAAAGACAAAAACATCATTCTTACCGAAGTAGTCAATAATATCTTTGAATGTCTTGTGTTCGATAGAGCCTTTACTGCGGTCAAGAACCATCATACGTGCTTCATCGCGAAAGCGTGCAGGTTCTTGAGCAATAAGTTCCTCTGGTACGTCTAGTTTGAACTGTGATAGTTTCATATATTGCTTGTTTTATACTCTAAATAATTGAACTCTTATTTTTGTTCCCCCGCTCATTATGCTCTGCCTGTACGACGTGCTTGTCTAGCCATTGTGGGAGTTCTTCTAGACTAATACAATTCTCTATACGAGCCTCTCCCACTTGAGTACGTTCGAGGCTTGTAAGATGTGCTCCCGAAGCCAAGGCTGTCCCAAGATCTCGAGCAAGAGAGCGGATATATGTTCCCTTACCACATACTACTCGTAGTTTGAGGTCGGGGAGCCTACACTCGAGTAACTCGATATGCTGTATACTGATGGTCTTGCTCTTTAGGATAACCTCTTCCCCCTGACGTGCGAGGTCATAGGCACGCTTACCATCGACCTTACAGGCAGAGAATATCGGTGGCACTTGCTCGATAGTACCGATGAAGTTGAGCAACTGCTCTCGTACCAATTCCTCTGTAATATGCTCGGTCGGGAAGAAGGCATCTGGCTCGCTCTCAAGATCACAGGTAGGAGTTGTCGCCCCCAGGCGAATGCCTGCAATATACTCCTTAGTACCTTGCTGTAATTGCTCTATATGTTTCGTATTTTTGCCCGTACACAAGATCATCACCCCCGTTGCAAGTGGATCTAGAGTGCCAGCATGCCCGACCTTGAGTTTCTTGATACCGATGTGTACGCATGCCTCATAACGGAACTTATTGACCAAACTAAAACTACTCCACGTAAGAGGCTTATTGAGATAGAGCGTAAAGCCCTCACGCAGGTCTATCTTCCCCTCAAAATCCTTCATTCCTCTAGTCTATTTGTAGATCTACGCCCATAAGCATCAATACGGCAAAGACAAGGGCAAGGATAATGCGGTAGTAACCAAAAGCACGGAAGCCGTACTTACTAACGAAGCCAATGAAGTACTTGATTGCTGCCAAAGCCACCAAAAAAGCAACGACATTACCAACGAGCAATACCTGCCAGTTGTCTTGGAAGATAGCGATGCCAAACTCCTTGTACAACTTATATGCTTTGTACAGCGTTGCCCCAAACATCGTAGGGATAGCAAGGAAGAATGAGAACTCTGCTGCCTGTGCTCGTGTTAGGCCTTGCTGCATACCGCCGAATATAGTAGCCATAGAGCGAGAGACCCCAGGGATCATAGCGATACACTGGAATAGACCTATTGTAAAGGCTCGTTTGGGCGTTACCTGCTTAGGCTCTGCGTTACTAAGGTGCTTATCGAGATAAATCATAGCAATCCCCCCAACAAAGAGTGTCACGACCACGACCCACAGATTGCCGAGTAATTGGTCTATATAGTCATCAAGCAAAAAGCCTAATATAGCCGCTGGCAAGAAGCCTATAATCATCAATATGTAGAGATTAACTCCCGATAAGCCATCGGTCCTAGGTGTTACCTCTGCAAGCCCCTTGATACTATAAGGGAGGAAACGCTTCCAATAGTATAGTACTACCGATAGGATAGCCCCAAACTGTATCATTACGGTAAAGGCCTTGGTAAAGGCGGTACTATGCATACCAAGCACACCTTGTGTGAGCATCATGTGTCCTGTTGAGGATACGGGCAGAAACTCCGTAAGCCCCTCAATAATAGCGATAATTACGCTCTCGAGAATAGTCATTCTTTATGCTTGTTTGTTATCGTTTTTCTTGTACAGAATAGCATAAATCATCAAGAAGAAGCCAGAGGTACAGATGATAGGTGCTACCTTGGTACGGCTTGTTGAGAATATCTCTTCGTTAAAGACATTAGGGTCACTTGAGCCTCCTCCGCTCATAACGAAGAAGCCTGCAATAATTAAAACTACGCTCAATGCGAGCAATAGGTAGTTCGTCTTGGTGTATAGCATAATAAGTCGATATTTATCTAATAGTTTGAGTGCAATCCTAGACTAAGTGAATACGTTTACCGTCCATCTTGATGTAACGCTGTGTCGCTCTATATGAGGCAAGCCCACAAGATAGGAGAGCAAGAGCAAGTAAGCCTACGATGGCTATACCTAGATGTACCTTGTCAAGGAGTTGTAGTATCGGTGTATCTAGGCCATACTCAATACCCCAAAGAGATAGCCCGAGTAGGCATAGGCTTAGGAGTGTAGCAATAAGGCCATCGACAAGACTCCGAGCAATAAGAGGACGACGAATAAACCACGCACTGGCTCCAACCAAAGTTAGACTACGGATTTTCAGACGCTCTGCATATATATTCAAGCGTGTCGTGTTATTGATTTGGATAAAAGCGAATAAGGCTTGCACAGCAACTAATCCCCAGAGTACTATCTCAAGAACCGAAACGTTCTTATTCACCTTGTCTAGTTGCTCCGTTTGTCTATTGTTTAGGCTCGTAGCATCAAGTCCTAAACCACTGACGATAGATTGTATCTTTTTGAGGCTATCACTTTGCAGATAGTCCCCCGATATATTTAGCCTAATCAAAGGATTAAGCGGGTTGTAGCCCAGTAAGTCCTCTGGGTTTTCTCCTAGTTGGGGCTTAATAGCCTCTAGGGCTTCGTCTTGGCTTACGAACTGTATGTTACTGATACCTCGTATCTTTTTTAGTTCGGGTTCTAGGTTCAGATAACTCTCTTTGTTGTAGTTCTCTGGGAGTTCTATATCAAAGGTAATTTGTTCTTTGACCTCTTGCTCCAAACCTATGGCAAGTATTCGTATCAAAGCGATAAAGCCTAGTATGGTTAGTGTAATGGCTAGAGCACCGATTGATGCTAAACGCATCTGCCCTAAGGATTTCTTTTTGTGGTTTGTTGCTTGAGACATGAGCCGTCTATATATACCGTCTAGTAGGATTTAGTACTTACTTTGCTAATAACAATAAGGGCATAATACCCCCAATTTGCCTGCAAAAATACAAACAATCTTTTATATTGCCTTGGTTCTTGGCTTATAGATGTTTTATGTAGAGCAATTGTTGTGGTTAAAGTGTTATGAATGTGATGTTTACAATCTATCCTTACATTGTCTAGGTGGAGAAGGGGGCTTGAGTCTTTCCTGGGATAAGAATGTAGATAATCTAGATCGCCTTACTAGACTGATCTATCTACCAAGGCCTGACGCTTATGTGCCAAGTCGTGATTTTTAAGCGTCAAGTCTTGACGCTTATCCGTCAAGCCTTGATTTTTACGAAAAGAGCCTATTGTATTCGTAGCAATAAATTGCCCTCAAGATAGATTGAATATGCTTGTAATGAATTCCCTAGTAAGGTATGCCCTAGGCTCTTGTATGCTATCTCTACAATGATGATGATCCGAGAGATTGGGATAAAGAATGACTTACTCAGACTTAATGCATAGAGATAGATCAAGATGAAGCCCTTAGCGTTAGGGGAGTACGAGATTAAGGATATGACTATATCCTAGGATATTGAGGTTTGCAGTGGCTACTCGCTTTTGTTGCTATGTGAGGTAAAGATACTTGTTGCTTGTATGGCAGATGTTGGGTTATGTACTTATACCCTTGTGTTTTGCATAGATATATAGCCTTCTGATAATTAAGAAATCTCTTAGACCGTATTATACAAATAAACAAGCCCCTACTTGGGGCATAGTTATCCTTGAGTGGGGGCTTAGTGTTCATTATCGATAGGCTCGTGGTATAATATCGAATAGAGTCCACACTAGCCTCCGTCCCGATCTATATTCCGAGCCATTATGGATTATGCCTAGCGACACTATGTAAGATACTCGTGGATAAAGTCGTAGAGGGTACTACGGCTAACGTGTAGGTATCGGGCTATGGCACTTTTGCTCTTGCCTCGGCTAAGGGCTTTCTTGATATACTGCTCTTTCCCCGTAAGTTTCTTGGCTGTGCTTTTTCTGCCTTGGGGGCGTCCGAGTCTAATACCTTCTGAGCGTTTACGGGCAAGAGCCTCTCTCGTACGTTGGCTGATGAGGTTGCGTTCGATCTCGGCTGATAGCCCGAAGGCAAAGGCGAGAATTTTGCTTTGGATATCCTCCCCAAGGCGATAGTTGTCTTTGATCGTCCATACGCGGCACTCTTTGCTCATACAGATGTTGAGGATCTCCATAATCATAAATAGATTACGCCCCAACCTAGACAACTCACTACAAATAATAATATCATCTTTCCCGACCTTCTTGAGTAATCGACCCAACTGCCGTTTGCTATAATTTTTGCTCCCACTTATTGTCTCCTCAATCCAACCATCGATAAAGATGTTTTGATGTTCGCAGAAATGATTGATCTCAAAACGCTGGTTCTCTACCGTCTGCTTATCACTGCTTACCCTAATATATCCGTATACCATATTGATGCTTGTGATAGTTGTTGAGGAGGATAGATACAGAGGCTAGTTGTGATGAGGAAGTTGCGGGATAACCAATTGGGGAGTACCCTTTGGGTCGTACAAATACGACCGCAACGAAATTTGAAAGACATAACACCTTACTGTTAATTTAGAATGGAGTTAGAAATAAAATAGATTGATTTTAAGAATTATATGTACTGTAAGGTAGAGAGAATTGAGCCTTTTTGTAAGTGTTACGCTGTGCTTCTCTGCCTTATGTACGATATAAAGATACTTTATTGGGTAGAATATATGTGACTATTGCATAATACGGCACTCGCTTCATTATTTACGACATTCTGGCTCGGTCATTTACTGACGTAAACTCCCTTCACCGTCATTCTTAATGCCCTACGATTTGTTACTGATGCTGTTATTCTCCCTCTATTTGGGAAGCATAGCGATAGAGCGTGTATTCATTCGCCTAATCCTAGGGAGTGTATATGCGGTGTGATATTGGGTGGATCGACTTGTATTTATTGAGGACTTACTTAAGTTATTACTAAGGCGTTCTTGGGAATTGGGAAAGGTTTTGTAACTTTGATGTAATTGATAGATATAAAACAAAAACTATGAGCATCGAACAGTTATTTAGCGAGCAAGATCTCGCACAACTGGAACAACAAGGTGTTAGCCTAGAAGAGGCTTGCCGACAAGTACACGATATACGTGCTGGCTTCCCTTACCTTACGATACAAGCCTCTGCCTCTCTTGAGCGTGGTATTGTACGTCTTGATCGAGATGAGGAAGCATACTATATGAATGCGTGGCAAGAGTATCTATCCAAGGGTAATGCCGATGTTTGCAAGATGGTTCCCGCCTCGGGTGCTGCTTCTCGTATGTTTAAGAGCCTCTTTGCTTTTATCGATAGTGATACCAAGGACAGCAAAGAAGATGATAAGAACCATAAAGAACCAGACTCTCCCGCTGTACAGCGATTTTTTGATGAGATCTCACACTTTGCATTCTATGAGAAACTAGGACTTGCTTGTCTGAGGAACCACTGGCTTAATCTCCCCAAGTTGATAGAGGAGAAGCGATATGTACAGGTCGTTAAGACGCTACTCGGAGAGAAGGGACTTAACTATGGTCAGTTACCCAAGGGCATGTTGCTCTTCCATCGTTATCCCAAAGGGGCATGTACCTCGGCAGAGGAACATCTCGTAGAGGGTGCTCTGTATGCTCGTAATGCTGATGGCCGTGTACGTGTACACTTTACAGTATCGCCCGAGCACCGCTCTCATTTTGAGGCGACACTAGAGGCTGTGCGTCCTTTCTTTGAAGACAAGTATGGGGTTTACTACGATATTACGTATAGCGAGCAAAAGCCTTCGACAGATACATTGGCACTTACCCCCGAGGGAGAGTTGTTTCGTAAAGCCGATGGGTCTATACTCTTCCGTCCCGGAGGACACGGTGCTTTGATCAGCAACCTTGCAGACCTTGATGCAGATATTGTCTTCATTAAGAATATCGATAACGTAGTCCCCGATCACCTCAAGGCAGAGACAGTTATAAGTAAGAAACTCTTGGGGGGGATTCTGATTAAGTTGCGTGAGCAAGTGTATGCTTACACCAAACTATTGGAGAAGGGACGTGCCTCTTCTTCTCAATTGCAGGAGATAAGCAATTTCTTCCGTACGACCTTGTGTATCGATGTCCCAGAGATGCTCGATGAGTCTAGTGGAGAGTTACAAGAGTGGTTACACTCAAAACTCGATCGTCCGATACGCGTATGCGGTATGGTACGTAACCAAGGAGAACCGGGTGGTGGCCCATTCCTAATACGAGAAGCCGATGGATCGACATCTTTGCAGATATTGGAGAGTTCACAGATCAATATGTCGGACGATGAGCAGCGTGCTTTCTTTGAGGCAGGTGGCTACTTCAACCCCGTTGACCTTGTTTGCTCGCTACGCAATCATAAGGGAGAGAAGTATGACCTTAATGAGTATGTAAACCCCAAGACGGCTTTCCTTGCGAGCAAAAGTCAGAGCGGTAGAGAACTTATCGCTCTTGAGCGTCCCGGCTTATGGAATGGTGCTATGCACCACTGGACTACCGTGTTTGTAGATGTACCCATAGAGACATTTAATCCCGTCAAGGAAGTGAATGATCTCTTACGCCCAGAGCACCAAGGGAAGTAGTCGCATAGAGAGATTGCGATAGACAATAATAGAAGACATCAAAATAATAACTAACACCCATGAATACAATACCACAACGATTGGACGCACTGCGTCGACAAATGCAGAGCCATGGCATCTCTGCGTATATTATACCATCGTCCGATGCTCACTTGAGTGAATACACACCCGAGTATTGGCAAGGACGTACTTGGATCAGTGGCTTTACGGGATCTGCTGGGACGATGCTTATTACACTTGAGCATGCTGCCCTATGGACAGATGGACGTTATTTCTTACAAGCGACAGAGGAGTTGGAAGGCTCAAGTATCGAACTGATGAAGATGGGCTTGAGCGATACCCCAACTATTGAGGCTTTCTTGCTAGACACACTCCCCGAGGGTAGCATTGTCGCGGTTGATGGGGCTTGCCTCTCTGCTGCCGATGCCAGCGATATGGCTGCAAAGTTGGCTACAAAGGGGATTAACCTACACCTTGATAAGGATCTACTTATTGATGTGTGGAGCGATCGTCCTGCCATTCCTCAGCATGAGATATTCTCTCAGCCTAGTGAGTATAGCGGTCAGACGGCAGCAGATCGTATTGCCTTGGTGAACCAACGTCTACAAGCCACAGGAGCCAACGCTACCATTGTAACGATGCTGTGCGAATTAGCATGGGTATTCAACATCAGAGGATACGATGTAGAGTACAATCCGGTTGCGGTAGGCTTTGGCTATATTAGCGATAAGGAGGCTATCCTATTCATTGATGAGGTCAAGGTACCCCAAGCAGTGCGAGCAGAGTTGGAGCGTAATGGGGTTAGACTGCAACCATACACAGCAGTAGAGACCTTTGTTGCAAATCTTGGTGCTGATACTCGCCTCTATGTCGATACTCGCCGTAT
This sequence comes from Porphyromonas sp., assembly GCA_041856045.1. GTDB lineage: Bacteria > Bacteroidota > Bacteroidia > Bacteroidales > Porphyromonadaceae > Porphyromonas. The sequence continues at coordinate 5,420 of JBHAFI010000156.1, read as the reverse complement.
GACGCATCGTCTGCGTAGTCGTGTGCCACAGCATTGCAAAGTTATAGAGGGGGTATCTGTCCTAACTAGTCTTAAAGCCGTAAAAACATCTACCGAACTAGCATGTCTACGTAATGCGATGAAGCGTGATGGCGTATCGCTCACGCGTTTCTTTAAGTGGCTAGAGGAGTACCTCTCACTTGGTAATACTATCAGCGAGTACGAGTTGGGCATTAAGTTGAACGAATTTCGTGCTAAGGGTGACAAGTTTTATGGCGATAGTTTCGGGACTATTGCTGGGTATATGGGACATGGTGCTATCATTCATTACAAAGCAGAGCCAAAGACTAGTTATCAGATTAAGAATGAGGGTGTACTCCTCCTTGATAGCGGGGGGCAATATACAGACGGGACTACCGATATTACCCGTATGATTGCGTTGAGTACTCCTAGCGAGCAACTCAAGAGAGATTATACCCTTGTACTCAAGGGCCATATTGCTGTTGCTACGGCTCAATTCCCAGAGGGGACAAGAGGAGGACAGCTCGATGTCTTAGCACGCAAAGCACTATGGGATAATGCTCTCAACTATGCCCACGGTACAGGACATGGTGTCGGCTTCTTCCTAAACGTTCATGAGGGTCCTCAAAACATACGTACAGAGATCAATCCAACAGTCTTGGAGGTCGGTATGATTACGAGCAATGAGCCGGGACTATACAGAGCGAATGAATATGGTATTCGCATAGAGAACCTCATCGTTACCGAGGAACGTGTTACGACTCCATTTGGTAAGTTCTTGGGCTTTGAGACAGTAACGCTATGCTACTTGGATAGTAGCCTTGTAGACCTTACTCTATTGACCGAGGCAGAGCGTAAGTGGTATAATGACTATCAAGAGCGTGTCTATCAGACTCTCGCCCCCGAGTTAAGCCTAGAGGAGGCAGAGTGGCTACGCAACAAAACAAAGGCAATTTAATAGACTTGTAATACGATGATAGCCCCTAGATACAGATGTCGTCTAGGGGCTATCTGATAAGAATAAAAAGTAACACAATGGCATTTATACAAGAAGTACGAGGCATAAACCCTCAGTTTGGTGAGAATTGTTTCCTCGCTGTCAATGCTACGATCGTCGGTGATGTTGTGATGGGCGATGGTTGTAGTGTATGGTTCAATACGGTTTTACGTGGTGATGTCAATAGTATCCGTATCGGCAACAATGTAAACATTCAGGACGGGAGTGTTTTGCATACACTATATCAGAAAAGCACAATAGAGATCGGGGATAACGTAAGTATTGGGCATAATGTCGTACTGCACGGCTGTAAGGTACGTGACCTTGCTTTGGTTGGTATGAGTTCGACTATTATGGACGATGCTGTCGTGGGCGAAGGCGCTATTGTTGCAGCAGGTAGTGTCGTGCTAGCAAAGACAGAGATCGGCCCTTATGAACTCTGGGCAGGAGTTCCAGCCAAGTTCGTGAAGAAAGTATCTCCCGAGCAAAGTAGAGAACTGAACGAACGAATAGCAAACAACTATCAAATGTATGCCTCGTGGTTTGGGCCACAAGACAACTAGTATCTAGGCAATAAGCATATAAGCCTAAGGCGACATCGATACAGACTGTGCGATACTTCCCCAGTCGTATCTATGTCGCCTTGTTGTTTTGTCTTGGGAGCGATCTAAACGATTGGTTTCTAGGCTCCCCTCTCGTCTTTTACCCTGCATTATTGGGCTGGGGTTGGAGGCAAAGGTATAAGGCTAGAGCCGGGACAAACACCTCGCCACTGGTGGAGCCTTAGGTCTTGATCTCTAGCCGTATACTATATGGCAATAGCAAAATGATTATCTTTGGGGCTATTAAGCATATAGAGATATGAAATTGAAGATATATGTTGGCATATTTATCTTACTGCACTTGGTCTATTCTTGTCAAGGTCAGCAGCGACAGAATGTGTCGATAGAGCAAGATACTATCACGGATAAGGCGGATAGTTATACCTTGCTATTCGTGGGGGACATTATGACGCACGGACCTCAGATTGCTGCGGCTAAGCGTGCGAATGGGGCTTATGATTTTACCTCTTCGTTTGATCGGATAGCCTCTATTCTATCCACCGCAGACCTCACGATAGGAAATCTAGAAACAACTTTTGCAGGCAAGCCCTACAAGGGCTACCCCCTCTTCTCAACTCCCGACGAACTCGGGCATACGCTCAAAGCCCTTGGCTTCGATATTCTCACGACGAGCAATAACCACTCGGCAGACAGAGGCAAGAGAGGGATCGTGCGTACCTTGGATCAACTCGACAGTTTGGGAATAGGACACGTTGGCTCTTATCGGGATAGAACACATCGGGATAGTGCGTCCCCACTTATTCGAGATCTAGGGGGAATACGTTTGGCTCTAATGGCATATACCTATGGGACTAATGGCATACCTGTGCCGGAGCCGACTTGGGTGGACCCTATTGATACCATGCTCATTCGTCGTGATTTACAGAGGGCGGATAGTCTAGGGGCAAACTACAAGATTGTACAGATACACTGGGGCGAAGAGTATCAACGTGAGCCGAATAAAACTCAGCGAGATCTTGCTCTTTGGCTTAATCGTCAAGGGGTAGACGCTATTATCGGCAGTCACCCACACGTAGTACAGCGTTCCGACACATTGCTTGATCCTCACTCTGGGCATAAGTCTTATGTCATCTATTCGCTGGGGAACTTCGTCAGCAACCAACGCCAGCCAGCTGCTACGAGGGGAGGGTTGATACTAGGGCTAAGGCTAGATAGAGATGCAGGGCAGAGCAAGATTGTGACCACCCCGAGTTATCAGTGGGTGTTTGTGAATAAGCAAACCCGAGATAGAGATAGTGTATATCGTTTGTTACCCGTGGATATTACCTCGGATCTTGTCCCCGAGGAACTTCCTAGCGATGAAGCGACAGATTACCGAGCGTTTTGCCGTTATTATAGAGGAATAACCTTGATTAAATAGAGTTACAATATAAGAGAGATGCGTATAGATATTATTACCGTAGTTCCCGAGTTGCTCGACGGACCTCTTAATGCCTCAATACTGGGGCGAGTGCAGAGGAGTGGATTGCTAGAGTTGCATGTACACAACCTTAGAGACTACTCCACCAACAAGTGGAAGCGTGTTGATGATTACCCCTTTGGTGGTGAGGCTGGAATGATACTTCAGATAGAACCCATCGAGCGAGTTATCACTGCCCTCAAGGCTGAGCGTGCGTATGACGAAGTGATCTTTACTTCTCCCGACGGAGAGACCTTTAATCAAGGTATTGCTAATGAGATGAGTTCCCTTGAGAATATCATCATACTATGCGGTCACTACAAGGGTATCGACTACCGCGTGCGTGAGCATCTCATCACACGAGAGATCTCTATCGGTGACTACGTCCTTACGGGGGGAGAACTTGCAGCCGCTGTAATGACAGATGCTATTGCTCGCCTTATCCCCGGGGCGATAGGTGACGCAGAGAGTGCCCTTAGTGATACTTTCCAAGACAACCTACTCGCACCTCCTATCTATACGCGTCCCGCAGATTATAAGGGTTGGAAGGTACCCGACATCCTTTTGAGTGGGCACGCTGCCAAGATAGAGGAGTGGAAACTAGAGCAAGCCCTAGAGCGAACTAGACGCTTACGGCCCGACCTACTAGAATAAAATAATACAAGAACATAACTAAGACACAATGATGAAAAAGACTTTATTAACACTTGTAAGCCTTGCCTTGCTTGTCGCTTGCTCCAAGAGTGAACCCACCACCTCTCAAGGGACGGGTGGCACAACAACTGGCACTAGTACCATCAATACGGCTAATGCCTCTATCCCTGCCGATACCGAGGGTTGGCCCAGCCAATATACTGGTGTGATGCTACAAGCCTTTGCTTGGGAGAAGTATGTAGATAGCCAGTGGACAACCTTGGAGAGTCAGGCGAGCGAACTCGCACCTTACTTTAGCCTCGTATGGGTACCACAGAGCGGTAAGCCCAAGCGTTTCCCCTCGATGGGCTATGATGTTTTGTATTACTTCAATCAAAACTCTGCTTTCGGGACAGAGGCACAACTTCGCTCTATGATCTCGACTTTCAAGAAGCACGGCATCGGGACTATTGCCGATGTTGTCATCAACCATAGGGAAACGATAAACTCGTGGACAGACTTCCCCAGCGAAACATATAAGGGAGTAACCTATACGATGACACCTCAAGATATTGCAAATAATGACGAGGCGGCAGAGAATGGCTATTCGACTGGGACGAACGTCGATACTGGGGACAATTGGTCGGGTATGAGAGATCTGGACCACAAGAGCCAGAATGTACAAAACATCGTCAAGGTCTATCTAGATTACCTCAAGAACGATCTCGGCTACCTAGGCTTCCGCTATGACCTTGTCAAGGGATATGATCCCATCTACACGGCTCAATATAATAGAGGGGCAAAGGTACAATTCTCTGTGGGCGAATACTGGGATAACTACGACAACATCAAGACTTGGCTAGATCGTACCACTGTCAATGGTAAGTACCAATCGGCTGCTTTTGACTTCCCCAACAAGTACCAACATAACAAGGCTTGCAACGATAACCAGTGGAACGAACTTATGTGGAAACGTAATGGATCACTCGATCAGCCTGCTGGTCTTATCCACATGAATACCTTACAGCGTTACGCTATTACGTTCGTTGATAACCACGATACGGGTCGTACCGATGCAGGGCATGATGGCAGTCTACTACGCAACAACATTACGGCTGCTAATGCCTTCATACTATCTATGCCCGGTACACCTTGTGTCTTCTTGCCTCACTGGCAGAAGTACAAAAGCGAGATCAAAGCCCTTATCAAGGCACGACAAGCCGCAGGTATTCACAATGAGAGCGAGGTTGAGGTCTTGAGTACGGGAACCGATATATATGCTGCAAAAGCAAGTGGCTTGTACGGAACGCTCATCGTTAAGGTGGGTCCTAGTCTAGCGTATAATGCACCTACGGGCTATACGATGGTTGCCTCGGGGACAAACTATGCCGTTTGGCTAGACAGCACGGCAAACGCTCGTTACAAATAGCCTGCTTGGCTCGTGGAGTAAAGACTATTCTTGACCTCTACAATATATTTCGACGAAAGCCCTCCGGTCTACATAGTGTAGGCTGGAGGGCTTCGTTTTTATTGCTTCATAGGCTTACTAACGGCTTTTCTTTGGCAACCTCGAGCCTTTGAGGATCACACTCTACACCTCCGAAGGGCGACTTCATTTCCACACGGGAAACCTAATGCACCTGAGTTCGGTATAAGAGAAGTCTTAATCCCTTGAAGATTAAGACTTTTCTATTGCATAAGTGGGAGATGTTTAGTATCTTTATAACTATAAACCAACAAGATAACTAAACATCTCCACCCATATGAT
>JBHAFI010000155.1:0-9705 GCA_041856045.1 Porphyromonas sp. | reverse complement strand
CCACTTGAGCAACCGCCACCGCTAGAGCAACCACAGCCACCACCGCCAAAGAACATAGCCATCTCTTCCGAAGTTGCTTCGTGCTCGTCTAGTACCTTACCGATGAAGTGGAGGGTCTCTCCTGCTAGAGGGTGATTAAAGTCCATTACGACTACGTCCTCACGTACCTCAAGGACGCTACCCTGAACAGTCTGCCCGTCGGGCGTGTACATAGGGATTGTGTTACCCTCAAATACTACCGAGGCTTGGAAGACACCTTGCTCGTCTACAAAGATGTCTTTGGGGAGTTCTTGAACGGCTTCTTCCGAACGCTCGCCATAGGCTTGTTCGCTCGTGAGCACGAAGTCGAAAGTGTCGCCTACATTCTTACCAAAGAGTTGCTTCTCAAAGTCGGGCAACATCATACCCATACCAAAGATAAACTCTAGAGGACGCTCTGCTGTGGCTTCTTCCATCAACTCACGTTCGTTCTCATCGCCTACATATAGTTCGTAACTAACACGCACAAACTTATTGGGTGAAATACTCATACTTACTTGTTATTTAATTATTAAATAGTGTACGCTAAGATAACCAAATTACCTAGCATTTAGTTTACAACGCAGGCAAGCAGCACACAGACGTATATCTCTAAGGCTCTTGCTACGGTACTGTATCGGTAAGTGCATACGTCCGAAGTACAGATAGCCAAATAACTCATCGACACGAGGATAAAGTGCTTCGCCCCCTCGCCAACGTTTGAAGCCAAGGCTTTGCCCCCATAGCATCGTACAGATCTGCTCCTTTGTCCTAAGGTCGGCAATAAGGTCGGCTTTACCCTTGAGTCTAAGATCCTCCTCGAGGATAGACAAGTGGAAGGCGAGGTTGTGCCCTACTAGGCAGTCCGTACTCTCTAGCACGACTCGTAGGCGATCGTAAACCTTACGAGGCTCCTCACCGCTAAGCATCATCTCGTGGCTAATGCCGTGTATGGCTGTCCCCTCGAGAGAAATAGTCCTCTCTTCCTGTGCTTGGTGCAGGATATAAGTCTCCTCACTTAGTCTATTCCCCGCTTTATCTAGAGTTTGCCACGAGAGGACTATTGGGGGCGAGTAGCGATAGTCACCGGGACGCTCATCACTGCTCACGATAGGGTCAAAGGTCTCGGTATCTATGACAAGGTAGTACGCCTTGCCTGTTGCTTCCTCTGTGGGAAGGGTTAGTTCGGATCTATCAATATCTATGGCTAGGGATAGGCGACTATTGGGTATCGTAGGACGCTTAGGTAGTATAATAGGTCTATTTCGCCTACGATGTAGGTACACGCGTATGCCTGCTATGATGAGTAAGACAAGTAGCAGGAGGCTCAATCCTCCTACTAAGTGTAATATCATATCCTCTTGCATCTGCTCCCCTCGCTCTATTTATTTGCTGTAAATAAACTCAAGGTCACGTTTGCCGGCAGGCTCTGTCCACGCCTTAGGGACGAATGACCAGTTGTTTGCTGTCCCCGTGCTTACGACACCCTTGTTCTCGATATATTTCATTAGACTCAGGAATTGGTCGTATTCGCTTGAGGCGACAATACGCTTCTTGAGGTCTTCCTTGGCTATGCCCGATCCCTCTGTAAGCATTCCACCAGCACCACCGGCTCTATAACTATTGATGGCTACTCGGTAGGTCTTGTTGAGGAGGAAAGGTTGCCCATTACTCATCTGTATAATCTCTACGCGATGTCGCTTAGGCTCGGTAACGCGTACAACGTAATCTATCCCGTACGCCGATGAGAAGTTGTAAGTCGGTACAGCCGTCTTGTACTTGTCGCTCGGCTTCGCATCGGGACGCATAGCGATGAGGTGGTCTTGCTCGCTCTGCATCGTAGTAGCCCAGCCATCATACGAGTGCTCTAGGTAACCCTTGATCTCTGCCCCAGTGAGTTCCATAGCGTATAGGTGGTTGCTGAAGGGACACCACTTGAATAGATCTCGCACATATACATCTCCGCTCGATAACTCGGCAAATATATTGAGTGGTGCTGCAAAAGAGATGTCTGCCTTGACGGTTGCCATTTGCATCTGGTGAACGAGATTTAGGTAAGCACTTGGCCCTACTAATGCGTCGCTAGCACGGACTGCTTCTTGTAGTATGCCGATACGCTTTGATAGGAATTTCTTGACACCTGCATCGTAGTCTGCCATTACCTTGAGGTAGGCTGTATCGACAGCGTAGGCGTTGACGTCGGCAAAGTTTGCCGTGATATGCTTCTTAGTTACTTTGTCGCCCTCCTTACGTATGGTAACGCGTATGTCGCTAGCCCAGTCTAGGTGATTGGCAGAGTTGAGGAGGAGGACGCTATCACTAGGGCTACGCTTGATCCACTTATTGGTCTGTCGGTGGTCGTGTCCCATAAGAATGAGGTCGATACCCTGTACGCTCTTGGCGAGTGTCTCCCCTGCATTCTCTAGGTAGTCGAGGTTGTCGTTGCTTAGTCCCGAGTGTATGAGGGCGATGAGAAGGTCGGGACGCTCTTCTTTTTGCACCTTGGGGATCCAAGTCTTGGCACTCTCTATAATGTCCACAAAGTGGATCCCACTCCATAGATGCTCTGGTAACCACTGTGGTATCGCAGGCGTAGTGAAGCCTACTACGGCTATACGTATGCCGTCCTGCTCAAACATCTTGTAGGGCGTGAAGTACGGCTCTCCTGTCTTGGTGTTGATGGCATTAGCCCCGAGTACCGGAGCCTTGAGGTCACGGACGAAGCGATCGTAAGTAGGGTGTCCCGGCTCTATATCGTGATTGCCGATAGCGACAGCATCGTACTTGAGATAGTTCATCGCTACTGCTACTGCATTGGTGCGTGTGGTATCTATGTAGTTACAATAATAGGTAATCGGCTCGCCCTGCAATATATCCCCTCCATCGAGGAGTAGTACGTTGTCGCTCTCACGGCGTACTTCCTGCATCAGCGTTGAGAAACGAGCCATACTACCCGTACCCTCTTGCTGGTTGATATAGTCGTAGGGGAATAGGTTGCCGTGTGTATCGGTAGTGTGTATGATACGCAACTCTACCTCCTTGCCTTGAGAGCAAGAGCCAAGCACACCGAGGAAGAGGAGTGCTGTCAAAAGTAATCTATTCATCATATCGTAATGTATTTATCTAGGACAAAGGTACAACAATAAGGCGTACACTTGTTGCTCCCAACTTTGGGGACTGTATGGCGAGAGGTTAGGCTGTGGGCAGGACGTAGACTTGTCCTCTTGATAGTCTTTATGTATTATGTTATAACTTGACAAATTTGCTTGTATAATATCTTTATATTAAGTTTGCAATCATTAACAGATAAGATAACTGAAGAAATACTAACTTATGGACGCACTAAAGAATTTCCTCAACGACAAGATCGAGGACGTAAAGGAGGCAGTACAAGACATTACAAGCAACCCAACGGAAGCACTAGGTAAACTCAAGGACGAGGCTCTTGAGACAGTGAGCGAACTCAAAGAAGTTGCTAGCGAAGCCGTAAAGGATGCTATGGCTAACCCAAGTGAGGCCCTTGAAGAACTCAAGGAACTTAAGGACGAGGCTATGGCTAAGTTGGGAAGCGTTACAGACCTATTAGGTAAGAAGTAATACTTCTGGTTAATTTGAATTAGAGTTGATGGTTGAGGCCACATTGCTTAATGCAGTGTGGCTTCAATTTTTTTACTGGTTTTTGTGACTTGCTCCCAACCTTACGAAGTGCTGCTCGTACCTCGTGCTATACGCTCGAGGCTCAAGGGGCGTGGGAGTGGAGCATGTGTAAGGCAAGCCCTAGAGCCTTAAGTTGCTGTCGGTCGGGGATCGCCCGTGTAAGGGAGAGAGGTGCTGGTGTTTTTACCTTGGGGATAGTACTTGGCTAGGCGTATGAGTGGGCTTATGGCTTTGAGTCGAATGGCTTTTGTGGCTTTGCTTGCGTGTAGCCTAAGGAGATTTGTTGCTGTACCTTGTCGAACTTATCCGTCACGTCTTGACGCTTATCCGTCAAGGCGTGATTTTTATGCGGCAAGCCTTGGCGGATAAAAATCAAGACACGATTTTTATCTCGATCTATTTCCTTGTCGGGGTTTGTGTGAGAGGCTGATGCATCTATGGATAGACGCTTGCTCGTTGTTTTGTAGGCTATGGACTTGGGGCTTGCTCTAGGCGGATAAGTGCCACTTGTGAGGAGTGTAGAGGATTACTCTTGAGGGGTCTAAGTCTACGACTAGGCACTACCTCTCGGCTTGTGCCGAGGTGTAGTCGAGGACTATTAGACTAGAGGATATTGAGATATTCGCTAGGTTTGTACCGAGTTTTTGAGGCTTTTGGATAGGATTAAGTCTTTGAGTATACTAGACTTAAATCTTTAGGGCTTCGCTGTTTAGCAAAATAGTTGTATCTTTACAAAGAAATATATCTACATAAGATACAAGCATTATATATGATTGACGCTGAAGACAGAATAGTAGACCTGAACATTGAGAGTGCAATGAAGAAAGCATACATCGACTACTCGATGTCTGTAATTGTATCTCGTGCTCTACCCGACGTAAGAGATGGTTTCAAGCCCGTACATCGTCGTGTGCTATTCGCAATGAACGAGACCGGTAATACGCACGATAAAGCCTATCGTAAGTGTGCCAACGCTGTCGGGGAAGTACTTGGTAAGTATCACCCACATGGTGATAGTTCTGTATATGGAACGCTCGTACGTATGGCTCAGCCTTGGAGCCTAAGGTACAAACTCATCGAGGGACAAGGTAACTTCGGTAGCATCGATGGTGACTCTCCGGCTGCGATGCGTTATACCGAGAGTCGCCTTAGTCGTATTGCGGCTGAGATGCTCCGAGATATTGATAAGGAGACAGTAGACTTTCAACTCAACTTTGACGATACTAGGGAAGAGCCTACCGTCCTACCTACACGTTTCCCAAATCTCCTCGTGAACGGTGCAGCAGGTATTGCCGTGGGTATGGCGACCAATATGCCACCGCATAACCTCACCGAGTGTATAGATGGCTGTGTCGCCTATATTGACAGTGGAGAGACAATAGACGTTGAGGGGCTAATGCAACATATTAAGGCTCCGGACTTCCCCACAGGTGGTATTATATACGGACACGCAGGTGTACGCGAGGCATACGAGACTGGGCGTGGACGTGTCGTGATACGTGCTCGTTGTGAGATAGAGCAACATGGTCAGCGTGAACGCATCGTCATCAGTGAGATCCCTTACCAAGTGAATAAGGCAGATCTCGTCAAGCATATATCAAACCTCGTCAATGAGAAGAAGATCGAGGGTATCGCAGATGTTATTGACCTCTCAAATCGTAAGGGGATCTGCGTACAGATCGATATTAAGCGTGATGCCAACGCCTCGGTAGTCCTCAATAAACTCTATAAACTGACGGAACTGCAAAGTTCGTTTAGTGTAAACAACATCGCCCTAGTAAAGGGTCGTCCCAAACTCTTGACCCTAAGGGATCTGATACAAGAGTTCGTAGACCATCGCTTGGAGGTTGTACTACGCCGTAGCGTTTACGAGTTGCGTAAGGCTCAAGAGCGTATGCACCTTGTGGAAGGCTTGATGACTGCGGTAGATAACATTGATGAGGTTATCAAGATAATCCGTGGCTCTTACGACACACAAGAGTCTATCAATAAACTTATCGACCGATTTGCTTTCTCAGAGATACAGGCGAGAGCGATTGTAGACCTACGTTTGCGTGCTTTGCAAGGACTAGATCGAGAGCGTCTAGCGGCAGAGTACGAGGACCTCAAGACCAAGATTGCTTACCTCGAGGGACTTATTGCGAGTCGTGAGGAGCGTATGAGTGTCGTACGTGAGGAACTTATAGAGGTACGCAATAACTATGGTGATGAGCGTAAGAGTGAGATCGTATATGCGAGTGAGGAGTTCAATCCGGAGGACTTCTACGCAGACGATGAGATGGTCATCACGATCTCGCACCATGGATATATCAAGCGTACACCCTTGAGCGAGTTCCGTAGCCAAACGAGAGGTGGTGTCGGCAGTAAGGGCAGTGACACTCGAGACGAAGACTTCATCGAGTACATTTACTCGGCATCTATGCATGCGACGATGATGCTCTTTACGCAAAACGGTCGCTGTTATTGGCTCAAGGTCTACGAGATACCCGAGGGTGCAAAGAATACTAAGGGTCGAGCCATTCAGAACCTTCTTAATATAGAGCCGGGAGATAAGGTGAATGCTTTCATCACAGTTAAGAACCTTACGAAGGATACCGACTTTGTTAATTCGCACTATCTCATCTTCGCTACCAAGACGGGCGTTATCAAGAAGACACTCCTAGAGCAGTATTCGCGTCCCCGTGCTAATGGTATCATCGCCATAGACCTACGTGATGATGATAAACTGATCAGTGTGATGCTCACCGATGGCAATAATGAGATCGTTATCGCCAACCGCAATGGTCGTGCAGTACGCTTCAACGAGTCTACGGTAAGAGCCACAGGTCGTAATGCTATGGGCGTAAGGGGTATGACTCTAGACGAGGACGGTCAAGATGAAGTCGTTGGTATGATAGCGATGAAGCAAGGCGATGAGGCTACTGTCCTTGTCGTAAGTGAGAACGGCTATGGCAAGCGTAGCCATCTAGAGGATTATCGTCTAACTAACCGCGGTACGAAGGGCGTAAAGACCCTTAATATCACAGATAAGACGGGCAAACTCGTAGCCCTACACGCTGTGACGGACGAGCACGACCTTATGATTATCAATAAGAGTGGGGTGGCGATACGTATGCATGCTAGGGACATTAGCGTCCTCAGCAGAGCAACGCAAGGAGTAAGACTTATCAATCTCGATAAGCGAGGCGATGAGATAGCCTCTGTCTGCCGTGTCCTTGCCGAGGAAGAGCAGGCTGAGGAACTCACATCTGATGAGATGACTAGCCCCGAGGTCGACAATAATAATGAACTAAACCCAAACGTTAGTACGGAGGAGGGGACTGCCCAACAAGGGGAGTCGGGCCTCTTTGATGTAGAATAATAAACATTTTAGCATTAACTATAAGTATGAAGAAGATCGCACTTATTGCCGCTCTAGGACTTATGTCTACGAGTGCATTCGCTCAAGCGACAAAGTCAAAAGAAGCAGAGAAACTGCATCACAGCAATACTGCAGAAGCACGTAAGATGGTAGCAGAGGCTCGTGAACACGAAGAGACCAAAAACGACGCTTACACGTGGTATGTTTCGGGGCTTGTAGAGCAGAAAGACTATAACTCGGAATTTGTGAAACTCCAGATGGGGCAACAAGCCAACGAGGAGAAGATGTACAAGGCTCTTATTGCTGAGGTACCTTTCCTCTTGCGTACTTACGACCTTGAGAATGTTCCCAACGAAAAGGGTAAGATCAAACTAAAGTATGCCAAGAAGGCAAAAGACCTCCTACAAGCAGACTATCAACAACTACTTAATGCTGGTAGCCACTTCCAACAGAAGGCCGACTACAAGACCTCGGCTCAGGCTTTTGAGCAGTATGTAAACATACGCCGTCACCCTCTATTTGCAGAGGATAAGGCAATAGCCACTCTCGATACTACAGCCTATGATGTTGCTTATTTCTCAGCCCTAATGTATCATGAGGTAAAGGAGTACGACAAGGCTATCGCAATGGCAAATGACTTCAAAGATGCTCCCGTACGTGGTGAGGATATCTACCAAGTACTTGCTGCATCTTACCAAGTAAAGGGCGACTCTGCGATGCTCATTAAGACACTTGAGGAGGGACAAACTAAGTTCCCCAAGAGCCCTTACTTTACGCTAAACCTTGCACAACTAGAGTTTAATCGTGGTAACCTTACTAAGAGTGAAACCTACGTACAGAAGGCACTCGAGCAAGATGGTAACAACACGATACTCCTCAACTTTATGGCAGGTCTATCGGAGCAACAGCAGAAACTCGATAAGGCAGCAGAGTGGTATCTCAAGAGTCTTGCGGTAAAGGCTGATGATTATGATGCTAACTACAACCTTGGTCGTACATATTACAACCAAGCCGTGGAGTTGTTTAACGATCCTAAGCCAACAAAACTTACAGACGACAAGGCGAAAGGCTTCCTTGCTAAGGCTGTTCCTTATCTAGAGGCAGCATACAAACAGAAGCCAGCAGATGTGTACTATGTACTCTCTAATACCTACGAACGTCTAGATCGTAAGGCTGATGCAGTGCGTGTACGTGCCGAGAACCAATAAGCCCCTCGATCGCTGATCTACAGACTACCCGACCTCTCCCTAGCGTAGAGGTCGGGTACTTTTTTATGTTAATTATAAGTCGTAACTTCGTAGAGTATTAAATATCAAAGACTATGATCTTATCAATGACCGGCGTAGGGAAGACGATCGTACGCCACGAGGGGAAGAGTATCACGATATTCATAAAGACCCTTAACAGCAAACAAATAGATATCTCTACACGGCTACCACACCTTTACCGCGAGAAAGACCTAGAGGTGCGTAGCCTCGCAACGGATTATCTTACGAGAGGTAAGGTAGAGATCAGCATAAGCCTAGACGAGTCGAGTGCAGGACTCAGCGGTGTACAGAGTATAAACGCCGAGGCTCTGCAACATTATATCAAACAAATGCAGTCTGCTCTCAACGGAGTACGTCCTTCGTTTGAGTACACGGAGAGCCTCCTACGCTTGCCCGGTGTGCTGATGAGTGGCGACAACCTACAGCAGGATCTAGGAGATGAGGAGTGGGCAGTCGTACGTGCGGGTATTGTCGAGGCCTTGGAGGCTGTTGTTGCCTTCCGTCGTCAAGAGGGGGAGATGCTCCAAGGGGTACTCTCGCAGCGTATAGCGACTATCCGAGCCTTGCTCGCAGAGGTCGATATACCCGAGGCAGAGCGTATAGCACAGATCCGTCAGCGTCTAGAGGACGGTTTGAAAAAACTGGATATTGAGGGCTACGACAAGGGTAGACTAGAGCAAGAGATGATATATTATATCGAGCGACTTGACATCAACGAGGAGAAAGATCGCCTACGTCACCATCTTGGCTACTTCGAGCAAGAGTTGGCTCGTACTGATACCCAACAAGGCAAGACGCTTGGCTTTATTGCTCAAGAGATAGGACGAGAGATAAACACTCTAGGCTCCAAGAGCAATAACGCTGAGATGCAACAGATCGTAGTGAAGATGAAAGACGAACTAGAGCAGATCAAAGAGCAATCCCTCAACGTACTATAACTCATCAACTACTTATGAAACAACTGATCACCCCACACGTGGCCAACGAGACCGATAACTTGGAGATCGTTGTCCTAGGTTTGCCCGAGAGTATGGGCAGTGTACCGGCTTTGCAAGATTGTTACGATGCTAAGAGTTTTGAGAGCGTTAAGCGTGGCATCTACCCTAGTCAGGAAGCAGTCATCTATGAGATGAACGAACTATACAAGGCTCTAGTGAATAATGGTGTAGAAGTACTGCGACCAGAGATGGTCGAGAACTATAATCAGATATTCGCTCGAGATGTAAGTTTCGTCGTTGACGATACATTCTTTGTATCCAACCTCATTCCAGATCGAGAACTCGAGACAGGGGCTCTTGCCAAGATAATACAGCGTATTGATCCAAGGTATGTCGAGAGTTTACCCGAGGCGGTACATACCGAGGGTGGCGATGTCTTGGTACATAATGATTACCTTTTTGT
>JBHAFI010000154.1:0-11929 GCA_041856045.1 Porphyromonas sp. | reverse complement strand
CGAGATTGATCTGTGACTGGTTGGGCTGTAGTTTGGCACTTTTGATGAGTTTCCCCTCGCTATTGTAGAGTGCAAGGTCGGTAGCGAATGTTCCCTTTTTCGTAAGTGTTACACCGAGTAAGCCGGTCTTATTATCCTCTGCGAGTCCTTGCTCTATATGCATATCCTCGATGCGTGTATTCTCTCGGGCGTATAGATAGATCTCTCGTGCCAATCCACTTAGACGCCAGAAATCTTGGCTCTCAAGGTAAGTACCAGTACACCATCTGTCGATCTGCATAGCGATAAGATTTTTCTCTCCGACACGTAGATACTTACTGAGATCAAATACCGCAGGCAGTTTACTGTCCTCACTATAACCTACGTATTTGCCATTGACCCACAGACGAAGGGCAGAGGTTGCAGAGCCAACGTGTATAAGTATCTGCTTTCCTGCCCAAGAGCGAGGGATCTCTACCTCGCGTCGGTAACTCCCGACGTGATTATTCTGAGCGGGGAAATGAGGCGGATTGTTCTTGAATTGGTTGTGCCAAGGGTAGGGTTCGTTGGCATAGAGCGGATCACCATATCCGTTTACCTCCCAAATCCCTGGAACGGCAAATTCGACCCAACTGCTATCGTCAAACGAAGGCTGGAAGAAGGTCTTTGGTCTTGCTGTCGCGTCTTTGACCCATTGGAAACGCCATAGCCCGTGTAGGGAGAGGAAGTTGCGACTATTACGATAATCTTGAGGTTCTTCCCCTTTGGGGAATGCGAAGAAGTCCGCTCTCAGGGGATAGCGGTTCTCACTGGTGAATGTTGCATCGGGTCGATGCCACTGAGCCATTAGTGGAGCACCTAGAACGAGAGCCCCGAATGCTGTGAGTAAGTGTTTTTTCATCACTGAGTAATAATTGATTGTATATATCCATCAAAGATACGACTATTCGCAGATTATTACATTAGGCACTGCGTGGGGCAGATCTCTGGGCTAGCACGAGGGCAATGTATCGGTGTCTTTTGTTGAGGTGTAACGTTGGTCTATTAAACTCTTGATGTTGTACTGCTTAGCGAATGCTCCTCAACTTGTTAATGCATCGTGTTTTATTGCTTAATATCTGGGGCTGATTGGGTGGTTTTGCAATCGTGCTTATATCAGTTCGTTATGTTCTTTTATTTCGCTCTGAATTTTGCTCTCGTAGGGCTTCGTTTCCCTAGTGGTAAAGCGATTTTTTTGTGCTATCAGTAGGGGCTTGTGCTTAGTCCTATAATTATTGTAACTTTGTTTCATCGAATTACCTTCACATATAAGATAGTTACTTATCATAATGACGGTTTGTATGCAAGAACTAATTAAAGCACGACGTACAGAGGAATGGCGTAACGAATTACGTAAGACCATCTCCACAAAGGATCGAATGGCGATCGAGCCAGTATATATATCAGAGTTACATCAATCACCCACTATCGCCTCGCTCTATATTGAGGACAAGCAGGTATTCACCGTAGAGGAGGCACGTCAAGAGGCTAGACGCTGTATCGACTGCCCGACGCCCGATTGCGTTGAGGCCTGCCCTGCCCACATTCACATACCTACGTTTATCAAATATATTGAGTCGGGAGATCTGCGTGCATCGTGGGAGATACTGCGTGAACGTAGTACACTCTCGGCTATTTGCTCTAGAGTGTGCGACCACGATAGCCAGTGTGAGGGATCTTGTATCTATCCAACGAGCCTCAAGAAGCGAGCCGTTAAGATCGGTGCACTAGAACGCTTCGTCGCTACTTACGAGGCAGAGCATCGTAGCGAGATGAATAGCCTCAAGACCCCACAAGAGAAAAACGGACATCGAGTGGCTATTGTCGGGGCTGGACCTGCTGGGCTTGCCGCGGCTCACGATCTTGCTCTATGGGGGTATGAGGTAACGGTCTTCGACCGAATTGATGAGCCGGGAGGAATAATGCGTATGGGTATCCCTCGTTTTCGTCTTCCTGCCGAGGTTATTGATGATGAAGTCGAGCGTCTTAAAGCCTACGGCGTGAACTTCCGTTATGGAGTGCATATCGGTTCTGATATTACAGTGGAGGACTTGCGTAGGGACGGCTACGGGGCTATTCTGCTAGCGACAGGTGCGACAGAGTGCAATATGATGGGCATTCCGGGGGAAGATCTTCCCGGTGTAATGATGTGGAATGACTATCTCTACAAGGCCAATATGACTGCTCCTGATAGTGCAGAGGAAGCACTACGCCCACAGCAGGCACGCCGAGTGGCTATTGTCGGTGGTGGTAATACTGCTATGGACGCCGCTCGTACTGCACGCCGCTTGGGTGCTGAGCGTGTTGTTGTCGTGTATCGACGTGGATTAGAAGAGATGCCGGCTTGTAAGGACGAGATCGAGCATGCACTTGAGGAGGGTATTGAGTTTATGACTCTGCACAACCCCACCCAATACATCGCAGACGCTGAGGGCAAACTCTGCCAAATGGAACTAATGGAGATGATCCTCACAGAGCCAGACGAGAGCGGTAGACGTAAACCAGTAGCCTCGGGCAACACCAAGATCGTAGACATCGACCAAGTGATCGCTTGTGTCGGGGTATCGCCAAGCAAAGACTTACCACAATCCATCGAGGGCTTGGACCTTAAGTGGGGGAGCGTTGTTGTGGTGAATGAGGAGCAAGAGAGTTCGATACCGATGCTTTTTGCTGCTGGAGATGCTTCGCGTGGTGGTGCAACGGTCGTACACGCTATGAGCGACGGACGTATTGCAGCCCGTGCTATTCACAACAAACTAATGCCCTAGAGCGTTATAAGTGTACTAGGGTCAGGCAAGTCGTAGTTTAATAGACCTGCCTGACCTTATTATTTTGTCCTATTTGTACGAATAAAGATCCGATTGTAGCGAAACAAAGACTATGGATATTAAGACCAAACTTGTATATCAATTTGCCAAACTAAGACTACGGGCTATTGAGCAGTACCAAGATAATGCCGAGAAGATACAACTCGAGCAACTGCAACGTATCCTCTCTCGTACTGCGAGGACCGACTTTGGTCGGCGGTACCAACTAGACAAGGCATTACTATATCGCCAGTTTGCCGAGCGAACGCCCGTGGCAGACTATGAGTTGGTGAAGCACGATATTGAGCGTATGGTCGCTGGAGAGGCTGATGTCTTGGTGCCGGGTAGAGTAAAGTGGTATGCCAAGAGTAGCGGCACGACCAACGATAAGAGCAAATATATCCCCGTACCCTATACACACCTCCACGATTGCCACTACCGAGGTGGTGGTGATGCACTTTGGCTCTACCTGCGTAATTATCCCGACTCACAATTCTTCTCGACCAAAGGCCTTGTTCTGGGGGGCAGTCACGCTCCTGTTACGGAGGGAGTGAGCCGTGCTGGCGATTTGAGTTCGATCTTGGTACAACATATGCCGAGTCTCGGTGCTTTGGTGCGTGTGCCGAGTACCAAAACCTTGCTGATGAGTGAGTGGGGCGAGAAGATG
The DNA here is from genome assembly GCA_041856045.1 of Porphyromonas sp. Lineage (GTDB taxonomy): Bacteria > Bacteroidota > Bacteroidia > Bacteroidales > Porphyromonadaceae > Porphyromonas. The sequence continues at coordinate 8,437 of JBHAFI010000154.1, read as the reverse complement.
AAAGCCATTGTTCGCGAGGTGGCAACAGCCAAAGTTGGGTCGCTCTCGGGCGTACCCAGTTGGATGATGGTAATGCTCAAAGATGTACTCGCTTATACCGGAGCAAGCAACATTAGCGAGGTATGGCCACACCTTGAGGTATTCTTCCACGGGGGAATAAGTTTTGAACCGTACAGAGAGGCATATAAGTCGCTTATCCCTAGTGATAAAATGCGTTACGAGGAAACTTATAATGCGAGCGAAGGCTTCTTTGCCATTCAAGATGATCCATCGGATCGAGGTATGCGTCTAATGCTCGATTACGGCGTGTTTTACGAGTTCGTGCCTCTCGATCTTCTTGATGAGAGTGGCGATAATCCTCTATGCGACCCTACGGCTCCACTGCCAATATGGGAGGTACAGACCGGTGTAAACTATGCGATGCTTATTACGACGCTCGGGGGCTTACATCGCTATCTAATAGGCGATACGGTAGAGTTTACGAGCCTAAACCCTTATCGCATCATCATTACAGGTCGGACGAAGCACTTTATCAATGCTTTTGGCGAGGAACTAATGGTTGCGAATGCCGACAAGGCTTTGGCAAAAGTCTGTGCCGAACTAGGAGCCAAGGTCAGCGACTATACTGCAGCACCTTTCTTCTTCCACGAGGAGGGTAAGGGGCGTCACGATTGGCTGATAGAGTTTGCCGAGGAACCACAGGATTTGGATTTGTTTGCCGAGCGACTCGATCAAGAACTACAAGCACTTAATAGTGATTACGAGGCGAAGCGTTACCAAGATATGACCTTACGCAGATTGCACTTGCGAAGTGTTCCACAAGGTCTATTCCATCGTTGGCTTGATACGACGGGGAAGTTGGGCGGACAGCACAAGGTGCCTCGACTAGCGAATAGCCGTAAGTATATTGATCAATTGCTTGAGTTGATCCCTTAGGATCTGATGATGAATTAGTCCCTCCGGGACGCTGTTGTATTGCAGTTAAGGACCCGAAGTATTTATAGTAGAGTGGGGTAGTAGCCGAGAGTAATCGGTTTACTACCCTCTTTTATTGCCTCTACCGAGTTTAAGGCTTGTGTTTATCGGATATGCTTTGTGTGGGGTCTAATGCTACGAACGATTTGCACGCTATATCCTTTAGGTCTTATTGTGTTTAGGCTGATGCATTGAAGGCGGATTAGAGTCGAAGCATTGGTTAATACTCATTTTTGTATTAGTACAATGTCCTTGTTTCACCAGATCAACCCACAAGGTTTACCAGTTCATTTTGATCGAAGACCTAATATAAAATCTATCCTTTACTTGTGCCACATATCGTCCCTCTTTACTCATCGCTCGCCTTGTCCCTGTTCCTCGGATCTCTACTCGTTGTCCTACGCTCTTCTAGTCCTTGCTAATCGGATTACCGCTTTTCGTACTCCTCCCTCTTCGCTTCTGCTAATCGGATTACCTCTCTTTGCTCTCTGTTCGCTCTTAGACGGAATAGTCTGTTTGTCGATTGTGATGTCTGTGTTAGCCCAACCGAAGCAACCTAACCTTACCCATAATGCAAACGAAAAGGGGCTGTGCCAAACGGCACAGCCCCTAATATCATATCCTAATGTGTGAATTGGATTACTTCACACGAGCACGTCCGTAAACGGCAAGTGCACCAAGTTCTTCCTCGATACGGAGAAGTTGGTTGTACTTCGCCATACGGTCTGTACGGCTGAGCGAACCAGTCTTGATCTGTCCTGAGTTGGTAGCAACAGCGATGTCTGCAATTGTAGCATCTTCTGTCTCACCAGAGCGGTGGCTTGTTACGCTCGTGAAGCCGTGGCGGTGTGCCATCTCGATAGCGTCAAGCGTCTCTGTAAGCGAACCGATCTGATTAACCTTGATGAGGATAGAGTTAGCACAGTCCTCAGCAATACCACGACGTAGGTACTCAACATTCGTAACGAAGAGGTCGTCACCAACGAGTTGTACCTTCGAACCGATCTTAGCCGTAAGTTTCTTCCAGCCGTCCCAGTCGTTCTCTGCCATACCATCTTCGATAGAGTCAATTGGATAACGCTCTACGAGGCTTGCAAGGAACTCAACCTGCTCATCGATGCTACGCTTAGCACCATTAGGACCTTCAAACTTAGAGTAGTCGTACACGCCGTCCTTAAAGAACTCACTAGACGCACAGTCCATAGCAATAGTGATGTCCTTTCCTGCTACATAACCTGCCTTCTCAATTGCTGCAAGGATCGTCTCGAGGGCTTCGTCGGTACCACCGGCAAAGTTAGGAGCGAAACCACCTTCGTCACCAACAGCCGTGCTGTAGCCTTTGCTCTTGAGGATAGACTTGAGGGCGTGGAAGATCTCAGCACCATAACGGAGTGCCTCACGGAATGAAGGAGCACCAACGGGACGGATCATAAACTCTTGGAATGCGATAGGAGCATCTGAGTGACTACCACCGTTGATGATGTTCATCATAGGTACAGGTAGCGTGTAAGTGTTGGTACCACCGATGTAACGGTAGAGAGGTAGACCTAGATACTCTGCAGCAGCCTTAGCAACAGCAAGAGATACACCAAGGATAGCATTAGCACCGAGGTTGCTCTTGGTCTTGGTGCCATCGAGTTCGATCATCTTGAGGTCGATAGCACGTTGCTCTAGAGCACTCATACCATAGAGAGCAGGAGCGATAATGTTGTTGATGTTCTCTACAGCCTTAAGGGTACCCTTGCCGAGGTAGCGAGACTTGTCGCCGTCACGAAGTTCGAGTGCTTCGTTTTCCCCAGTAGAGGCTCCACTAGGCACAGCAGCGCGACCAATAACCCCACTAGCGAGGTGTACATCTACTTCAACGGTTGGGTTACCACGTGAGTCGAGGATTTCTCGACCGAAAATCTTTACAATATGCATACGTTTGTTGCTTAATAGAAATATTTATTTAATTCATCTACAAAGGTAGCAAAAAATAGGCAATTAGTAGTTAGTCGCTTGTGTTTCACTTGATGATCGAGGGCTCTTGGTTGGTTACGCGTTACAATTCTAACGACAGACACCTCTCCTTGTTCCCTTTCGGGCGAATACTTCTGCCCACAGAGGTTACTATTTGCCTCTGATGCACCTGCAAAAAGTAACCTCCGCCCGAGGATAGTCTTTTGTTTGCCCCTCTCTGTGCTTTACGTTCGTAAGAGGGATTATCTTGTCTAAGGCTTACTCTGTATTTACATTCTTTCAGTTCCTCGCTGGTCCAATGTCTATAGACAACAAATCCCCTGAGCATATCAATGTATGCCCGGGGGATTTTCTTGTAGTCTGCAAAAGACTTCGGCTTAGGCTCTATGCCATCGCTTGCTTAGATGATGTTGTCCTCCTCGGTGTCACCCGACTGAGGTTTGTTACTCACTGCCACGGCTTTGGTCTTAGCCCCTGCTTTCCCTTTGACCTGCTCGTAGTGCGAATTAGCCAAAGCGAAGTACCTCCTATTCGGTGTAAAGCCAACTCTCGGATTAAGGATATGCTCCTGTGCTCTAAATGTTTCCCCAACGGGAATGGCTTTACTCTTGAATGTAGGCCTTAGTGTCCCAAGATCTCCAAACTCAACAATGTCCCCCTCCGAAACAATGTCTTTGGCGATCTCGATGGCGAAGTTGAGTACTGCCCCTACTTCCTGCCACGTGAACGAGGTAGCAATAAACGAGGGGGTGCTGATTGTGCTCCGGTCTCTCGTAGCGCTTTCAACGGCACTTTGGCCTTAAAGGCAGAACTGTACTTACTTGGTCACCCCATAATCTAATTGCATTTATTACCTCTAAAGGTAAATTACTTTTCCCTAATAGTCTCTAGTTCAACTGAAGTTGTATCGGTATTGCAATTCTCCCTTAAAAGTCAAAGATCTACTTATTTTCAATTTCCAATAAATTCAATAAATATGTATCTTTGGTCTGAATATTATGTCTGAGTAGTTGATTAAAGAGATGGATAGTTTCAAAATTTCAGGCCATATCGATGAGTTTATCAAGAGTGAAGGTAAACGTATCCTAATCCTCGGTTCTATGCAAACTGCAACACGAGACAAATGGACTTTGGAAGCCCTAGGGAGTGAAATGGACTCTCACTGCTTCTCCTTGTCTAATCGTGTCAAGAATAATATAGAGCAACACCGTAATATAAAAAGTGATAGTATATACACCAGCATCTATGCTCTCAACAGTAGAGACTCAGACAGAGACACACAAAGCCAACAACAATCGTTGTCGTCCCATGGTGTAAGCAACAACACACGGGATTCTGAAGGTGTAGAGCAGGAAGAAATAATACAACATATTATTCCTGTCAAGTCTACTTGCGAAGGACTTGGTTCAAATCCTCTCATTACCCTACTTGATGCACACTTGGTAAGTCGTATTTTAGTGCAAAGTGAATTTCTTCGCTTTGGTTCGGGTCGCCTACTTGAAGATTTATTCAAATACCTACACCAGGTTGAAAATGCCAAATATATATTCATTGGGGATCCCTACTCTATTTCTGTAGGCAAGTCAGCAGATAATGCCCTTGACAGAGATACTGTACAAACCCTTAGTCAGATATCGGCAGAGCTGTGTGCCAAATACAATGAATCCCTAGACACGATTACCTGCACAAATGCTCGTGACAAACTTCGTCTTAGCTTAGCTAGGAGTATTGAGCAACAAACCTTCAATATCATCCCCTATATTTATGATACAGATACTCTCTCTCCCATCACTCAGGAGGGAATACAAGCTCTTATAAGTGAATGGTTCACAGACAACAATGATTCGGGAGAGTTTAGCAACAAAATACTACTGTATCGCAACAGAGATTGCCTCTCAACAAACCTATACATCAAGCGATGCTACAAAAAGAATGGAGAGAGCCTTGCAGTTGGAGATTTACTTCTCCTAGACAACAGCCCTAATCTACTTAGTAAAGAGTCCTACCGCGATAAGTCTATTGATGAGATGAACACCTTAAGCAGTGGCAGTTATATCCGAGTCAAGTCGGTTGATGCAGTGGAGCAAAAGCATATCGAAATTAATGGGCACGAGGAACCATCTATACAGCTAACCTTCATCTCTGTAACCATAGAGACAGAGAGAAAACACTTTTACAAAGTCCTTGTCCTTGAGAATTATCTCCTCGGAAGCTCAGAACTGAGCAAGGAAGAGAATAGAGCATTCGTCGTTCTCATGAGGCAAAGGCAGAAGGATTTTGAGCGAGAAGAAGGATTAGACTTCTCCACATCGACAGAATATAAAGAACTTATAGGCTCCTCGGAATTTGAAAAACTTAAAAGTGGAGAACAAGAGGCGATTCGTAACCTTGTCATTGGTGAGCAAGGAGTGAAGACTAGTCAGAAAGCTCGTTCACTCCTAGCTAAATTCCGCAAGCAATATATACATCGTATCAGTAAACTCTTCAGGGAACAAGACCCTTACTTCAATTCCTTAAGAGCAAAATATGGCTGGGCTATCACTGTACATAAGGCTTTGGGGCAAACCTTCGAAGAGGTTATTTTGTCTGGCTTTCGGAAAGAGGGTGAGGGTCTTGATTGTGAAGACTACTTCCGATGGCTATATACAGGGCTAACGGTTAGTCACAAGATACATCTATATAAAGCACAAACACTACACCCTCTGTACAAATGCGAAATTATCGTTAAATCAACGACCTACGGAGCACCAGAAAAAGAAATCTGTAGGGACCCATACGATACTCCTAAACAGTATCAACAACTACTCAGTGACATCAGCAATCCAAGCTTATGCTTTGTGATTGTCGAGCTCTCGGAAAAGCTACGACCACACAATATCGTACCGCTCGCTTGTCGCAAATACAGCGAATACCTCTATAAGGTCGAATACAGAGGTCCCAAAACAACAAGCACAAAAGGAGAGGTGGTCTGTATCTATATAGGTGGTGCTAGTAAAGGTTATGGAGTCACAAGTACTAAGGTAGAGCATGCTGATACAACTCAAACAAAAGAAGAAATAGAAGCTATTCTCTCGTGCTTATGGTCTGAGCACAACATCAATTATCCAATATCACAAATAGAGAATCACAGCTTTCGCAAGGATATATATACCCTATGGGCAAGGAAAGTGCAAGATATGGGATTGTCTCTAGAGCTAAGAGTGTCTCATCTGTACGAAGATGTACTTGATATTGTACAGGATGGTAAGCTACGAGCTACGCTAAAGTCTTGGTACAATAGCAAAGGATTCATATCTCGCCTTCATATATATACAACTGATAGTGCCCTAGGGGTAGAACTACAAACACTTATCGAAAATAGTTACAACATATAAAACAACGAAAGGTATGAGTACTACAATTACATCTCTACGCAAAGAGGGAAAACTAGATGAGGCCTTGGCTTATGGAGTACAACAATTAGAAGTTGACCCTAAAGATATCTGGGTACTCCGGGCTCTATCTTGGGTTCTGTATGACAAAGTAAAACTAGCGATATCACAAGAGAAACATTCAGACATCGTCCAACATCATCTGCAAATAACACAGCTATCTATCCCTACGGAGGAGAATATCTTTTGGGAGAATCTCTGTAAACAAACGCTTAGCTATGCTTGGACTATCTCTAAGCAAGGTAAAGTAACCGAGTTGTATGAGTTGGTGAATAGTATAGCTCCCCAGGTTGTCCCCAAAGGGTCTAATTATTATAGCTCAATTGTACAAACAATAATTCGTTGTATCAAAGAGAGTCCTGCGATAAGCGAAACTGTAATGCTTCTATTAGAGTGGGTCGATAGCTCAGCTTTCGTCGCTCAAGACTACAAAGCACAGCAGGTAGAGGGAATCAAACACAGTCTCAAGCCTCTCGTAGAGAGTTATTACAATATTTATGCGAAAGTACTTTATCAAAAGAAAGATAATAAACGCATAGAGGACTTCATCCCTCGCCTCAAAGCCATCAGCCAAGCTTACCCCAATTATATATGGTGTAGTTACAATATGGCAAAACTTATGGCCTTGCTTGGGAATAGTACTCCTGAGAGTATTAGACAAAATCTATTGCCTCTCGTCAAATCTCAGCATAAACAGTTTTGGGTATGGGAAGCTTATGCCGATACTTACCCTCCACATAGCGAGGAACGCTTCTCTCTACTTGCTCAGGCAATGCTATGCCCAATAAACTCTCCGGAAATGACTATTAACCTCCGTAAAGCAATAGTCAAGGAGCTGTATTACCGCAAACTTTACAATCCAGCTCGTAAAGAAATTGATGAGATTATTCGTATCCGCCGAGAGCAGGGTTGGCGAGATGACCCCGCTGTTAATGAGTGCCTATCTAGACAATGGTATATCTCAGCACAAGTAGATACACAAACTAAACCCATCTACAAAGAGCTAAGTAACCTTGCTGATCAATTAGTTTTCGGAGAGCAAAGCAAGATAATTGCAGTAATACATCATGTCAACGAAAGTAAAAGTATTGCTAATGTAATCACGGCTACTGGGGATAGGAGCTTCTTTTCTTTCAAAAAACTAAAAGGCGTAAAGATTGAGAAAGGGAAAATATACGAACTAACAATACGAGGAGACATTGCTCAAATGCCATATACAGTTATTGATGCTCAGCTAATGCCAGATACACTCTCTCCTGACTTAATTCAAAGGGGGCAAGGGTTGGTCAGAACCCTCCCCAGCGGAGTTGCCTTTATCCACAATGCCTTCGTTAAGACCGAAGAGGTCAAGCAATATAAGCTTAGGGATGGAGAACGAGTCTCTTATACGGCTTTTAGAGATTGGGATAAGCAGAAAGAAAGCCTTAGTTGGCGTGTGAGAGAAATTAACCGAGAGGATTTATAAGGGCCAAAATATGCCAACTAAGATTGCTGATATAGGAGGTATAATACTCCGCTAATTATACCTAAATCACTAAGTCAATAGCGGAGGCTGAGTACTTTCTCCTAATATTTGATGCAAAGATATAGCAGAAAAATACTAAAGTCAAGATTATAATAAGAATTATTAGAAATTAGTTGTAATTGCCATTTGCGACTATTCGTGATAAAATTTTTCACTCTCTATGTCTTGAATGAGATTTGAGGAAGTGTTAAGAGATCCTGTAGTAAGAGCAAACTATAATATACTATGCGATACTCTTTGGATATTTGGGATACTTCTTGCATTCAGTATATTCGGAGATATCTTTTTGTGGTAAGGTTGGTGATGAGGACTAAATGTTGTGATCTGTCGGTGTGAAAAGATGCGAGCGGCAGCCTATCCACAGAGGGATAGGCTGCCGCTCGCGTAGGTGTGTCACGTACTTTAGACTTGCTTATTGGGGGACTTGTGACTTGGCTTTGGCTTGGAGTATGGTTATGGGGTTGTGGTCGTCAAGGGCTATTCGCATTTCGTTGGTGATATGCCAGCCTACCTCTGCGATAGCATCACGGAAGAGGAGAAGCGT
>JBHAFI010000153.1:0-9580 GCA_041856045.1 Porphyromonas sp. | reverse complement strand
CACCCGAGGGTGTTACGACCAAGATATTCGTAATATCGTCTAGCGAACGACGATACTCCGGAGCCAGACTCACACGTATCTTATACTCATCGCCGTCCTCGCGGTAGTAACTCGACACATTACCGCTAATTGCCGTACTTAGATAACTAGAGGCTGTCGCCAGTGTAAGACCATGCTCGGCGAGTTTCTCTCGATCGAAGACAAAGTTTAGTTCGGGAGAGAAGTCTTTACGACTGATCGCTACCTCGCTAACTATCGGTTTCCCATCGAGTGTCCGTTCCTCGAGTTGCTTTTTGACAAGTCGAGCGATAGAGTCTGTCTCATAGAACTCATGACCGAATATATCTAGGCTAACAGAGTTACCACCTTGTCCCTCGTTACCTCCTGCTTGTACCTTGTAACTACGCAACTGTGGATAGTCGGCTAGTATAGCACGCATATCATCGGATACTTGGTCTTGCGAGCGTGTTCGCTCTGATCGTGGCTTAAGACCAACACTAAATGTAGCGATATTCGTGCCGTTGTCGTCCATCGTCGCCCAAGCATTACTTCCGTCCGAAGTACCTAGGGTGATGCTCGTCACATCAATCTCTTTGATCTCACGACGCAAACGATTGTCGATCTCCATAGTAAGTTGTCGTGTCTCGTCTAGTCCCGTACCCACGGGTAACTCGGCAGTTACTTGTATAAAGCCCAAATCCTGAGAAGGCATCAACTCGGTCTTGATGAATGGGAAGAGCATCAAACTACCGACAAATAGACCCAATGCCGAGAAGACAGTTGCACGGCGGTGACGGACGCACCAAGAGAGTAGTTGGGCATAGAGATTATCCAAACGATCGAGGAAACGAACGAAAGGTGCCAACAACTTCGCCGAGATAGGATTGGGTTTACTGTTCCTCTTCAGCATCTGCGACGAGAGCATAGGTATCAGTGAGAGGGCGGCTACCGTCGAGACGATCATCACGATACTGATCATCCAACCCAACTGACGGAACATCAGTCCACTCTCCCCACTTATCATCGTAAGGGGCAGAAACACGGCAAGCATCGTCAGCGTAGAGGCTACTACAGAGATACCCACCTCATTGGTGCCATGAATGGCTGCTTGCTTGGGATAACTCCCCCGCTCTACGTGTGTCGTGATATTCTCTAGGACTACGATAGCATCATCAACTACCATACCTATGGCAATAGACAAGGACGAGAGCGAGATGATATTGAGCGAACTATCAGACACCATCAGATAGATGAATGTGCCGATAAGGGACACGGGGATCGTCAAGACCACTATGAACGTTGCCGAACTACGCCCGAGGAAGACATACACGACAATCATCACGATGATGAAGGTCACGAGGATTGTTTCTTGAAGGCTACCTATCGTATTGGTGATGAAACTAGAGGTATCAATAATGTACGTCAATTTAATGTCCTTGGGGAGGTTCTCTTGCAGTTTGGGCAACTCCTTACGAACGAGGTCGGCAACAGCAACAGCATTACCATCGCTCTGCTTATTGATGACGATCATCGCCCCACTCTTACCATTGGTATAGGTCTCTTGTTGGCGTTCTGCCTCGGCGTCCTTGATCGTAGCAACATCACGCAAGTAGACGTTACCCCCGCCAACACTTGCGACAACGATACCGCCCATCTCTAGCGGATCATCAAACTCTCCCTTGACACGGATAGTACTCGTCTCTGTACCTAAGTCTATCTGACCGGCTGGGATATTAAGGTTCTCCCCTGCAATGATCTGCGACACCCTAGAGAGCGTAAGACCATAAGCCTCGAGTTTCGTCGGGTCACAATAAATCTGTACGACACGCTCCGAAGCCCCATCGACCGACACAGAGCCTACTCCGTCTAGACGTGCCAAGGGATTTACGACCTGATTGTCGAGTATCTTTTTGAGTGCTGCACTACTCTCTTTGCTCTCTACCCCTAGTATAGCGATAGGAATATCGGACGAACTAAACTTAAAGATGATCGGCTGATTTGCTCCCTTAGGTAGATTAGAACGTACAGCGTCTATCTTATCACGAGTGTCGTTGGTTGCCTCGTCGGTAGGTGTCCCGGCTTGGAATTGTAGCGTAATGACCGAACTATTCTCACTACTCTTACTCGTGATATGCTTTAGGTTGGGAACACTATTAAGGCTATTCTCTAGGAGTTTCGTTACGTTGCTCTCTATATCCTCGGCACTAGCCCCCGGATAAGCCGTAATCACCATAATGTCGGTCGTATCGGTATCGGGCATCAATTCGACCGGTAGACGCGTCAAGGCAAACAGACCTATTATGGCAATTGCCACAAAGATCAGAGCCGTAGTAATCGGTTTCTTGACCGATGTTTCGTATATACTCATAGTATTGTATCTAGACTAGAGTGGCTACTTAATGGCTTGACCGTTACTTAGGTTGGCAGCACCCGAGGTCACCACCTCCTCGCCGGCCTCAACACCTGCTAGGATCTCTTGCTTATCGCCAAACTTCTCCCCAATCTCTACCTCACGGTACACAGCCTTGCCGTCACGTACCACGTAAACGAAGCGTTTACCTGCTCCTACTATACGCTGTACTGCCTTGTCTGGTACGAGTAGGGCTGCTCTACGACCTAAGTCCAATCGCAGACTACCGTACATACCGGGACGCAAGAGCATATCCTTATTGGCAAACTCTACCTCTACCTGTACCGTATGGGTCTTGCTGTCGATGGTCGGATACACGTTGGCGATATATCCCGTAAACGCTCCGTCACCGAGAGCCGCCACCTTGAGTGATGCTGATAAGCCCTTCTTGAGTTGTGTATAATAAGTCTCCGACACGTGTATCGTTGCCTTTACTGGGCTTATCTGCTCAATCACTACTACGGGGAGTGAGGGCGAAGTCATATCGCCATTGTCATAATTCTTTGCCGTCACCACACCACTAATAGGGCTACGTAACGAGGTATTGGTCGCAAGGTTATTGACCTGTTGCTTGGCGATGGCATAGGCACTCTGTGCTTGCTCAAGTTGAGCCTTACTTACGCCTCCGATCTTGTATAGTTCCTCCATACGTGATACGGCTAGTTTGGCATCATTTAGTTGTATCTGTGCTGTCGCTAGTTGTGTCGCTTCGAGTCGAGCCACGACCTGACCTTGCCCTACTCTATCGCCCACCTTAACGAGTAGTTGCTGTAAGCGTCCTCCCGATTGGGCACTGATGTTGTTTTTGACTTTCGCCTCAAGTGTTGCCGTGAAGTCCTCCCCCATATCTATGGTATCTAGGCTAACCTTGGCACGCTCCACCTTGATAACCTCTACGCTGTCTGCTGTGCTACTTGCTTCGCTACTCTTCTCTCCCGATCCACAGGCTGTAAGCATTAGTCCCGATAGGCTAGCCACCAAGGCTAGCGTTATATACTTCGTCATATATCTTAATGTCTTTGATTTCTTTATTCGTCTATATCTCCCCTAGAGTCGATGCCACCTACGCTTATCGCAGGCTCCTTGAGTGTACAGCACTTGTAGACTTTTGTATACACTATATGTATACTCCTGTGTACATTATATGTATACTGCGGTATACACTATATGTATACACTTATACGCTCTAGTGGGTATGTCGGGAGTAGATTATCTCCCCTCCAATTCGTCAATAGCGTAGACGGCGACCATATAATTGTACACCGACTGGGCTAGATTAAGTTGCGATTGACGTAGAGCCAACTCGCTGTCATTGAGTTCGAGTAGTGTGCCGTTCCCCGTCTTGTAGCGTACGGTGGCTATATCCAAACCTTTCTTGGCTCCTGCCTCAGCCTCACGGCTTGCACGATACTGAGCCGTTGCGTTACGCAGTTCGTCACGTTGGCTTGTCGCCTGCAACTGTAGTTGTCGCTTGAGTTCCTCTCGTTGTATCTCAAGGCTCTCACGCTGTACCTTAAGGCTCTTGATACCATAGCGTATCGATCCACCCGAGAATAGGGGGATATTAAGTGCCAAACCTATGGTCGAACTCGGCGTCCAGCGTTTGCTATTCCCAAGTCTAAAATTATCACTCGCATAAGCATAAGCATAGTTAAAATCAAGAGCAAGCGTAGGATAATACTCCATCTGCTTTACCTTGAGGCCTGCCTCTAGTTTCTTGAGGCCCAAGTCCAAACTACGCAGGCTAGAGTTATTGCTCAAGTCTGCCGTCTGTGCATAACTGAGGAGCAAACTATCGATACGGCTCTCGTAATCCATAAGTCGCTCTTTGAGTCGTAGCGATGTATTAGGGCTCATATTCATCAGCACAAGTAGTTTCATCTTCGCTAGGCGACTTTGTTGCTCGGCTTGCAATAGGTTGGGTTGCAGGTTTTGCACCTGTACATTCATACGAATGAGTTCGTACTCTGCCACTAGACCACGCTTGTACTTCTCGGCGATATTGTCCCTATTCTGTATCATATTCTCTAGGCTAGCGAGGAGTACACGATAACTCTCCTCGGCAAGGAGGGCTCCCATATATGCCTTACGCACCTCACTACGTAGGCTTATCTGGCTAGAGCGTACTTTCTCAAGAGCCGTCTCTACCGATACCTTATCGACTGCTAGGCTAGCCCACAACTGGGGGGCTACTAGGGGCATCGAGGCAGAGAGCGTACCCGTTAGGTTGTGTGTCTGCCCCATCTCGATACCATCGCTAGGCATCATCGACGCCATAGGGTTACTACTGCTGGCATCCTCGCTACCGAAGTATACCTTGGGCTTCTTAATCGTATATCCATACTGCCCACTAAGTCCTACGGTGGGGAAGAAACTCGACAGGTTGGTTCGCTTGTCGAGTTTGGCTTGTGCTACACCTAGGTCTGCCGTGCGTAGCGTAAGGCTTTGCTTCTCAGCAAGGTCAAGAGCATCGGCTAGGCTAAGGTGTAGGCTATCTTGCGTTTGTGCCCACCCCGAGAATACTGTCCCGAGAGTGAGTAAGCATAAGATAGACTGCTTCTTAACGTTCATCATCTTTCTCTATTATATATCTTAGAGTCTTAACCTAGTCTTGTATTTAATTGTTCACTACCACAAAGATAAGTCCTCAAGCGGGGCAAACATACACCACCACCTAATACCTCCACCAAAAGCAAAAGCGAATAGCCCCACACCCCAAAGTCTAAGCCCACACGACAGCCCCCTTAGGTCGCCACGCTCCCCAAAGTCTAAACCCACAAAACAAAAAACTCGGCAGAGGATTGCTCCTCTACCGAAGTCGTTTCTTGGAGAAACTCTAAGTTTTGCCTTAGAGTGCTAGTTCCTTCTCGATCGCTAACTTACCGCGGTAATAACCACAGGCTCCACATACTGTGTGGAACACGTGCCACTCTCCGCAGTTTGCACACTTAGCGAGTGTTGGTACTAGAGCCTTGTCGTGTGTACGACGCTTGGCTGTTCTCGTCTTGGACTGTCTTCTTTTAGGATGTGCCATTGCTTTATTTATTTAATTATTAATTCTCCAAACTTTATGACTCTTTGAGTTTCTTGAGGGCTGCCCATCTAAGGTCTATGCCCTCATCGTCACGCTCGATACCATCGGCCTCACTTACATCACGCGTGCTAGACACACTATCATATATAGTTGTCATGGCCTCATCGCACTCTCCATCGGGGTGCATACGTTGCATAGGTAGGCTTAGGACGACATCTTCGTAGAGCGACCACTGCATATCGAGGACGCCCTCCTGCTCTGGGATAATGAGGACCTCGTCACTCTCTTCCCTGTACTCAGAGCCAAACTTTACGACTAGGTCACGCTCTCCGTAGACGTCCTCTTCTAGTTCGCCTAGACATCGGTCGCAGTTTACGAGTACGTAACCATCAACGAGAATATGTACTTGATGCAGGTCACCACGTTTGAGAACAGTTACCTCTGCATCTACATCTCCCCCCAAGATAAACGTCCCCTCGACACCCTCAAAAAAGGCATCGTCGAGCAAGTAGGTGAATGTGTGTTCACCATCTTTAAGGCTCTTGAGATTTATCTTATACAGATCTGTATGTATCATATCTACACGTAAAAATCGGCACAAAGGTAGTCAAAAAAAAGGAGTCCCACAAGTAGACGAGGCAAAAACTGCCACCCTCAAGAACACAATACCAACAAGTCTAGATGAGCACAACGAGCAAATAGAGGGGACAATACGAGCAAATACCACAAGACAGCAAGAGCAATTACGACATTAGACCGCAATCAAAGCAAAAGTAAAAGAACCTTAGCAAGGCATATTTTCTCTATTCATACTCTCCTCAAGTCAAAATCAAGGCTTGACACATAAAAATCACGCCTTGACACATAAGCGTCACGTCTTGACGCATAGCAATCAAGCCTTGACACATAGCCTCCCCTAACTAAGGCGAGTAAAATACCTAGATCAAGCGATAAAGCCTCGATAAAATGGTATGCGTGCCCAAACGAGTTTTTGGAAGGCACAGTCACTAGCCAATATCGAGCGTGTAGAGATCATCAAGGGTCCTGCCTCGGCTCTATTTGGCAATGCTAGCCCCGGTGGGGTTATCAACAGAGTAAGCAAGAAGCCCCTCGACAAGGTACAAAACACTGTGTCTGCATCGGTCGGCAGTTTCAACACCCTAGGCGTACAAGGGGACTTTACGGGACCTTTGAGCCGTGACAAGAGTTTGCTCTATCGCTTTAATCTCGGTTACGATAGTAGTGACACCTTCCGCGACCTCCAACATAGCGAGAGCATCATCGTAGCCCCATCTATCAGTTATCTCCCAAGTAGCAAGACACAGATCAACCTAGATCTTGTCTACCAAGGCTCAGACGGCAAACTCGACCGAGGACAAACGATCTTTGCCCCCGAGAACTTATATACGACGCCCATATCACAATCTATCAACGCTACCGACGACTACCTCAAAGAGAAGTTCCTACACCTTACCCTCTCGGCAACGCAAGAACTAACCCGTGGACTCAAACTCAACGCTATCTATATGCGTTCGACCTACGACGAGGACTTACGTGAGCACCTTACGGGCGGATACACCATTAAGGCAGACGGCAAGACACTAGACACTAGCAAGGCAGCGATGCAAGCACGTATCCGCGAGCGAAGTTTCCGTAACAATAGCCTCAACATCTACCTTAATCACGAGGCGAAGATCGGGAATGTTCGTAGTCATCTACTAGTAGGCTACGATTACTTCCAGACGGATTTGCTCCCGGGGGCTTCACAGTTTGATGCCCAGTCGTATCTACTCAAGTCGGGCAAGACAAGTAACACGATCACCGATAAGACCGTCCTCCTAGATGCCAATGGAGAGCCGACGTATAATGTGCCCTACTTCGACCTAAGCCAAGGCTTGCCCAGCAACAAACTAGGCAACGTACCCAGCCTTATGGCTAGTTACCAATGGACAGAACGTGCTACTGCCCCTTACACCCAGTACTCGCACGCCCTCTATATTCAGGAGCAGATCGATTGGGGCAAATTAAGCCTATTGATGGGACTAAGGCAAGAGTTCTTTACGGATATTCTGAATAAGAACCTCAACAACGAGAGCAAGATAGAGCAACAAGCCTTACTGCCACGTCTAGGACTTGTCTACAAACTTACGCCCGAGGTAAATATCTATGCTACGTGGCTCAAGGGTTACGACCCACAGACAGCAAGTGTGCAGGCTAATCCCAATTCGGGTGGTCCTTTTAGCCCCAGTAAGAGCGAATTGATAGAAGTCGGTGCCAAGACCGACTGGTTTGGCAAACGTCTTAGTGCTACGCTCTCTCTGTATCAACTCACTCAAAAGGGAACTCTCTACAAGGCTGGCGACAAGGCTAATCCCGATCTACAAACACAGATCGGACGAGAAACCTCAAAAGGTATCGAACTAGACATCGTCGGCTATCTCCTCCCCAACTGGAGTATTACCACAAGTTATGCCTACAACTATGCACGTATAGCCGAGACCAACATATCGAGTGAGAAAAACATACAGAAGCCCAATACCCCTCTCCACTCTGCCAACCTATGGAGCAAGTACGTGTTTATGCGTGGAGCCCTCAAAGGCTTCGGCTTTGGCTTCGGAGCGAACTATGTAGGCAGTCGCAACGGACAGATAGACCGAGCGAACCCTATCGTCCTCCCCGAGTACTACCTACTCGATGCAGCCCTATACTACCGTACGGGACGTGTACAACTACAAGTGAACTTCAACAACCTCCTAGATAAGCGTCATTGGGTTGGTGGCTATGATACGGTACGCGTATATCCCGGAGCCCCTCGCAACGCCAAAGCGACCTTTACTTACCGCTTCTAGGCTCTATCCCTCAATTACTCAACAAGGCACGCAGAGTATGCGTGCCTTGTTTTTTTGAATCGATAGCAAGGTCTCCTTAGGACAAACGCCCGAGGGCTTAGACTAATGGGCTAGCATTAACATACAGCAAAAGCCCAAGGCGAGGAGCGACAGAGCCGTACATATCCGAGGGCTTCATCGCCAACGAGCCTCCCACTCCAAGCCCAAGGCGAGAGGCGACAGAGCCGTACATATCCGTGGACTTCATCGTCAACGAGCCTCCCACTCCAAGCCCAAGGCAGACTTGATTTGTATACAACTAATGTATACTCGAGTATACATACTATGTATACCGCAGTATACACTATATGTATACTCCCGAATATATACAGAGTATTCCCCAGCACAAAACCTAAACGCACAGAGCCTCCCACCCCGAGGGTGAGAGGCTCTGCCTATTTATCTATCCTTGGCTCCTAGAAGCGAACGCCAATAGAGAGGTAAGCCGTCATATTCTGCGACTTAAGGTTATTCATCTCACTCTTTGCAGAGTTGAGAAGATCCGAGCCTGTACCATCTTTGTAGAGTTTATTTAGGTCATAGTCCAAGCCCCCACGTATATAGAACTTCGTAAAGTGCAAGGCAACACTTGCCCCCGCTCCATAGCGTAGTTTATCCATCGTAAAAGTATCTAGACTAATCTCTCCCAAGGTACCGATACTCTCATTCAATGAGGGAGCGGAGTAGGAACTCTTAACATTATAACTAAGGTAAGCACCTCCCTCTATAGACAGACCGACAACGCCCAAAGAGAGCGACACCCCGAGATTGAGTGGTACGGCAATATCCGTATAAGTTACCTTACCCATATTTAGCGATGATACGGGGACAACGTTGTTGCGTACCTGCAATCCAGGTGCGAGATAAACCATCGGCAATAGACTTATCTCATAAGCAGCACCTAGGCGATAACCTATACCTTGACTAAGGCTTAGCCTAGGCTTATCACTTACGGTCTTGAGATTACTAAGGCTCGCACCGACCTCAAGCCTGAATTGAGCCGAAGCCATCTGAAAGGCTCCCACAAAAAGGAGCAACAAGGAGAGAACACATCTTTTCATAATACGCTGTCTGCTTTGAGTCGAACTTAATGATGCTACAAATGTAAGTATTCTCTACAAAAAAGACTAAGGCACTGAGCGAATGCCCAGTACCTTAGTCCACAAGGTAAGAATATGTTTAACTTCTATTATTTGCGATACACCTCAAAGAGGAAGTGCTTCGTTAGGTCGTTGAAGTACACATTAT
>JBHAFI010000152.1:0-18156 GCA_041856045.1 Porphyromonas sp. | reverse complement strand
TACTTGGCTCTCCTCACACCCCGGCACAAAAGAACGAATACTCTATACCCGAGAGCGACAAAAAGAACTAAAGAGCAAAGGCTACCGACCCCAACCTATACTCTCTACGGCAGAATGGTCTAGCCTCAAAGAGCGTATAGATAACCTCTAACCTCTCTCGAGCCTTTGCCAAGCGAATACCCCCACCTCACAGCCCCAGTCCCAAAAATCTAGGGGAGAATAAGACCGAGTACATAAGGCGGAGATCTAGTACTAGTCTACATCTATGGGTAGAATGAGTATCGCCTTAGTAGCACGAATAGCAATATCCGAGGGGTCAGAAATCTAGGTTTCTGACCCCTCGGATATTCGTCCCCTCGGAGAGGCAATGCTGATCGGGGTTATAACAAGATACTTAGACGTCACCCGACAAGATACTTAGTTGTCGAGTGACAACTAAGTATCTTGTCACTTGACACGCAAGTATCTCTTCATTCATCACGAAAATATCAGCCCCAAGTAGCCCTAAAACGCTCGTCTGCTCAGCCCCAAATATCCGAGGGCTTCAAGACCAAAACTCTCGACACTAGACACACAACAATCCCATTACTTCAAACCTAGGTATCTTATCGTTTTAGACCCGAATATCTCATCTTTTAGGACGCAAGTATTTAGGCATCTCAAGCCCCCAATGGACTCCCATCGAAGCAAAACATCTCAGCACTTCAAGCCCTATTCAACCCTCGTCAAACTAGTACTCAAGACTCAAATCTATCAAAGCCTCTAAACTCTCTTGCGGAGATAACGATACCAGCCCAGCACCAAAATTCTGACAAGGCAAGATGCTCAACAAAAAATATATACTAACTTTGCCTTACAAGAGCAAGTAAAGAGATATATCTTGATATCTACCCTTGCTCTTACTTATGAAAAAAAGGAAGCGTTATGCTTCATTCTTCCTTAAGGTAAATCCTGAGAAAATTTGCAAGAAGTGGAAGAGTGGCGTAATGGCTTCCCCATATCTATACATATAGTTAGGTGTGGGGGAGTTGTGCGTATATACTCTACTTCACAGGCAATTCTCAGGAGCCTACCTTAAAGAGTGTGACAGCGTACAGCCCTCACGCTTTTCTTTTGTTTGGATATCACTAAATGCTATTGTGGGCTGAGGCGTAGCAATAGCCACTATGGCAAAGAAGAGTAGCGGTAACGCCCTACTAAGTAAGGCTAAACGCAACAAGAATGATGAGTTTTACACACAACTCACCGACATCGAGAAAGAGTTGCAGTATTATAGCGAGCATTTCAAAGACAAGGTCGTATTATGCAACTGTGACGATCCTAGGGTCAGCAATTTTTTCAAGTACTTTGCCCTCAAGTTTAAGAGTCTAGGACTCAAAAGGCTTATCACCACTTGTTACAAAAGTCAAAACCCAGACCTATTCAGCCGTGATGATAGTGAGCAGGCTGTTTACTTCATCTATGAGGGTGAGATAGAGAATATCCAAACGCACGACTTCGAGCAGATCAAACCCTTACCGCTCCGTGGCGACGGAGATTTCCGTAGCGAGGAATGTATCGAACTTTTGCGTCAAGCCGACATCGTAGTTACCAACCCTCCGTTCTCTCTCTTCCGTGAATACATAGCCCAACTGGTAGAGTACGATAAAAAGTTCATTATTATTGGGAATAAAAATGCTGTTACGTATAAAGAGGTATTCCAAATGTTTCAAGAGAATAAAATATGGATAGGTATGAGAAATATGAACCAAGATATTTGGTTCGAAAGACCCGAGGACGCCCCCTATGAGAAGATTGAAAATGGAAAAAAATTAACACATATAATGGGGTGCTGGTTTACTAATCTTCCACACAAGAAACGCAATGAAGACTTAATCCTCTATAAGCGTTATACCCCCGAAGCATATCTTAAGTATGATAATTACGATGCTATAAATGTTGATAAGACGGCAGATATTCCCGAGGACTACTACGAAGCAATGGGTGTACCTATCACATTCCTTGATAAGTATAATCCCAATCAGTTTGAGATACTTGATGCAAATACTATACGTTCAAATCCAACTACACCATCGAAGCCCCATGGCTTAATCAAGGATAAAGATGGGTCTGTAAATGGACAAATCAAATATGCACGTATTGTTATCCGTCGCAAACAGCAATAAGATCTAAAACGATATACATCTATGGAAATTAAGTTACAAGAAATAACTATTCGAGATCTTTGCAGGGGTTATCTCGACAAGCACGAAGATGGAGTAGTAGGTTATGGGGGACTTTTGGATATTCGTCCAGCCTATCAGCGAGAGTTCGTCTATAAAGACAAGCAACGCGAGGAGGTAATAAAGACTGTTCGTAACAACTTCCCCCTAAACGTAATGTATTGGGTAAAGCGTCCTACACTCGATGCAGAGGGTAGGGAGCAATTTGAGGTCTTAGACGGACAGCAACGCACGATAAGTATATGCCAATATGTACAGGGCGTTTTTTCTGTAGACGACAGATACTTTGAGAACCTTACGAGTGATGAGCAGGCTCAAATCCTAGACTATCGTCTGATGGTCTATATCTGTGAGGGGAGCGATAGCGAGAAGTTAGCATGGTTTCGTACCATCAATATAGCAGGTGTGCAATTAACAGAACAAGAGTTACGCAATGCTGTCTATGCTGGTTCGTGGTTGAGTGATGCTAAGCGACACTTCTCTCGTATAGGCTGTGCTGGATCGAAGCGAGGGGGTGATTACGCCAAGGGAGAGGTTATCCGTCAAGGCTTGCTTGAGGAGGCTATCAAATGGATTGCAGAGCGAGATAAAAGCCATGTAATGAGTATCGAGCAATATATGGCTAAGCACCAACACGACAAGAACGCACAAGAGTTGTGGCTCTACTTCTCGCAAGTCATCAATTGGATAGAAACAATCTTCCCAAAGACACGCAAGCAGACAAAGGGCTTAGACTGGGGTATCTTCTACCGCGATCACCACACACGAAGCGACCTTGATGCCAAAACTCTAGAGGAAGAGATACAAAGACTCCTCAAAGATGACGAGGTACAAAAGAAAAATGGGATATATGCATATCTCCTCTATCGAGAAGAAAAATACCTCAATCTCAGAGCCTTTAGTCCTAGCCAAAAGGAAACACAATATGCTCTGCAAGAGGGGATATGTCCGCACTGCGAGCAACACTACGAGATAGATGCTATGGAGGGAGATCATATTACACCTTGGAGCGAGGGAGGAAAAACGAGTAGTGACAATTTACAGATGCTCTGTCGTGATTGTAACAGACGTAAAGGAGCCAAATAATCTACATTCATCTCAGCATCACGAGCCTAGGCAAGGACAGCCTAGGCTTGTTATTTGATTTCGAGCCTTGGTAAAGTTATGGTCTTATAGATATGTATTACCTTTGTAAGCACTATGAGCAAGACATTTAAGCGAACACTTATTACGACCGCACTCCCATACGCCAATGGTCCCGTACATATCGGACACCTCGCCGGAGTGTACATACCCGCAGATATTTATGCTAGGTACCTTCGCCTCAAAGGCGAGGAGGTCTTGATGATTGGCGGTAGCGATGAGCATGGAGTACCCATAACTATCCGAGCCCAAAAAGAGGGCGTTACGCCTCAAGACATCGTAGACCGCTATCACAGTATTATCAAAGATAGTTTCGAGGGCCTAGGCATTATACACGATATATACAGCCGTACCTCGGGTGCTGTGCATCACAAACATGCAAGCGAGTTTTTCCGTAAGTTGTACGACAAGGGAGAGTTTGTAGAGCAGACATCTATGCAGTACTATGATGAGGCTGCAGGGCAATTCCTTGCCGACAGATATATCACAGGTACTTGTCCGCACTGTGCCAACGAGCGTGCCTATGGCGATCAATGTGAGAGTTGTGGCACAAGCCTAGCCCCTACCGACCTAAAGAACCCCAAGAGTGCTATCACGGGCAACGTACCCGTCCTCAAAGAGACTAAGCACTGGTACCTACCACTCGATAAGCACGAGGCATTCCTAAGAGAATGGATCCTCGAGGGACACAAAGAGTGGAAGAGCAACGTATATGGTCAGTGCAAGAGTTGGTTAGATATGGGTTTGCAACCACGTGCCGTAAGCCGAGATCTCGACTGGGGAATACCCGTACCTGTCGAGGGTGCAGAGGGTAAGGTCTTGTACGTGTGGTTTGATGCTCCTATCGGATACATCAGTAACACCAAGGAGTTACTCCCCGATAGTTGGGAGAAGTGGTGGAAGAGTGAGGATACCAAACTCGTACACTTCATCGGCAAGGACAATATCGTATTCCACTGTATCGTCTTCCCCGCTATGTTGCGTGCCGAGGGTTCGTACATTCTGCCCGAGAACGTACCAGCCAATGAGTTCCTCAATCTAGAGGGCGACAAGATCTCGACAAGTCGCAACTGGGCTGTATGGCTACATGAGTATCTAGTGGACTTCCCCGGTAAGCAAGATGTACTGCGTTATGTCCTCACAGCCAACGCCCCCGAGACAAAGGATAATGACTTTACTTGGAAGGACTTCCAAGCACGCAATAACAACGAACTCGTAGCCATATATGGCAACTTCGTAAACCGTGCTTTGGTCTTGACGGAGAAATACTTCGAGGGCAAAGTGCCACAAGCCGAGGCTTGGAACGACTACGACCTAGAGGTCATCGCAGACCTAGTGAGCGTAAAAGCCAAACTAGAGCGTGAGTTGGAGCATTACCACTTCAGAGAAGCCCTCAAGGAAGCCATGAACCTCGCCCGACTAGGTAATAAGTACCTTGCCGATACCGAGCCATGGAAACTAGCCAAGACAGATATGCCTCGCGTAGCAACGATACTCAACCTCGCCCTACAAATCACGGCTAATCTGACGACGGCTTTTGCTCCTTTCTTGCCTTTTAGCACAGATAAACTCCTAGGTATGCTCCAAGCAGAGCCTTTCGCATGGGATAGTTTGGGCTCTACCGAACTCCTACCAGCAGGGCATCAACTCGGTAAGGCTACACTCCTATTCGAGAAAATCGAGGATAGCGAGATAGAGCAACAGATCGCCAAACTACAAGCAACCAAGGAAGCCAACGAAGCAGCAGAGCGTAAAGCACAGCCCATTGCAGAGGACATTGCCTTTGACGACTTCTTGAAACTCGATATACGTGTCGGTACCGTCCTAGAGTGTAGCAAAGTACCCAAGGCAGACAAACTATTACAGTTCAAGATTGACGATGGTCTAGGCGGACGCACAATTATCTCGGGTATCGCTCAGCATTACGCTCCCGAGGACTTGGTAGGCAAGCAAGTGTGTTTCATAGCGAACCTCCCACCTCGCAAACTGAAGGGGATAGAGAGTCAAGGTATGATACTCTCTGCCGAAGATCTAGACGGCAAGTTACGTGTTATCGAACCCGCAACAGCCGTAGCCCCCGGTAGCAAGGTCGGTTAGGCACGAGGCAAGGGCAGAGAATGCTATCAAGCCAGCGATAATTAGCCTCGCAGCACTCTCTACCAATAGCGACAAGGGCTTAGATCCTTAGCACGCAAACGGCTATGCTATTAGCACGGCAACAACTAGGTTATTAGCCCGCAAATGGCTATACTATTAGCACGGCAACGGCTAGGCTATTAGCCGCAAACGGCTAGATTATCAGCCCCTAAGCAAGCCAATAGAATAGCCCCCAACGACTAGACTACGACACCGCCTCTCCCTCGGAGAAGAACATAAAGTTCACTCTATGGGGGAGGCTCTCTTTTTATCCTCTCACTCGATTGTATAACTCGTCTATAGGAGAGAATAACATTTCTCCCTTTTGTTCTTATAACAGGATAATTGACACATTACTAAATCTTTGATATTCTTGTCAGGAATTATGCCTATTTCAATAATAAGATATATCTTTGTCTAGAGGTGTGGGAGGGTACAGTTCTAGACTATTTTATACAGTCTTATCTAATCCCCCACGCTATTATTTGGTAAAGGAAGCGTTATGCTTCATTTCTCCTAGAGTGAATCCTGAGAAAATTCAAGAGAGGAGGAATGGTGTAACGACTTCCCACGTAGATTATTAAGCGTGGGGGTGTCGTATATGTATCATTCTTTTCTCAAGGCGATTCTCAGGAGCCTACTCTAGAAGTGTGATGTTCATAGCGACCTCACGCTTTCTTTTTTGTTTGTTCTGTAACTCTGTTATGAACCTAAGAGGTCGAGGATAATAGTATTAACTATCAGAAGCATAACATTTCTGAAGAGTAAAACAAAAAAACAATGGAAATCATTTATCAAACAGGAAACTATCAGCCCAAGATTTACACTTTTGGTTGTTTTGCGAAATGCTGTACAACCAATAGCAATACAGGATCCAATGGTTCGTATTAGGTAAAAACTTAATGAAGTGTCCACTAGAAAGTATCTTAGTACTTTCTAGTGGAGTTTTCATTAGGATGTAAAAGCATTGGGCAATATCAATGCTAAATGCTGGGTGACGAATGATTGATCTTAATGGTTTATAATAAGCATTAGTAAAGAATGGAGATACGCAAGAATATTGATAAAACTTACATCTTTAACTTACCAGAAATAGAAATAATACCTTACAAAGATTTATTTCTAGCTGTGACACCTAGAACAGGGAATTGGTTGGTATTGACAAATCGTAAGCAAGTTGAATTTTTGTCTTTGTTAAAAGGACAATCATTAGGAGATGCTCTCGCGAGCTTTGAAGGCATATATGAAGACGCACGAGAAGTTATAACACAGATAGTCGCTAAGCATCTAGAGGATACCAATACGATGATCAAGACAAAAGAGAGTTCTATGCACCTATATCTCACCAATGCTTGTAATTTGAAATGCCCACATTGCTATATGGATTCGGGGGAGAAGCTTGATAAAGAACTCTCAACAGAAGAAATTATAAGTTTACTGACCAACTTTTCAAACTATGGAGGCAAGTCGGTTTGTCTTTCGGGAGGAGAAATATCGCTAAGAAAAGATCTTGTTGTAATTATTCGCCATGCATACGATTTAGGCATTGATGTTGAATTGCTAACTAATGGAGTTTTATGGACTAATGAGCTGATCAATGCTTGTGCTCCTTATATAAAAAATGTACAGATTAGTATTGATGGATATAATGAAGAGGAAAATGCTCGTATTCGTGGTAAGGGGAACTTCGAGCGAGCTCTGAAAACTATCGAAAGGTTTCTCTCTCAAAAAATCCCTACAAGAGTTGCTATAACTCCCATGGTAGAAGCGGACTTTGAAAAGAAAGCCGAATCCTATATCTCCTTTATTAAAGAGCTATATGCTCGTTATGGAGAGGACTTGTTTAGTGTAACGGTTTCTGGAGATATACTTGACGGGCGTGATATGACTTTTTCTTTTGAAGAAAAGAATAAACACGCTAGGATTGTGGAATATATATTTCAAGAAGTCTTTAATGCAACTCGAGATGATGCATTCGTTCGCTTTCATCGAGAACTAGGTATTGAAGATAATTGTATCTATGGAAATCTCGTTGTCGGAGCTTCAGGGGAAGTGTTTGCCTGTCCTGCAATAGGTACTCTAAAACCATTTGCTAATCTAAGGACTAATTCTTTCTCGGAGGTTATGCAGTTATCCGAGATTGGGAAACGTGCGTCTCACATAGATAATGTTGAACCTTGTAAAAATTGCCCTGTTCGCTATATTTGTGGTGGAGGTTGTCGTATCAAACTATATAGTCACTTAGAAAGTGGTAGCGTGTGTTCTAATGGCGAAATTCCTATATATCATTGTACTAAAGAAATTAAATATGCTGTATATGAGCAGATGATTAGAACACATCAACAGCTTTACAGATGATAGTTCGGTTCTTTTTCTAGAAACAACAAGGGGCGAGTCTTAATGGCTCGCCCCTTGTTGTTTATCGCTTAGGTTATCGGCGGTGGTACATCTCCTCGTAGTAGCGTTCGTAATCGCCCGAAGTGATGTTGCGTACCCACTCCTCGTTGTCTAGGTACCAACGTACAGTCTTTTCTATTCCCTCCTCAAACTGCAACGAAGGTTCCCAACCTAGTTCGTTCTTGAGTTTCGTCGAGTCAATAGCATAACGCAGATCATGACCTGCTCTATCCGTCACGTAGGTTATAAGCGACAATGAGTGTCCCTTAGGATTACCCAGAAGCCTATCTACTGTGGCTATGATTATCTTAATAAGGTCGATATTACGCCATTCGTTGAAGCCCCCGATATTATAAGTATCGCCCGTCTTCCCCTTATGGAAGATCAGATCTATTGCTCTAGCGTGATCCTCTACATAGAGCCAATCACGCACGTTCTCTCCCTTACCATATACGGGCAGAGGCTTCGATTGGCGAATGTTGTTGATAAAAAGAGGTATCAACTTCTCTGGGAACTGATAGGGCCCGTAATTATTAGAGCAGTTGGTGATGATCGTAGGCATACCGTAGGTATCACCAAATGCCCTTACGAAGTGATCACTCGACGCCTTACTTGCCGAATATGGACTATGTGGGTCGTAGGGGCTGTTCTCGGTAAATAGTCCGCCATCGAGATCCAACGAACCATATACCTCGTCCGTAGAAATGTGATAGAAGCGTTTGCCTAGATACTTCGTATCGCTCGCCTCCCATACCACACGTGCGGCTTGTAGTAGGCTAAGCGTCCCCATTACATTGGTCTTGGCAAAAGCAAATGGGTCTTTAATGCTACGATCTACGTGACTCTCCGCCGCCAAATGAATAATACCATCAACCCGGTACTCCTCGATAAGGCTACGCATTGCTTCGTAATCGCATATATCTGCTCTTACGAAGCGGTAGTTGGGCAAGTGCTCTAGATCTGCCAAGTTTTGTAAATTACCTGCGTAGGTAAGTTTATCAACGTTGATGATGCAGTACTCGGGATACTTCTGTGAGAAAAGACGTACTACGTGCGATCCGATGAAACCGGCACCACCCGTAATGACGATATTACGTTTATAATTGCTCATTTGCTTCGTTGTTTAGACATTTCTATGATACGCAAGAGATACTGACCATATTGGTTCTTAATCATAGGCTCGGCGAGTTGTCGTAGTTTCTCCTCCTCTATCCAACCTTGATTGTAGGCTATTTCCTCAAGACACGCTACTTTGAGCCCTTGACGCTTCTCTATAACCTCTATGAAGGTCGATGCCTCACTAAGGCTATCGTGCGTACCTGTATCAAGCCAAGCGAAACCACGCCCTAGAGTCTTGACCATCAAGCGTTCGTCGTGCAGGTACTCCTGATTAACGGTCGTTATTTCCAATTCGCCACGTGCCGAGGGTTTGATACGTGCTGCGATGTCTACAACATCATTAGGATAGAAGTACAGCCCCACCACGGCATAATTACTCTTAGGCACAGAGGGTTTTTCCTCAATAGATATACAACGGCCTGCATCGTCAAACTCGGCGACCCCGTAACGCTCGGGATCATTAACCCAATAGCCAAAGACTGTAGCCCGTCGCTCGTGCGTAACGGTATGGACAGCCTCGTGCAGTTGTCCGGAGAAGCCCATACCGTAGAATATGTTGTCGCCCAACACTAGGCAGACATCGTCATCGCCTATAAAGTCACGACCGATGATAAATGCTTGTGCCAAGCCATCGGGTGAGGGTTGCTCGGCATACTCCAAACTTATTCCGTAGTCGCTACCATCGCCCAATAGACGGCGGAAAGATGGTAGATCTTGCGGGGTAGATATGATGAGTATCTCCCTAATACCAGCAAGCATCAAGACCGAGATAGGATAATAGACCATGGGCTTATCATAGATGGGGAGCAACTGCTTGCTCACGCCCTTGGTTATGGGATACAAGCGTGTGCCCGATCCACCTGCAAGTACAATGCCTTTCATTTGTGTTTGTTATTGTGTTATGTTGTCGGTGTACACCTCTATTGAGCAACGCTCCTTGCTAAGCCCTAGCGTTTGCCATACGAGGCTTTGATAGTAAATGATTTCGCCCTCACGGCTCTCCTCCTGCCAAGGCTTCACATACTTATAACTATTAAGGAAGCCTAGTCCATTAGCACCAAGGTGAGCGATCGTCAATGCCTCGTAGGCATCAATAACGACCAAACGCTCGGTTCCCTCACTACGACAATGCTCGATCAAACGCTCCAAGTACTCCACATAACAAGGTACGAAGGTCACCGTCAAGTACTGACGCTGCAAGAGCGATATAAGCCCCTCGGGCATCATTCCTAATAAGATCTTACCCTCTTCTCCTAGATAGTAAGGCAACAGACGTCCCGACTCCTCCTCGATAGCCATACTACCGAGCCACACCTCACTCTCTTCCTTGGTGTACAAAGCCTCGGGAACGAGTGTTACGGCCCTTGGCAGGTAGTAGACTTTGGTTTGTTTATAGGGGAGTGATAGGAGCGGTTGCTCGTAGAAGAGTTCGGCAACTGCTTTCTCTATGCTCAAGCCTAGGTTATAAGTCAATACCTCGCTAGAGCGATATACATCGCCCTCTGCCTTGTATATGGTGTATGCCAAGCCCTTATCCCCTAGACGCAAGTCTAGAGTCATTTCCTCGGCTTGTAGTGCTGTGATCGTAGTCATCAAAGTAGTGTGTTATCGCTTAGGTTAAATAAGAACGCCCAAGACCATATACCTTGAGAAAGTGTACAAAGACTAAGTAACTCAAAAAGACTAAGGGTAATGATAATGGACTAACCATCACCATTACCCTTGTGTGTTGCTGCCTTATCGGGAGTCTTGGACTATTCCCAGTTACCCGTTAGGCGTACTTCCTCGAGCGAACCAATACGTAGACCAGCGTAACTCTTTGCTTTACTCTTGAGTTGTTCCTTCTTCTGCTCTAGGCGACCCTTATCAAGGTCTGCAAGATAAGCCTCAAAAGGAATTGTGGCTTGGAAGACCGACACGTTCACTGTATCCTTACCGATCTCCTGTTGTAGGAATGCAGTGTCTACCTTGATCTTGTTGCCCGTGTTTAGTACATCAAATAGCGTAGCGATGTTTGTATCGTCCTTGATGAGCGAGTCTTTGGCTGCGATCCACACTGTATCACGTTTGATAAGACCTTGCGCTACTGCTTGCTCGATCGTCAAACCTTTCTCACGCATAGCCTCAGTAATTTCGCCCTCCGCCTTGATGTAGTAGAGTCTGCCGTTATTAAGGAACTCGGTGAGTTCCTCTGCTGTTGCAAAGCGACCTGTAACACTGTTGTAAGCCTCTTGGTAAGTAGCAATTTTCTTAAGTTGCTTCTGTAGGACTTCCTCGCGTAGTGTTTGTTGTTTGTCAAACTCTACTGGATCAAGAATACTCTTAATCGTTACGTAGCCAAGGGCTAGTGCTACTACAGCCACGAGGCCTATCAATGCTTTGTTCATCGTATTTTATTGTTTTGTTTAATTACAAGTGTATCGTAAATATAGGTCAAAGATAATAGTTTTCTCAGAATGTACTATATTCACGGGGCAAAGATACGATAAAAATACTTATTCTATGAGTTATGACCTCCAAGCAGAGAGCATCTTAGAACTAATGCCCTATCACCCCACGCAAGGACAAGAAGATGCGGTGAGGCTCTTTACCGAATATATGAATAGCGACAACCCGTACAGCCTATTCCTGCTCAAGGGCTACGCCGGTACTGGTAAGACATTTATCCTGCAAGCCATTAGTGAGGCAGTCGCCTACTTGGGCTTAAGCGTGGAGTTGCTAGCGACCACAGGACGCGCTGCAAAGGTACTATCTGCTGCAACTGGTAGACAAGCAACGACTATACACCGACGCATCTATCGTCCCTCAAGTGCTACGATCGAGGAGGGTGGTAATTATCGCCTATCGTCTGCCAAGTCGGGGACGCTCTTTATCGTAGACGAAGCCTCAATGATTGGTACCGAGAGCAACGAGCCGAGTCCTTTTGGTTCGGGTAATCTACTTGATGATTTGTTTGAGTTTGTATGGACTGCAGAGGGCTCCAAGTTGATACTCGTCGGTGATGAAGCACAACTTCCGCCCGTTGGTAGTAGTCTTAGCGAGGCTCTCTCCCCCGAGATACTACGAGAGCGATATGGTATGCAGGTCTACCAAGCGACACTTACCGAGGTTGTACGTCAAACAGCAGAGAGCGGTATCCTAGAGCAAGCCACCCATCTACGCGAACTGTTACAGCAGTATGCCGATAGCCCAGACGACACGATCATACCCATACAACTCAAACTAGGGGATCAACCCGACCTAAGAGTGGTACGTAGTGAGGATCTTATTGACGAACTAGACGCCTGCTACCGACACTTCGGTCGCGAAGATGTACTTATACTAAGCCCCAGCAACAAGAGAGCATTACAGCACAATATAGGTGTGCGTAATCGGATATTCGATTACGAGAGCCAACTCGTACGTGGTGAGCAACTCATCGTAGCACGTAACAATTACTACTACGCACAACGCAAAGACCGCAGTGACTTTATTGCCAATGGAGAACTTATAGAACTAAAGCGTACCTACAAGCACTACGAGGCCTATGGTCTACACTTTGTTGATGCCACGATATACCTACCCGACAGAGATGACGAACTAGAAGCACGTATCCTCCTTACTGGTCTAAGTGACGAGCAAGCACAGCGTAGTTATGCCCAACGATTAGAATTGTACAACGCCCTCGCCTATGACTACGAAGTCGGTGCAGGTACTGGGATCATAGATACTCGTAGAGCCATCAGACGCGACCCATATTGGGGGGCTCTTGAGGTTAAGTATGGATACGCTGTCACTGTACACAAAGCACAGGGCGGACAATGGTCCTGCGTTTTCGTTGATTTGGGACTGATGTCTATCCTACCTAATGACAAGAATATGCTGCGTTGGCTCTACACGGCTATTACACGTGCTACCGAGCGTGTGTATCTTATCAATCCTCCCAAAGGAATGATACAAGGCTACGAGGAGGAATGGTAGTAGGCTTACAAGGAGCGAATAGAGTCTTACCACAGTGGTAAGGCTCTATTCGTTTTTTAGTGACTCGAGGGATAAGGCTATGTACTTGTGTCGTCTAACTAGATCAGTACAGACTAGAGGCTCAAGGCTTGGTTATTCGCCATTAGACCTAAGAGCATAAAACTACAACCACACCCCACCAAGCGAATATCCGCAAGTCAAGACGCATCGAGATATACCGAGTTAGCCCATTAAGAATAATATCACTAATGCCCTCACAGCAAAGCCCTCGCGATGTACTAGATCGAGGGGCATTCTTTACTAGTACAAGCAAAGGAGTATTCTAGTTAAACCATCAGCCTCTACTAGTTCAAACGCAGGCTTCCTCTAGAGTGAAGTTTCTGCACAAGCAAATCGCAGTAAGCAACATAATGGCTTCGTCTATATCCTCAATCTACACAAGAGAGGAGAAGAGCCAGTATAAGCCTAATTCCCAAAAGTACGCTCAGTACGATCATCTGGCTATGTATGATACCCCTATATGAGCAATGCCCCACGACTATTGCTTGATCGGCTGTCGGTAGTTATCGCTAGGTATCCATATATATGGATACCCGTATTCCGATAGCCTATACGAGCCTTGCCCTCAGGGCCTGCCCGTACCCAAGCAATAGGATTTACACATAGGTATCAATTATCTGTGGATAGTCTGCTCATAACTTGTGGATAGTTTCGTAGCAAAAGAGGGAGCCCCGAGAACAGCGTGGATAAGTTCCCCACTCACTCACAAAACAACGACATAGGTATAAGTCTAGAGCCTCAAATGTGGATAATGTAGACAAGGTAGGGCTCCGATAGGCTATAATAACGATAGACAAATGGGCTTATCGGTATTTGAGGTTTGTAGTATAACTGATCCCCTACTCGTGCATTCCTTGTACATAGTCTGTGGGCAAGTATAAGTACACACACCATCTACTGCTATAACAACAACATCTATTTATCTTTATATAAAAGAATAAGAAAGAATATATAAGGTAGTCGTGTATAAATTCGCAAGGCTTAAGCGATGGAGCGTCTTGCCTCAAGTAGAGCGAGTAGTCGGATATGCTATTTTCTACCTAACTTCGTAAGGCTCTAGCCTGCCTACTCAAGCGAATACAAATAGACATCAGAGTACTAGACTAGGAGATAAGCAAGTATCGCCAATCCTCGTGTACCACTAGATGGTAAGAGAATGATGGGTAACGTAAGCGTGGATAACGTAGCCATATTTTGGGTAGAGCAATTGTAGGATAGCCCATTTATTGCTCAAGCCCCTACTATTTCTCGATAGTGTATGGAGGCTTAATAGAAATACGCAGACTTATCTAGAGGCTAATCCCTCGGGTTTCTTGGGTTTCTTTTGCTCAGCGAAGTACTCGCTCTCGCCTTGCATACAATGCAAATCCGCCCAGCGAAGTAGTTACTGATCCCCAGCGTATTGTATGTAACAGACTATCGTAGTACTCGCTCTCGCTTTGCAGACTATGCAAATCCGCCCAGCGAAGTATTTACTGATCCCCAGCGTATTATATATAACAGACTATCGTAGTACTCGCTCTCGCTTTGTAGACTATGCAAATCCGATCATCGAAGTAAAACAAAAGGGGACTTCGTATTGAAGTCCCCTTTCGCTATGCTATAAGCCTTGGCTTGCTGTCTTATGACTGCGAATATCTTGTGCTACAAGATGCGTAACTTATCGCTTCTGCACCTTGAAACTAATGGCCTTTGTGCCGTCCTTGGGGTATAGCACAACGAGATAGATATTCGGCATTAGGTCGCCAAGGTTAAGTTGTTCGGGAGCGGTATCCCACGCTTGTACCTTTCTGCCCATTAGGTCATATATGAGGATACGTTTGATACGTTCGTGACCCGCTACTTGTAGAGTAGAGGTGAAGACGGTAGGATATACCTTTATTTCCTCATTAGTCTTGTCGTCCGTATCAGTTTCCTCTGTTCCTGTTTCGGGCTTAGTGGGCTGCGTAGGACTTGTTGGAGGCACGGGAGCAAATACTGCTACGACCTCGGTGTTCTCATTCACGACGAAACTTCGAGCCTCAAGTATGTCCTTATTACCTGCTTTAAGGCTCGTGAGTTGATAGCCCTCCTTGGCTTTTGCACTAACTCTAACGCTTGTCCCCTCGGGTACAGCGTTAGGGTTCTCTTGGTCAATAGACAACTCTCCCTCGTTGGGATTGTAGCGTAATGTAATAGTGTAAGTCTTGGGTTTTGGTACCTCGCTCTTCTCGAATAGGGCGACTACACGCGTATCCGTATCCACAACAAAGGTTTTATCGGCTGTGATGTCCACTTCGTTTGCTTTGATGGACTTTAATCTATATCCATCTTGAGTCTGAACGCTTACTGTTAATCTAGTTCCCTTTGGTACGGCATCAAGGTTAATGTTGCTGATACTGATTGTTCCACCTTCACCTTGTACCAGCGTAACCTTATGTTTGCTTACCTCGATCTTCTCGAATAGGGCGACTACACGCGTATCGGTATTTACAACAAACTCCTTAGTGGTCGTAATGTCCACTTCGTTTGCTTTGATGGACTTTAATCTATATCCGTTTTGAGTCTGAACGCTTACTGTTAGTCTTGTACCTTTGGCTACGGCATCAAGATTAGTGTTGTTGATACTGATTGTTCCACCTTCATTATACTCCAGCGTAACCTTATGTTTGCTTACCTCGATCTTCTCGAATACAGCAACTACACGCGTATCGGCATTCACAACAAAGGCTTTAGTGGTCGTAATGTCCACTTCGTTTGCTTTGATGGACTTTAATTTATATCCATCTTGAGTCTGAACGCTTACTTCTAGCCTTGTACCTTTGGCTATGGCATTAAGGTTCGCGTTGTTAATGCTGATTGTACCACCATCTGATTGTACGAGCGTGACCTTATATGTCTTTGGGACTTCTGGTTTGGGTTGATTGGGGTTGCTACCTCGTTCGAGGTAAGTGTGTACGTATGGCTGTAAGGTATTACGACTTGCTTCTATTGTGAAGCCACCCCCTTGTGCCTCTGTACCCGAAGGGCGGTAATCGGTCGTAGCACAGGCTATGTGTCCTTTGACTTCAATTAGGAAGATGCCTTTGCCCTGCATTTTGTTGTGTACACCACTTACTGCACCTACCGAGATCTCTGGTACTTTGAATGTGTGGCTACCGGTATTAGGGGCTTCGTCTACTACAAGGTACTTATAAGTCTTCCCGTAGTCGTCGGATAGCCAAATACGTACTTTCTCTTGCTCCGAATAAACACTCTTGTCTATGTTCCAAGTGAGCGTGACGTTTTCGCCGGCTTTAAGTTTTTGTCCTCTTAGTGCCGAGGTTATGCGGAACGGGATACCCTCTACGACTTCTAATTGTGCTTCTACGGCATCAAGGCTACGTTTGTACTCTTTAGCCTGATTATTGCCCAAGTTCTCCACTGCACCCATAAGTATCTTATAGTTCCCCACAGGCAAACCGGTCATTTGTCTTGTATGGCTCTCTGTGTAATCTGCTCTGAATATATTGTACACGGGCAGCATTGAGTGTATTACGGGAGTACTTGTCCAAGGTAAAGGTTCGAGTTTTGCCTTAGATCCCGACAGAGTTCTAGATCTATCGTTTTGATGTACAGCGTAAGTATAATCTTGAGCATCGCTATATGCAGGGAAATTAAAGCATAGTGCTGTCTCTTTTGTAATACGATAAGTTTTCTTGACTTGCTCCAGATGAAAGGCTGTGGGACGCATTGCTACGTTGCTGATGCCTATTGGATAGTTATCATAATCTGTATAGTTCGCATCTGATGGAATAGATGTACTACGTTCCTTGTTGGTATAATAACCACATTTTGATAGTTTTCTTCTAACCTCATCAATGGTAACCAACGAAAAGAACATATCATTATAATCCATATCGTGGAAGTCATAGCCCATAAGGCTTGTACCCTTACCGGGGTCAGAGTGGTGACTAGGCATTTGTGTGTCTATTGTCCCTGTATGACTTGCTCCGAATAAGTGTGCTATCTCGTGTGCAGTTGTCCCGAGATTAGTCGTTGTGGCTGTAGCATTACCTTTCTTTGTCTTGTTGAACGCCCCACTAAGAGAGGCAATACCTCTATTGTCGTTGAAGTCTGCCAACCAAATAGCAATATCATAACTATCCGAGTTAATGATCTTATTAAGTTCGGTTGTGCCGTTCTCAACGATGTATCTTGAGTCTTTCCAATTAAAAACAGCCTTATCCTGAGTTGCTCTGATTAGGTTATTATCACGAACAAGTTCAAACGCAATACCAAAATCTCTTTGGAATATGCGATTAAGATGTTTCTCAAGCATATCCCAATGTTTTTTGGCTTCCTCGACATTTCCATTAAAGTTCTGCTTAAGATATAGGTAGTCAATAGGGATTGCTAAGCGGTATAACCTAAGGATATTATCGTTGGGAATGGCACGCGTATCACTGCTTTGTAAGGTGCGTAACTCCTCTCTGTGATGAGGGAAAGCCGATTGTGCCTCGCTAACACCACAACAAGGGATATTCTTGGACGAAGTCTGAGCCGTAAGTGGTAGGACTACTATCAGACTAATAAGACTAAGCGTTAGTCGGCAGAATTTGATTAGTTTTTGGTAGTTCATATTCGTAGATGAATGAATGTTGAGTTTCAGACTAGATTATTCACTCTTACAGAAGAGTATCAAAATACTAAAACTCAATTACAAAAGTACTAAGACTATGGTATATAAGCAAATCACAGTACACTTGTATGCTCTCATAGGGCCTGCTTTCTCTTGTCGTCTTTAATCCCCTCTACTCTCCCCTACTCTTAGTTTGCTTATCTCCTTAATCTGTATTCCCCCTTCATTATAGCAGTAAGCCTCTGTGTCCTCCTTACACAATGACTGAATAAAATGATACGATCCTCGGGTTTGATGTGATGGGATTTTAGTGTACCGAATGATGAAAAATTGAGGGCTGAGAGGACGAGAATTTTAGTCTTGATTTGGTGTGTCGTTTTGGGGTGGATTGTAGAGATACTTAGACGTTGATTGAAGACTAAGTATGTTGTCCGATGACAACTAAGTATCTCTTCGATGGACGTCTAAGTATCTTGTTATAACCCCGATCAGTAAAGGCTCTCCGAGGGGCCTATTCTC
>JBHAFI010000151.1:0-12654 GCA_041856045.1 Porphyromonas sp. | reverse complement strand
CGCGACACCAATCCAAGGGATAGAACTAAGGCAAGGCAAACGAAAATAATCAAGCAATGGAGAGGCTACCTCTAAGAGATATTCATACACACCACTATCGCAGTGATATAGATAGTCGTATGAGTTACCGCCCGACAGAACCGTGTCAAGGGGCAGGCTTGTATTCCGTGGGGCTACACCCTTGTTACGAGGAGGATATGAGCGAGGAATCCCTCGCCCTACTCAAGAAGCGACTCGCCGAGGAACGTGAGCATATATGGGCGATCGGAGAGGCAGGCTTGGATAAACTCTCGCCCATACCTCTCGAGCGACAGATCTATTATATGGAGCGACAGATCGCCCTAAGTGAGCATCTGGGGCTTCCTATGGTGATCCACTGTGTACGAGCCTATAACGAACTCATTCGCCTCAGACGTGAGAGCCGTGCCATGCAAGAGTGGATCGTCCACGGCTTCAGACGTAAGGCAACCATCGCCGAGCAACTACTGAGGGCTGGCATATCCCTTAGTTTTGGCGAATACTTCGACCCTCAAGCCCTAGGGCTTGCCTACTTACAAGGCAAAGCCTACCTAGAGAGCGATGAGAGCAAGATTAAGATAGAAGACATTTGGCAACAAGCCACACAAGCAATAGAGCAATATATTACGAATGGCACTCAAGAAAAATAGAGTCAAAAAACTATTCTACTCAGTCGGTGAGGTATGCCGTATCTTGGGCGAGGCAGAGACGAGTATAAGGTATTGGGAGCGAGAGTTTCCTCATCTCGAACCGAAGCGTAGTGCAGGAGGCGTACGACAATACACTGAGGCGAATATCGAAGCCTTCCGTACCGTCCAACGCCTCCTAAGGCAACAAGGGCTAACGATCGAGGGGGCACGTACTATGCTCTCCAAGCGACGCACGAGCATAGAGCGAAGGGAGATAGCCCTCACACGCTTACGCTCTGCCCTTACGAAACTCACGGCTTTGGAGGAGATCCTCAAGGCTTAGTAACGTATCTACAATAGCATATCCCCATAGGTACTGCGGTACCTATGGGGATATTCATTCTCTGGCTTCGCTCTCTATCCGAAGCCCATTTACCATCACTTCATCTCTACCATTCCCCCGAAGTCCCCACTACCTCTCTCTTGCACGCCCCCTCTAGTTAATCACACTCCCTCAGTACCCTTTCCCCCGAAGTCCCCTCTAACTCCCTCTTGCAAGCCCCCTCTAATTAGCCCCACTCCCAAGCCATACCCCTTGCTAAACAACGAGATATTGGACTCCCCAATAGCGACTATACTAGTTTGCTCTTTGCCGAAATAATTTACTTTGATTGAGAGCGAA
Organism: Porphyromonas sp.; assembly: GCA_041856045.1. Lineage (GTDB taxonomy): Bacteria > Bacteroidota > Bacteroidia > Bacteroidales > Porphyromonadaceae > Porphyromonas. Next base: position 11,325 of record JBHAFI010000151.1, on the reverse strand, counting down.
ATTTGGAAACCAAGTAACGAGGAATTGAGGAGGAAATTAAGCGAAATGTTCGGGTTGAAATGGTAGTACTTTTGCGTAAGATGTGATACGATCTTAAGGGGCGGATTGGAGTGCTATTTGTGGGTGAAATGAAGAGATACTTAGACGTTGATTGAAGACTAAGTATGTTGTCACATGACGTCTAAGTATGTTGTCAGGTGACAACTAAGTATCTCTTCGATGGACGTCTAAGTATCTTGTTATAACCCCGATCAGTAAAGGCTCTCCGAGGGGGTAGGTGGGAAAGGCTAAATTCGAGGATTTGGAACTGAGAAGAGCGAGGACTCGAGGCTGGGGTGGATAGATAACTGAGGTAGGACAGATTGAGGGCTAGGGGTTAGAGAGAGAGGATAATTGGAGTGAGTAAGGACGAGGAATTAGAGTAGTGAAGATCGGGTAATTGGAGTGAGCAAGGACAAGGAATTAGAGCACTGAAGGGCGGGTAATTGGAGTGAGCAAGGACAAGGAATTAGAGCAGTGAAGAGCGGGTAATTGGAGAGGCTAAGAGTGAGAACTTGAAACTAGGGAGGTCGGATAATTGGAGTGAGTAAGGACGAGGACTTGAGGGAGGGGTAGACGGGTAATTGGAGTGAGCAAGGACAAGGAATTAGAGCAGTGAAGAGCGGATAATTGGAGTGAGTAAGGACGAGGGATTAGGGCAGTGAAGAGCGGGTAATTGGAGTGAGTAAGGACGAGGACTTGAGGGAGGGGTAGACGGGTAAGGGGAATGGGGAGGGAGGCATACGATCGTAGGCGAAGACTTCGTATCGGGCTATCCGACAAAAGGAAACAACGTAATAATCCGTATCTTTGTATAGTAAACAATAAGACGATGATTAGTTATAACACAACCTTTATGATGACTCCTCAACTTGAGGAGGAATTTCTCTCCTTCGTACGACAAGTCTATATCCCCGGGATTATCTCCCAAGGTGTGCTACGCAACGCTCAACTGAAGCGTATATATCAACACGATAACGATGTCGATGCCCTTAGCCTTGCCCTTAGTTTTGAGGCTAATAGTCACGCAGAACTCCTCGATTACCTCCAAAGCGAGGGTCACGTATATCCCGAGCAAATGCTCGCTAAGTTTGGCGAACGTGTCGTGGGCTTTACCACGATGATGGAGCATATAGAATTGTAGCACCCCAAGGCTAATGGCAGAGCGTATTATCCTAGGCGTTGATCCGGGGACCATCGTTATGGGTTATGGGCTCATACGTGTAAATGGGCAGAAAGCCGAACTGATGGCTCTTGGTGTCATTCAACTAGACAAACTTGAGGATCATTACCTTAGGCTCAAACGTATCTTCGACAGAATATCGGGGCTTATCGAGGAATACGCCCCCGACGAACTAGCGATAGAAGCCCCTTTCTTTGGCAAAAACGTGCAGTCGATGCTCAAACTAGGGAGAGCCCAAGGCGTGGCTATGGCTGCTGCCCTACGATACGGACTGCCCGTGACGGAGTACGTCCCTATGCGTATCAAACAAGCCATCACCGGGAACGGTGCTGCCAGCAAAGAGCAGGTAGCAGGTATGCTCCAACGCTATCTCAAGATCCCCGACAAGCAGATGCCCAAAGAACTCGATGCTACCGATGGACTTGCCGCTGCCCTATGTCATCACTTCTTGACGAGTAACCCCATGAGTGCAGCCGCAAAGGGAGCAACGAAGACGTGGTCAGACTTCGTCAAGCAGAACCCCGAGCGTATCAAGCGATGAATACTAAATTGCGAGTCCTCCTCGTCCTCCTTTGGCTTATCCCGACGACAGCCCTCGCCCAACTAGGGAGAGATGATCTGCGTCGCGTGGAACGCCTACGTCCCGAGTACCCATTCGATAGGAGTGGCGACTACCTGTGGCTCGATAAGTGGCGACTCGATGCCGAGCGTGATACCCTCCCCAAGGCTAATAGCCCTTGGTGGCAAGAGATACTTATCGGGAAAAATATCGCTCTGTCGCGAGGCTGGGAATTAGGCTTCGATGGCTTGGTCGATGTCTTCTCTACTTATAATAAGTACGATGGGGCTTGGCTCGGTTACGAAGTCTTTACCGCTCGCAATATCGACCTAGGACGTCGTCTGGTCATTCGTAGTGCTAATTACTACACGACACGTAGTGAGCAGTATATGGGTCAGCACCGTATGCTCTACTACTATGCACCCGAGCGAACGGCTATGCTCGTGCTTGACCTCGGACGCACCACACACAATACAACCCACATCAGTAACGAAGAGGAGTTTGCAGAGCGTTACCTTAGTCCTTGGGGGACGAATGATAAGAGCCGTGACTATCAGAAACTATATGCAGGCCTGCGACACAGCCATTACCTTAGTCCCAAACTACGCCTAGATGCCTTGGCTCTGTATGAATATCGCTCTCCGCAAGAGGGCTTTGGCGGGCAGAAGCAACAATTATTTCTAGGGGAGGTACGCCTAAGTTATGACTTTGCCGAGCGTAGAGCAAGCAACGCAGATTTCCCCACCTCGGAGCAACTACCACGCGGACTATTCGCTCCCGAGGTAAGCATAGGCTATCGACAAGCCATAGACCCTAGTGGGGGGAGGGCGACGACAGCCTTCCAACGCTACGGACTCCTAAGCCTTAGTCTACGCAGTGCCTATGCTTTTGACGATCACAGACGACTTACTTGGGGCTTGGTCGGTGAGTATATTACCAACCGAGATCGTATGACCGCTTATGATGCTCATACCTTACCGATCGCCTCAGCCCTAGGGCGAAGCCTCATTGGTAACACTTGGGCAACGGGAGAGGCAATCACCCTAAGCAAGGGTGCTTGGATATGGGGCTTATTAAACTATGGGGGCGGTAGGCTTGCATTGGCACATATACCACTCCTCAAACGACTACAACTAGACGAAGAGTTGCACGCCCGAGCAGTATGGACAACGAGCAAAGACTATTGGATCGAGGGAGGCTACTCTATCGGCTTAGGGCGAATGCTCCGTCTTGGGGCTTTCTACGGAACCGACTTACGGACTCAGCACAAAGTAGCCCTAAGACTCTCACTCCCCTTCCTCTACCTTACAAGCCGAGCCAGCACTCGTTACTAAGGCAAACGATGTATCCCCTCCACGTCCCGATAGCCCTGTGATAATAAGGATATTCGGGAAGCCCCCTAGTTTAAGGTAAATGAATGAGGGACAAACAACTCGGGGTCGCTAGGCAGATCTAATTAAGGCACGCGTACTGCGTGCCTTAATTTTTACCCGAGATGAATATAAGTCTATTATCCGAGAGCAAGCATAGCAGACTAAGGGCTAAGCCTTAGGAGCTCGTTCGCAAGGCTCTTCGCCCCTTGGCACCGAATAGTCTGCCGTTCCGCCATCAGTACCCAAGTCGAAACCTTAGATCTAAATATACGTTCGTAGGGACGGGAAGTTGCTTCGCTCTTCTTCGGATAGTTGTTTGCTCTATGTGCCAAGCCTTGACGCATAAAAATCAAGCCGTGACTCTTATCCGTCAAGCCGTGACGCATAAGCGTCAAGCCCTGATTTTGAGATCGCACAACTAGTACCCTCAAGCCATATTCGCTAGATGAGTGGGGAAGGATAAAGCCTTAGGCAAGGCGGAGGGGAATAGCCTAGGGGAAGACGAAGCAAGGCTCGGGAGCCGAGAGATCGAAGCGAGGCGATCTAGAGAGAAGACTTAGAGGTGGGGGTTCGCGACTAATTAGGGATCTATCCGAGGGATAGCAGGTCGTCACAGCATCAGCCAGTAGAGTGTTGAGGACAATCGTAGTATAAAGAGAAATCCGACCCTAGGTTGTGTGGCTAGAGTCGGATTGTTTGTGCTGTTAGTAGTCTAAGGCTTAGCGTAGATCTACGACCTCACTCTTGGGGAAGTCCTTTGATGAGAGCGTAAAGAATGCCTTGCTATAAGCCTTGCCTAAGCCTTTGAAGTCGCCAAACACAATCTGCACACGGCTATTATCCTTGCTCAAGACTACGGCAGATGTGGGGATAGCCGTCTTGGTGCTGTATGAGATATTCACTTGCTTGATGTTGCTCTTCCCTAGTGGCGTGTAGGCTAAGACCTCATTATTACCCTTAGTCCCGAGTGATTGTACCTTGAAGCCCTTCCCCTTGGAACGTAAGAAATGCAGAGGGTTAATCTGCAACAACTCCTCACTCGTAGGCGTGCTTATCGTAAGCGTTTCCTCGTCACTGCTGTGATAAGTTAGTGTAGGCGTAGCGAATACAGCGATGATGTCGCCGTACTCTAGTCGGAAGTTCTCCCCCTGCAAGTATATACGCCCATTATACTTATCTAGTTCCTTGCCCTTGGCATCAAGGAGCGTCGCTACGAAGGTACACTCACTACTAGGCGAACCGTAGATTTGCTTCTCTGCTCGTGCCATAAGTGTGCTCGCCTTGTCTTGCTGTTGTGCCGAGGCAGTACCCATACCGATGAGGAGTGCGAGTGCCATTATTGTCTTTTTCATCGTCTTATCCTTGTTTGTCGTTTGTTTTTTGTCTTTGTGTATTATGATAGAGAAACGTTTTTGTCCATCTCTTTATTACCTTGTCTTTGCTCCGCCCGCCCCTACCTTGCGGATCAACACCCCTCCTCTTGATCAATCCGAAGGCAAAGCGTCCGGATATGCACGACAGAGATATTGGTTGTCCGTCCGTAAGTGTGGTGTGCCTGCGCGGGTAGGGTACTAGTTGTCCGTCTGTAAGAGTGGTGTGCCTAGACGAATAAATTGGCAGTTCGCCCACTGCTCGACATTAGATCGAGATAGCGGATATTCGAGTGCTGGGGTAGGGGGCTATTAGGGGTAGATTAGCAGGCTTGTACTTCGTGGAATGCTCGGATCCTATTCGTTGATACGGCGTAATAAGTCCTCGAGCATCTCTAAGTCGTTGATGAGGATCTCACGAGGCTTGCTCCCTCGCTGCGGACCTAATATACCCGCCCCCTCTAGTTGATCAATAATACGACCAGCACGAGCAAAGCCAATCTCCATCTTACGCTGAAGAATACTTGCAGAGCCAACCTGACTCGTTACAATAAGACGAGCAGCGTCCTCAAAGAGTGCGTCCTTCTTCTTGGGGTTAAAGTCCTTAACCTCTACATTCTCATCGTCGATATATTCTGGTAGTTCGTACGCTCCACTGTCGCCCTCTTGCAGACTAATGTGACGGACGACTTCCTCCGTCTCGGGCGTGTCCATAAAGGCACATTGTACACGGATCATCTCCTTACCTTGATAAAAGAGCATATCACCCCTACCGACGAGTTGGTTAGCACCGGGAGAGTCGAGGATCGTTCTCGAATCAATCATAGAGAACACCTTGAAGGCTATGCGTGCAGGAAAGTTCGCCTTGATCAAGCCAGTAATAACATCTGTCGAGGGACGTTGAGTAGCGATGACCATGTGAATACCCGCTGCTCGTGCTTTTTGTGCTAAACGTGCGATCGGTTGCTCTACTTCTTTCCCGCGGGTCATAATGAGATCGGCAAATTCATCGACAATCAAGACGATGTAAGGAAGAAAATCAAAGCCGTCGAGGGGTGAAAGTTTACCCTCCAATACGTGCTGATTGTACTCTTTGATATTACGTACCTTGGCTTGCGTTAGGAGTTGATAGCGGTTATCCATCTCCACACAGAGCGATAGCAAGGTGGGGACGACACGACTCATATCTGTGATGATCGCTTTATCAGAGTCGGGCAACTTCGCCATAAAGTGTCGCTCCAACTCCTCATAGAGAGAGAACTCGAGCATCTTAGGATCGACCATAACAAACTTCAGTTCCTCGGGCCTCTTGCTGTACAAGAGTGAGGTGATCAAAGCATTCAAGCCGACACTCTTACCCTGACCTGTTGCTCCGGCAATAAGTAGGTGGGGCATCTTCGCTAGGTCAAAGATGAATGGCTCATTGGTAATCGTCTTGCCTATACCTATGGGCAACTCCATCTTTTCCTGCTCGTCCTTGTAGCGTTGCGAAGCCATTATACTACGCATCGAGACCGTCTGCGGTTTGCTATTAGGTACCTCGATACCGACTGTACCTTGTCCCGGCATAGGGGCTATGATACGTATGCCTTCGCTTTTGAGTGCGAGTGCCAAGTCATCGCTTAGACTGCTGATACGTGACACCTTGACGCCTTGCTCGGGGACTACTTCGTAGAGCGTCACCGTAGGACCAACAGTCGCTTTCTTTGGGCGTACCTGCACCTTAAAGTTGGCTAGTGTCGTAAGGATACATTGCTTACGCTCCTCGATCTCCTCGTTGTTTATATCGACATTAGCAGATCCGTAGTCACGGAGTGACTCTATGCTTGGCTTGCGATAGTGCTTAAACTTCAAGCCCGGCGTATAATTGTCGTGTTGTAATTCCTCTTCGCTGACAAGTTCGTCCGTAAGAGCGACCTCAACGGTGAAGTTATCCTCTGTTGCGTCTTGTGATATAGGTCTTAGGGGAATAGGCTCCGCCTCCTCGTCCGTCTTGATTACCTCGTCTTCGTCATCGCTTAATAGGCTTGCGTTCTCCTCATCGTCAAGTCTAGGCTCCTCGTCATACTCGCTATCTTCCTCGGTACTCTCTAGCACTTCGTCCTCATCAGCCTCCTTTTTGCTCCAAAGCCTCTGCCACCATCGAGCCTTATTAGGCTCCGACGAAGCAAATTGCGGACGGCGATTAACTGCCATCAAGACGCGATCGCTACAGAATATCAGGATAATCAATAAGCCGAGGACAAGGGTGATGAATAGTCCAAGCAGACCAAACTGGTTGAGAATATAACGATAGTACAAGTTCCCGAGGTCGCCTCCCCAAGCAAGGACGCTGTCGGTCATTGCTAGTAAGTGCTGTACTGTCGAGAGAGCCAAAGCCAGCCATATAGCCCAAGCAAGAAGTTGGACGACACGTCCCAGTACCCTCAAGAACTCACTTCGTGGCAACCATAGTAATCCGATCCCTGCCACAGCAAGTAGTGAGGACAATAGGAAACTAGCCCAACCCAGCAATCCATTGAATAGATTGTACCCAATAGAGGCACCAGTAGCACCGATAGCCAGTTGTTCGCTCCCGTCGATGCTTTGGCTATGCACCATGCTGTATATCTCCTCCGCCTTGAAAACATATATAAGTTGTGCCCCAAGCACAAAGACGAAGCCCCCCAAGCAGATCAGCCCGAGTAAGGTACGCATAAAATCTATCCCCGGTAGGCTTGAGCGGTCAATAGCACCTATTGATTGCATCAGCCTTGTGTAGGCATTAGGTTTGGGGCGAGATACTTTACTGCCGACTTTCTTCTTTTTACGTTTGGGTTTGGCACTTGATGGTGCCGAGGGGCTATTATTTGTTGTGCTAGGCATAGACTATTTACATCGTTGTAATTAAATACAAAGATATACTTTTTCGGGGTCTCTACGGGGCTTGGCTTCCTCTTAAAGCCCGAATATCCCTAAGTACTCGAGCCTTGGCATAATAGCCCCCAACACCTCGTGTAATAGCAGAGCAACACCTCGGGATAAGCCACGGCATCACAGCCTAGCAATTACGCCCGAGGTCTTAACTAATAAAACGTGTATGGTCCACCAGTACAGCAAGCAGAGAGTACTAGTAGAATGAATAGATCTAAGTAGTGCAAATGGGAGTTTTATTAGGCACTCCACGAGGATTATGGCAATAATCCGTACGAGTGCTAATAGTAGGGCAAGGGGACGCAGATACATTAGCCTAAGTCCTATGCCCGAGCAACAAGCCCAAGCGTCTAGAAAGGAGTGATCTGCCTATGGGTAATCCGTACGAGTGCCAATAGTAGGGCAAGGGGACGTAGATACATTAGCCTAAGCCCTACACCCAAGCAACAAGCCCAAGCGTATAGAAAAGAGCGGTCTGCCTATGGGTAATCCGTACGAGTGCTAATAGCAGGGAAGGGGACGCAGATACATTAGCCTAAGCCCTATGCCCGAGCAACAAGCCCAAGCGTCTAAAAAAGAGTAATCCGCCTCCCAATAGGAAGAGCGGACTACCCCATCATTATGGAACCAAAAATATATTATTCTATGCCTTTTGAGGAATACTCTTGAGCACCTCGAGCAAATGCTTCCACCACAACTCTACGGTCTTAATCTCGATACGTTCGTTTGGAGAGTGTACATCTCGTAGTGTAGGGCCAAACGATACCATATCCAAACCGGGGAATACATCGAGGATAAGTCCGCACTCAAGGCCTGCGTGGATTGCCTTAACTGCTGGCTCCTTACCGAATAGACGGCGGTAAGCATCGGCTGATACCTTGAGAATAGCAGAGTCTGCATTAGGTTTCCAGCCGGGATATGGGTCACGCACTTCTACCGAAGCACCAGCCAGTGTGAAGACACACTGTACCATCTCCGAGGTGCTATCACGCAAACTCTCTGTCGAACTACGTTGGCTCGTCTCTACAACAATTTTATCGTTGATCAATTTGATAGAAGCCAAGTTGTTTGATGTCTCTACAAGGTTCTCCAACTCGTGGCTCATACCTAGCACTCCGTGGGGACAAGCGTAGAGAGCACGTACTAGACGCTTCTTGGTGTCTTGGTTGATGCGTCGCTCTGGACGTGCTACTGGCTCAAAACTAAACTTCACATTGGGGTCTACACGCTTGAATTCGTCGGCTACATCACTGGCTAGTTTGTTGAGTAGAGCCACTGCCTGTGCCTTTTGCTCTGGTAGAATACCGATGATGGCGTGTGCTTCGCGAGGGATTGCATTGTGCAAGTTACCGCCCAAGATCTCACAAAGTTCCCACTTAAGTTTAGTATCTACGGCATACAGATAGCGTGCGAGGAGTTTGTTGGCGTTGCCTAGTCCTACGTGAATATCACCACCTGAGTGTCCTCCACGTAGACCGCTCACCGACACACGGTAGTACTCAAAGCCCGAATGTAATCCTTTCCAGTCTACATCAAATGTAGCCTTCACACCCATACCACCAGCACAGCCGATGAATAGTTCTCCCTCGTCCTCGCTGTCTAGGTTGATGAGGATCTTTCCATCAAAGAAGCCGGGCTTTAGGTTCATTGCACCGGTCATACCGGTCTCCTCGTCTACCGTAAACAAACACTCGATAGGGCCGTGCTCAATATCTGTGGCGGCAAGGATTGCTAGTTCGGCAGCACAGCCGATACCATTGTCTGCTCCTAGTGTAGTACCATCGGCCTTGAGCCATTCACCATCAATAACGGTTACGATCGCATCATTGTCAAAGTCAAAAGCCTTGTCCGAGTTCTTCTCACAAACCATATCGACGTGGCTTTGTAGTACAACGGTCTCGCGGTTCTCGTAGCCCGGCGTTGCTGGTTTAGATATTACCATATTGCCTACCTCATCTTTCTTGTAGGCTAAATTATGTTTCTTTGCGAACTCTACTAGATAAGCAATGATGCGTTCTTCCTTCTTGCTGGGACGAGGTACTTGTGTAATCTCGTAGAAGTAGCCCCAGAGGCTAGAGGGACTAAGTTGTCTGATGTCCATACCAATTTATTATTGTTTAAGGGTTTGTAATTGCTCCGATGCAAGGTAAAGTATTAACTTTGCACCATACAAATATACAAAAAGACTGACTATATATAATAACCACTATGGCGATATACTTAATTTTTTGCTTTGTCGTGCTGGCTCTCGCCATGATTTTACTATCGGTAAAACTCATTCTTACCAAAAACGGGAAGTTCCCTAGTTCGCACGTGGGTAGCCAACAGGCACTCCGTGACCAAGGAATATCTTGTCACACCTCACAGCATAGGGACGCACAGAGCAATCGTTCGCTTGCCGAGCGACTAGCAGCCAACGAAGACTAAGCGACAATCAAACAGAAAAAACTTAATTATAAATATGAATACAACAAAACTATTGGGTGCTGCTCTTATCGCACTCGCTACAACGCTATCGCTTGGCTCGTGCCAGCAGGGCGAGAAGACAAACAACAACATAGCCACAACAACAACGACAGAGAAGCCCAACGACTTCCCCATCGCCTATGTACGTATGGACTCTGTGATGAGTCAATATACATACAGCAAGGATATCCAAGCCAAGTTGGAAGCCGATACCAAAGCGAGCCAAAGTCGTCTACAAAGTAAGGCGGCTGCCTTCCAAAAGGCTGCCGAGGATTTTCAACGTCGTGCTCAGATCAATGCCTTTACAAGTGACGCACAGGCCAAGAGCGAGCAAGAGCGTGTACTACGTATGCAGCAAGAAGCAGCCAAACTAGACCAACAACTCTCTAGTGAATTGGCTCAAAAAACAGCACTAATGCAAGAGGACTTGATCAAAAAGATCCAAGAAGAACTAAAACTATTCAACGGAGGTCGTTATAAACTAATCCTCAGCAACGCTACGGTACTTTATGGCGATGAAGCAATTGACATCACAGAGCCATTTATCAAGCACCTCAACGAGAACTATAAGGTCGCCGAGGAGAAACCAGCCGAGAAGAAGTAAGCATATACCTCGCCCTCGGGGAGCGAATGCTTATTCGCCCCTGATCTACCGATGTTGTCACGCCTCTGATTAGGGTCGTCCTCCGTAGTCTTTGGGACAATGCGACACCTCGACCACAAAGGAGGACATCATACAACTATCACAGACAAAAGGGAGAGCAAGTTTGCTCTCCCTTTTGTTGTATCTCCCCCGCCCCTCTCGACTAGATAGATCGAGAGCAAGGAAGGGTGGGCGATGCGGGTGTATTCGATTAGTTGGGGCAAAAGCAGTATCTTTGCTTAGGCTCTGCTCTAGGTCTTATCCCTCTGTGGCATAGGACTTACGACATACTCCTCTAGCCCATTATGCGTGGAGAAATCGTTGCAGGCTATTGTTGAACAAGTAATACGTAAAGACTAAACCAATTAAACCCGAATAATTAACAAGTAGAAACAGAAACTTGAACCAGTACGACACAAGGCTTAGTGCAATTACAGTCGAAGGGTTCCTCGGTCGCAGGCGAGGTCTGCACACGATCACCGAAGACAAGCAGTAAGAGGATAAGGCACCGCGAGAGTCACAATCTAGACGCTACCTCGGTCGTACAAAGGTTCTGTACCAAAGACCCACAAGGCGACCATTTGTATTGTGCCGACGCTATCCATAGATCCTGGCAGAGCCAACAAGTTTTATCTACTCGTTCACTCTATTAGAAACAAAAACATACAAATATCAAAGGCATGAAAAAACTATTCTACATTGCCCTGATCGGGCTTGCCGTTTGGGGGTACAACATCTACACCGATGGCGGTGATCCGGTACAAGAGATAAGCGAAACT
>JBHAFI010000150.1:0-18958 GCA_041856045.1 Porphyromonas sp. | reverse complement strand
TGTTTGTGTCGGGAGATCCTCGTTAGAGCAAGCAGAGAAGGCAAGAAGTGCTGCTGCACTGAGCCATAACTTGCTGAATAGTTTTGTTAGTTTCATTGTTTTACTTGTTTGAAATAATTGTTCATTTAATCCGCACAGAATCAGCGACCATTTCAAACACCCAATTCGGGAACAAATTACAGCCTATTCGGAGGCGATTAACACTCTATTCAGACGCAATTCAAACACCTTATTCGGGAGCAAATTATCTTCTGTTTAGAGGTAATTCTATATACGGGGGCTCCCAACAAAGAATATCGGAAGCATTATTATTCTACAAATTTTGATCGGCATATTCAAGTTACAATAGGAATAACTGTAAAGTATATATTGTTATACTTTGATCACGCCTTGACTTCTATCCGCCAAGCACGTGGCGGATAGGAGTCGTGTCGTGATTTTTATGCGTCAAGGCTTGACGCATAGCATCCCAAACCTTAGGCTTATTGTATTCGATGATGTTAAGTTTATCTTCGACAAAATAGATAAACCGAAAATTAGAACACGATGCAAAATATCCTCTATAAGTGTGTAGGCAATTGTTTGAATATTTATTTCTTGTGTGTTGAATAGTTTTTATTTTTGCTTGTGTTGTCGTCTTATTGTTATCTGTTTGTGAGTTTGTCTTGGATTTTTGGATTGTTGATAGATGTTTCGTAGAGATAAATGCATTATATTTGTATCAAGACCACAAGGTCTACCGATGATAATCCAGTATAAGTATAAGAGTATAGTTACAAGAGATGAAACAAAAAATTAGTATCGTCAGTATCTTCCTCTTGCTGTTGGTCGCTTGGACTAGTTGCAGAGATGAGGCTCCGGGAGGTAGCCTAGAGATACACTCTTCCTTGGGCAAGGAGATTAGTTTGAGTAGCCAAGCGACAACTTTTGAAGTAGAGGTTCGCACGGATTATAGTGCATGGAGTAGTTCTACGAATGTTGATTGGTTAAGTTTGTCGCAAGAGGGGAACAAGCTAAGCCTAAGTGTTCGAGCGAATGCCTATCCAACGAGTCGTGTTGCTCAAGTGCTTGTATTGGCTGGGGATAAGACACAAGCCCTTACGGTAGTACAGTCTGGTAGTGATACCCCATTTGTTGTAGCTTCGGATCAATTGGAGATCAGTCGTTGGGGCGAGTCTGGTGATATTCACGTAGATACCTATGTCAAAGACTGGACTGTGCAGAGTGATGCCGATTGGGTACATGCAACAGCAGTCCCTCATGAGGGGCGTATCGCCGTTGTCGTTGACGCTTTTGATGAGGAGGGGGAACGTAGTGCCACCCTTACGCTTACAGGTGTAAGTAATAAGGTGCAGGGGACTATTACAATTAAGCAGAAAGGGAAGGAACGCTATATCCTGCCTTACATTGCTTGGGGGCAAGACATTGCTAAGGTGATGAGTTTTGAGCGAGGCGAACGCCGTAGTACTCTTACAGCGACACCTTCACCTCCGACAGCCCTCAACCCACAGTCTTATCGCTATTATACTTATAAAACTAATCACGACTTATTCCCGGAGGTTCATTACGAAACTATGGAATTGAGTGATAAGTTTGTTTTCCGTGCAATACTCACAGCCAAGGATGCTAGTACGCTCCGCTCCGAGGAGTTTATCGCTTACCTTAAATCCCAAGGTTATGAGCCAGAGGTTGTTCGCACACGTAACACAGGTAACTTTGTCCACACATATATAAATCAAAGCAATAAGACGCGAGCAAGTCTGCAGGTCGATAGCAAAGGTCAGAGGATATTCTTCTTCCCCGTTGTAGAGCAACCAAGTGCTATGCCTACGTTGTCATCGCTGTCACTAGGTCTTACGGATTTCCACAAGGCTACACCCGAGAATGTATCTCTTTGGGAGAAAAATCGCGGTTCGGTATACGATAGTTACAAGTCTCAAACGGAGAGTAAGAAGGCCTCTATTATCGCTGAGATTTATCACGGAGTATCACCTTTTTATACGCATACCTATATTTTCGCAGAGAAAGCCTCTGAGAGTGATAGCACTCAGATGGTAAAACTCTTGGCTCAATCCTCTCATATCCTTAATGATCTTGGTACAGTATTCTATCAATGGGGCGACTTATATCTTGTAACCAAGGAGTTCTCGGATTTAATGGAGCGAGAAGGTTTTATCCTCGTAGAGAACGATAGTTATAGTTATCTATACGTAAACCCTGATAAGCAACTATTACTATGGGTTAAGACAACTTATTGGAGAGATGGACAGAAGCCATTGTACAATGTAATCCCGATGTACTAGTAATTTACAAACTAGGATAGATATTATAATTATGAGCATGATAAATATAAAGAATACTCTATATGCCCTCTTGTTGGTTTTGCTTGTCGGGGCATGTAGTACTCCCCATAACCCCTCACTACGGCTCTCTGTCGATCAACTAAGTTTTACGAGCAGTTTGGAAGCAGAGCAGAGTATTGATGTGATAGCGAGTGTTGATGACTGGACGGCTTTCCCCGAGGCAAGTTGGATAAAAGTCTCACGTAGTGCTAATAAACTGATTGTACACGTAGAGGAAAATACCTCGATCGTGGAGCGTAATGCAGAGGTTAAGGTCTTGGCCGATGGTCTACTTAGGTCTGTTAAAGTTATGCAGGTCGGATCGGGGAGATCTATCTCTCTTATCCCCTCGGAGTATCGTGTCGATCAATTTGGAGGTAAGACCAGCATCTTCGTTAAGAGTAACTACCAAGATTGGACAGTTACCTGTGATGCTGATTGGGTAACGATTGATCCACAGCCCGAGCGTAATACTATCGGTGTAACGGTAACGGAGAATAAAGATGAGATCGACCGTGTGGCTACTATTACTCTCAGTAACCCCGATCGCAGTGAAGTCGCTACCTATACCTTGCGTCAAGACGCTATCCTAACCTTGATACTACCTTCGCTTGAGTTTGGTATCTCACCTGTTGCTATTCGTGAGTTTGAGGCTAGTCGATATAGTGATGTTATTAAGATCCCCGATGGACTCTTGAATACTAATACTTGGGGATTTAAGACTATTAGTCCTATATTCGATCGTGTAGAGTACACGTTTGACAACGATACTTATAGTTTGGCCAAATTGTATGCTAAGGACAAAGCAACAATGGCTAGTGTGCTAGATCGCTTTATCGCCTTGCTGCTGGAGAAAGGCTTTGTCTTTGACTACGAGGGTGTATATGTAAACGAGGCTCTTAGTGCTCGAGTACGTATCGAGGCCAACCTTACACAGCCATACGTCGTCTTCCAACTTGACCCCAAGCAATCACAGCCTTATCCGACCTTTGAGAACTTCCCCTTTGGGTTCTTGCGATATGGTCTAGAGGATGCAGCAGTTATTGAGGAGTATGAGCAGGCTAATGGTGGTACGCTCTTGGAGAGTAGGTCTAAGGCGACTTACCGCTTCTATACGATAAATGATGGCGATTGGATACATCGTGCTTATTACCTAAGTGCGACCTCGGGGAAGAAGATAATGTCCCTTAAGAACATCAATCTCGCTGTCTTCTTATATGGTACAGAGCCGTTCCTAACCAACGAGTTTAAGGCTCTTATGGCGAAGGAGGGTTTTGTCCTTAGCAAGTATGATAGTTCGTTCAGGATCTTTACCTTTAAGAATACTCAGAGGAATATGAGCCTTGACGTGCGTATCGGTAAAAGTTTGCTGGACGCGACAGACCCAGTGCTATTCTTTAATCTAACCTATTAAATAAGAGTTGAATAATGAAATATAGGATGTTAAAATCGCTATTGCTATGTTTGCTCCTCATCACAGGCTACGCTTGCCAGAGAGATGAGGTAAACGGCCAAGAAACACTTAGGGTCTTGAGCGAGGATCTCATTACGCTCGATACCTTGGGGACAGAGGTCGCTGTGACGGTAGAGAGTAGTAGGTCTGATTGGGGATATATCAAGACGGCAGAGTGGCTCATTATCTCTCGTAGCGATCAAGGGCTAAGTCTAAGTGCCAGTGCGAATGTGTCGTCTCAAGTACGTACCGCAGAGTTGATCATTGTTGCGGGCTCTGCTCAGCGTAAGATCGTGGTACAGCAGGCAGCCTCTCTAGCATCAGTTAGGACTCAAGAGATGAATAAACAACTTGACTTCAAGGGTGGGGTATTGCTGTTTGACATCAATACCAATATCCCCGATTGGCGTGTACTTACTGATGTCGATTGGCTCAGTACTCGTATAATAAGGCAAACGTCACAAGTCGAGGTAACTGTCACCAGACATCAAGATCGTAGCTCAAGAGATGCTAAGCTGTACATCGTAGACGCTAATGGCAATATCGGAGCAGAGTTGTCTGTGACACAACAAGCAATGCCTTATCATCTACTCCCTCACTGGGGCTTCCTTGGGGGAGATCTTGAGATCCGTAATTTTGAGTTTGCTAGGGGTAGTTCCTTGACAATGCTTCCTGATGGCTTCTTTAATTACTATATTTGGCGTTTCTCGACAGTTAGTGATGCATTCAGATATGTGAATTATACGATAGTAAGAGATCAGTACATCGCTTGTGATGTGTATGCTACCGATACGAACTTATTCTCGGATCTCTCCGAACTAGAAGATCAGCGTAAGTTTTTGCTCGAGAACGGTTTTGAGCAGCTCAAAGAGAATGTATATTATAATCCATCTCGTCAAGTCCGTGCCAAGATTATCGTAGGCAAGGGGTATGATAGAGTGAACTATCTGTTTCACCCCAAGCAAGAGAAGACTCAGCCTACGATAACGGAGATACCTAATCAGTTCTCCTCTTTGTCGGAGACATTAGATGAGATTACGGCTTGGGAAACTGCCAACGGTGGTGTCCTTAGTACGAGTAAGTCCTCGATCAAGACTCTAGAGACTGAGACAAGTCTGTATTGGTTTGATGTTGATGGTCGAGATGATATTATAGCACGCTTCTACTATGTCCCTAATAAGACGAAGATAGTTAGTGAGTATGCGGTATGCTACTCAAATATCGAACGGATCTATCAGAAGTATCAAACTGATATTTTCTACTCTAATGAGTTCATAGATCTACTCGAGCAGCAAGGCTTTGAGAACCACGCTCCACAGGGGAACAACAAAAAGAAGTATTCGTACAAACACTATCAGCCTGACGGGAACTATTACATAGTTTCTCAGTATATAAAGTATAGAGCGTTGCCGGTATCAGTTGCCGAGC
This sequence comes from Porphyromonas sp., assembly GCA_041856045.1. Lineage (GTDB taxonomy): Bacteria > Bacteroidota > Bacteroidia > Bacteroidales > Porphyromonadaceae > Porphyromonas. Next base: position 13,735 of record JBHAFI010000150.1, on the reverse strand, counting down.
TTCGTTTTATCAAGGAGTAAGTGTGTAAGGTTAAATCAAATAGATACGATGTGTTCTATGAGCATAAAGAATAATGTAATTGCGTTTGCTTTGCTCGTCGGGGCATTATGGAGTTGCCAGCAAACCGACGAATTGGGATATACTAGTCACAATACATCTTCTCCGTCGGAGTTGGATGCTAATCCCTCGGTGGTACAAGGGGTACTACGTGTGCAACTTAGCCGTGAGTTGGGCGATAAGTTGAGTGTAAACTCTCAAGATGGAGGTTTGAGAAGTGGTAATACTGCTCTCGATGAGTATCTCCAAAAGATCGGAGCAACCTCGATGAAACGTGTGTTCCCCTATGCAGGCAAGTATGAGGGACGTACCAGACGAGAGGGTTTGCACCTATGGTACGATATTACCTTCGACTCCAAGACCTCTGTACTCCGTGCTATTGGAGAGGCGAAGAAACTACCGGGTATTGTGCAGACCGAGGAGTTATATATTCCTCAGACATCAGAGAGTACTCCTCGAGTGATTAACTTATCGAGCAGTCTACGCTCAGTACAAAGTCCATACAATGATGGGGGACTTTCGCTTCAATGGCATTATAATAATACGGGGAATAACCCTTATTTTGTCGCAGGTGCCGATATAAACCTATTCAAGGCATGGGAAATAGAAACAGGGAAGTCTAATGTTGTTGTGGCTGTCGTTGATGGAGGTATTGACTATCAGCACGAGGACCTTAAGGACAGTATGTACATCAACGAACTTGAGAAGAACGGGACTGTAGGTGTTGATGATGACGGTAATGGATATGTTGATGATGTTTATGGTTACAACTTCGTTGATATGTCTGGTACTATTGCTTCGCATCGTCACGGGACGCACGTGGCAGGTACAGTTGGGGCTCGTACCAACAATGGTAAGGGTGTCGCTGGTGTTGCCGGTGGTGATGGTAGCAGTGGAAGTGGTGTACGCCTTATGTCGTGTCAAATCTTTATGACTGTCGATGGAGTATCTCAAGGAACTGCTAACTCTCCTCAAGCCATTAAATATGGAGCAGACAACGGTGCCAACATCTCACAGAACTCTTGGGGTTACCGATACCCGGGGCCCAGTACGATACCAGCTTCTCTCAAGGCGGCAATAGACTACTTCATCAAGTATGCAGGTTGTGACGATAATGGAGATCAATTACCGGGCTCTCCTATGAAGGGTGGGGTAGTATTCTTTGCCGCAGGTAATGACTATGTCGATTATCCGGTACAACCCGGTCCGTATCCTCCAGTCATAGCAGTGGCTTCCCATGCCCCAGACTTCAAAGTTGCCGACTACTCTAATCGTGGAGATTGGGTCGATATTATTGCCCCCGGAGGAAGCTCTTGGTATGCAGGCGGAGAGGTCTTGAGTACTCTCCCCGACAATAAGTATGGCTACCTAGAAGGGACTTCTATGGCTTGCCCACACGTCTCTGGTGTTGCTGCTCTTGTTCTATCTAAGTATGGACGCTTGGGATATACTGCTAGCGATCTACGTACAGCAATCTTGAGTGCTTTGCGTAGCGAGGACGTTGATGCCATCAATCCTAAGTATGTCGGTAGACTCGGAGGAGGCTATCTCGATGCTGCAAAAGCTTTTGCTCCACGTACCAACATTGCTCCTGATGCTGTAACAGTAGCCAAGGTCTTGCCTAGTTTGTCGGGCTTAGAGGTGTCTTTCCAAGCGGTGCGTGATGCCGACGATCTAGGTGTTGCTGCATTTTACGATGTATATATATCGAGTACAGCTCTCAATAGTGCTAGTGATCTTACGGCAGAGAGTGTGCAGTATAGAGAGATACAAGGACGTCGTGCATCGGTAGGGCAAGTCCTTAGTACGATGTACACCAACCTCAAGAGCAATACTCTATATCACTTTGCGATTGTTACTAGAGATCTCTCGGGGAATGTGTCAAAGCCTTACTCCTTCTCGGGGACTACTGCGAGTAACCAAGCACCAGTGGTGAGTAGATCAGAAGACGGACTTATCCGTCTATCGGGTAATATGCTTAAGGATCTAACGGTGACAGTGAATGAGCCGGAGGGACAGCACTGGTCTTATAAGGTGACAGGGCAAACGCAGGGTGTGGTAGTGTCTAAGGTTGATACGGGCCTCTCTCTTCGTTTCCGTGCAATTGCTCCAATAGGTCAGCACCAAGTTGTACTAAGTTTTACAGACACCTTTGGTGCTACTACAAGTCTTAGTATCCCATTTGAGGTGTATGCCAACAATGCACCTCGTGCTGTATTGACGAGTACTCCTATTATTGTTCCTGTTGCAGACAGGGTAAAGGTCCTCAAGTTATCAGAGCTCTTTGTTGATGATGATAGGGAGCCGCTGTCACTTACTGCTCAAGTGTTGAGAGGTAATGTACAGGCCAAGGTATCGGACGATGGAGAGTTGTCATTGCTAGCCTCATCTGCGGGTACATCGATGGTATCTTTGCTTGCGGTAGACCCAGCAGGTGCTACGGCTAAGGCTATGTTAGAGGTCCGTTTTGTGGATAATGCTTTTGTGCGTGCTTTGTATCCAATGCCAGCCACTACCACGCTTAATGTAGATCTAGCAGAGACGCTCACTGCTGTTAGGCTCGAGGTATATACAACGATTGGTCAGAGGATAATGAGCAAGGACTATGCTTTTGCAGTAGGCGACTCTAGACAGGTTGCACTAGACTTGTCATCGGTATTACCGGGGACTTATGTGCTACACGTACTTGCCAATGGTAGCAAGCATACTCAGACATTTGTAAAACGATAAGCATACACTCTGGATAATATGAAAGTTATTAAAATACTGCTGCTCAGTGGTCTTGCTGTGCTATCTAATAAGTCAATCGCTCAAGACAATGTCGTTTTGCCTTTCTTGCATCTCAACCCAGATGTGCGTACTGCTGCTGTTGGTGATGCTCGTATGACCTCTCAACCCAGTGCTTACATATATAGTGACCCTACGGCATCGCTGTATGTAGAGGATCATAAGTTGTCTGCGTCTTACTCTTTGGGCTTGTATCCCAAGGTGTCGGGTGAGCGTCAATCGTTTAACAGTTTATCCCTAGCCTATCGCTTGTCGCAGAGGCACTCTATCCTTGTGGGGGCAAGGCTACTAAGTGGTCTAGAGGTGGATATACTTGATGACTATGGGAGTCTAGGTAGGTTGCGACCTATGGACTTCTCTATTGATTTGGGCTATGCCTACCAAGCGACAGAGCAATTGTCACTTTATGGTGTTGCTTCGTATGTAAATAGTTACAATGGTGCTACTGCCCATGTAGGGCTTATCTCTCTAGGTGCTACATATCGTGATACAATGCTTATAGGGCGAAAGACATTCGCTTATAGGCTAGGTGCGACCCTAGATAATCTAGGGACGAATGTACGCTATGGGACGACTTCGCAGAGTGTTAGTCCGCCTAGTACAGTCAGCCTATCGGCTGCGATGGATACCGAGTTGTCTACCCAAGTGCGTCTAGGTTGGGGGCTATCATCTCGCTACCTATATACTAGTGACAACGCAAAGAAGTTTAGCCTAGCACTCGGGACAGAATTAACGCTATGGAATACCTTGGCTCTGCGTGCCGGATACCATAGCGTTTCGGGTGGATCGTACACAAGTCTAGGAGTGGGTTATAAGTGGCGTAACGTTACCTTAGATGCTGCCTATATACTTGCTTCGGTATCGGACTATAACAACCTGCGACTAGGACTAAGTCTTAATTTGTAACCTTTTCCCTCTATCCATTTCTAGTAGGCTTGCCCAAGAGTCATTAAGGCTCTCGGGCAAGCCTTTTTTATGTTCGTTCTTTACCTTAAGGTGCCGATTTGTGGGCGAAATGAGTATTTGTTGGGGTGAAGCCTAGGTACTTCCATTCGAGGGGTAATGATGCTTCGCCATTATACAGAGGAGCCTATTTACCTCAAGAGCCATATAAGGCACACTTGCTGGTATTGATAGTTGTGTGTTGGGGTAGAGGTGTGAATATATAAATCTGTCGGAATGCTTAGATAGTGCTTATCTCGCTCTTGGGGAGTTAATGCTGTGTAATGTTATGATCTTCTCGAGAAGCGAGGCTCTTGTTTTTTGGTTGAGGTCTTTGTGTATCGGGCTTGGGATAGTTTGTGGGCTTATGGTTGTCTAGTTTAATGCTTACCCCTTGTCTTGTTTGTTGTCTTATGTGCCAAGTCGTGACGGATAAGCGTCACCCACTTGGCGGATAGAAATCAAGTGCTTGGCGGATAGGAGTCGTGTCGTGATTTTTATGCGTCAAGCCTTGACGCATAGCACCCCAACCCTTTCTTTTGAAATAGAATAGTTTTGGATTTATTTATCTTTCTGTTTTTTGTATATTTGTGTTCTCATTTATTTATTTTGAGTGTTATGAGTATAGATGAAATTGCTAAACAGGTAAATGAAAGTAAAAAGCCATATCCAATCGTAATATCTGAACTTCTTGAATTATTTGGTTACCAGAGACGTGGAAAGTTGGTCATTCAATTGGTAAATGACAGATTAAGAGAGAAAGATCTTAAAACAGACCCGAATCTAGAAAGCGCAGGTTATTCCGACCAGATAAAGTTACTACCAATAGATATGCCTAAGGAAGATGATTTGATGTATTGTGTCAGGGATAACCCTATAAGAAGAGTTGGATCTTTGCTTGAGGGGCAGAATGAGGAGGTAACGGTGGTAAAAGGAGATGATACATTGGCAAAGGCTATCACTTTAATGTCTACATATAATTATACTCAACTACCTGTGACTAGTAATGATAAGAAGAGTTCTTCCATTGTTGGGTATATCACGTGGGAAAGTATCGGGGAAGCAAAGGTTCACGATAAACACAACCCGTTGGTTAAGGATTATATGAGAAAGGGAGTTAGTATAATTTCTGAAGATGATCCTTTTTTAGAGATATTGCCAGTTGTCTTGCAGAAAGGCTTTGTATTGATTGAAAGTAAGGAGAAGGAGATTATAGGTATTGTAACCATCGCAGACTTAATTGCTGACTATATAGCAATGACGAAGAAGTTTTTGTTATTAGAACAGATTGAAAATCAAGTTCGAGCTCTAATGAATAAGAAATATAAGTTCAAGGATGTAGCCCCACTTTTGAAAGAGGAGAATACACGAAGTTTAGAACTTGAAAGTCTTAACTTTGGTGACTATGAGAGAATTCTCGAGAATAAAGAGAATTGGGATAAATTAGAACTTCCATATGATAGAGGGCTTATTGTCCATTACTTAGAAGATGTAAGAAATATAAGAAATAAAGTTATGCATTTTGCTCCCACGGGAATCGATGAGGAGGAAATAGAGATGCTAGAACGAATAACGGCTTTGTTAAGTAGGCCATTAAGTTATTCTAAGTAGTGTTATCCCTATTGAAGATAGACACCTATAGTTGAAGTCTCCTATCGAATGGTTCAAACTACGATAGGGGATTTTCTTTAAACGGTGGACGTATTCTTGGGATTTGACGATAATTACTTAACTTCGTAGAGTTTAATAGAAGATACATAATACTAATACAATGGATACAACTGCAGTAGACTCTCTAAATCAAGCCATTCAGTCGGTAGCGACTGCTCAACCCACAACTGCAACGCTATCCGTCCTAGACCTTGCAAGCAAGGGAGGCTGGATAATGATCGTGTTGCTCGTGCTATCTGTTATTGCTGTCTTTGTCTTCGTGCGTAAACTCATTCAGATAATGAGGGCTGCACGCGAGGATAAGCACTTTATGGCACGTATTCGTGACTATGTCACCGATGGTAAGATAGAGAGTGCTGTACGCCTGTGTGAGGAGACCAACACCCCTGCGGCACGTATGGTGCATAAGGGTTTGAGCCGTATCGGTCGCCCGATGCAAGATATACTTGTGATTATAGAGAATGTCGGCAATGTCGAGATCGGCAAACTAGAGAAAGGTCTGCCCGTCCTTGCTACGATCGCTGCCGGAGCACCTATGATAGGCTTCTTGGGGACAGTTACGGGTATGGTGCGTGCCTTCTTTGATATGGCTAATGCAGGTAGTGCTGGTGTGGACGTTGCCCTACTATCCAATGGTATCTATGAGGCACTAGTAACGACTGTTGGCGGACTTGTCGTGGGTATCGCTACCCTCTTTGCATATAACTATCTTGTTGCCCTTCTCGGCAAAGTACAGAGCATTATGGAGAGCAAGACAATTGAGTTTATGGACCTCCTTAACGACGAACACTAGTCTATGGCACTCAAACGTAAGACGGCTGTCGCAGATAGTTTCAGTATGGCGTCGATGACAGATGTCATCTTCTTGTTGCTGATATTTTTTCTCGTTACCAGCACAATTATCGTCCCCAACGTCATTAAGGTGAGCCTGCCTAGTGCCTCAAGTAGCGTGAGCGAGGAACAGCCTCATGCTCGTCTAGTCATTAGTCCCGAGGGAACGTATTACCTCTCACTCGACAAAAGCCCCGAGCAAGCGTATAGTATCGATAGTATCGCTACGATGCTAGGCGTTTATTCGGCAGAGTCCCCCGGAGGCTACATCGCTATTTATGCCGATGAGTCTGTCCCTTATTCTGCCGTAGTAAAGGGTATCAACGCCGCATCACAAGCCCAACTGAAGGTTGTCCTAGCGACCAAGTTGGAGCATCAAGATTAAGCCCCTAAGTCTGTGTATTGATGAAGCCTAATAAATCTCATTCTTGGATAATACCTCTGCTTGTGACGATCTTGGTACATACGCTCGTCTTGGCTTTGTTGTATTTCCTCGTGCTAGAGGTGGAGCGTCCTGTGCGACCTCAAGAGGAGATTGTGCTGATAGATATAGGCAATGTCCCCGAGGCACAAGGAGCGGAGGAGCCGATGGGTAGTGAAGCACAAGAGGATCAAAGCCCGCAATCACGAGCAACAGCCAACAAGCCAGTACGCACTCCCGAGCCTAAGCCTATCCCCGAACCCAAACCGATAAGCCCCAAGAAGCCCGAGGCTAAACCCAAGGACAGCAGCCCTATTAAGACGCAGACACACGAGGAGAGTCTTAAACGCCTCAAAGCCGAGGAAGAGGCACGTCTCAAAGCCGAGGCACAACGTAAAGCCAAACTACTTGCCGAGGCACAAACAAGGGCCGAGCGAGAAGCCAAAGAACGTGCCGAGCGAGAGGCACAAGAGCGAGACGCCAAGAGAAAGCAGGCTAGTGCTAGTGTAAGTAATGCCTTTGGAGGTGGTCGTACCTCAAATGCTAGCCAAGGGAATGGCACCGGTAGTGGCAATCAAGGAGATCCTAGCGGTGTCGCTGGTGGCTCCTTTAGCCTTGAGGGGCGTCGTATCGTGAGCAACGGTGGCAAACTAACAAGCCCACGCACCAATAGGGCCATTGAGGGTCGGGTCGTGGTGAGTATTGTCGTGGATAGCCGTGGTAATATCGCTACGGCAAGCATTAGCCCTAGAGGGACAACTATTGCAGATGCAGCCGTGCGTGCCGAGGCACTAAGGGCTGCCAAGGCAACAACCTTTAGCCCTCAAGAGGGGGCAGAGAGCCAAAAGGGAACAATTACATATATATACGTCATTAAAGAGTAACTATACAGGCACTTGCTCTACTGAGGGGCAAGTGCCTGATGATTAAATTTATCGTATGAAACACGGATTTGTCAAGGTGGCTGCGGCTGTACCTTTTGTACGCGTAGCCGACTGCCGATACAATGTAGAGCGTATCGAGAAGATGATCTACGAAGCCGAGGCTAAGGGTGTAGAGATCGTTACCTTTCCCGAACTATGTATCACAGGTTATACCTGTAATGACCTCTTCCTACAACCTTTCCTCATCGAGGAGGCAGAGAAGGCCCTACTCGAACTCGTACGTCGCACCGCAGGGACACGTGTCCTTGTCTTGGTAGGTATGCCCGTACGAGTAGAGGAGAAACTATTCAATGCAGCACTAGCATTCCAGTCGGGGAAGATACTGGGTGCTATCCCTAAGACCTATTTGCCTAATTATCGTGAGTTCCAAGAAGCCCGTTGGTTCTCTCCAAGCCGAGATTTGCAGTTTACGATAGCACACATAGGAGAGGTTGAGGTCCCAATTGGGCATAACTTGCTCTTCCGCTCTGGTAATGTAGCGATAGGTATAGAGATATGCGAGGATATGTGGACACCCTATACTCCCGGCACACGTCTAGCGATGTACGGAGCCCATATTATCTTCAACCTCTCGGCAAGTAATGAGAGCATAGGCAAGCATAATTATTTGCGTAGCCTTATCAGCGGTTTGAGTAGCCAAAACCTCTGTGGTTATGTCTATTGCTCGTGTGGTTATGGTGAGAGTTCGACAGACGCTGTCTTTACGGGCAAGGCCTTCGTTGCCGAGATAGGACGCATTATGAGCGAGATGCCACGCTTCAAATATGCAGAGCGTTTGTTGATCAACGATATTGACGTGAGTCGCATACGTAGCGAACGCTTACAGAATAGCAGTTTCCGTGCTTCGGTGTCTGAGAATACACAGCGAGGACTACTTACCGAGATCCCATTCGCTCTAAGGAATGAGGAGGAGTCACAAGAGATTACGCGTGACATCGAGTCGAACCCATTCCTCCCTGCCGAGCAAAGAGAGGAACGCTGTGCCGAGGTTATTGATATGCAGATATGTGCCTTGAGTCAAAGGCTAAGGCATATCAACTGCAAGCACGCTGTTATTGGCGTTTCGGGTGGCTTAGACTCAACCTTGGCTCTGCTCTCGACGGTAGCGACTTTTGACTTTATGGGACTAGATCGTAAGGGTATCATCGGAGTTACGATGCCGGGGCTTGGTACGAGTGCTATGACTCGAGGTAATGCTCATCGTCTGATGGAACTCTTGGGCGTGAGCGTACGAGAGATAGATATCAAGCCCGCTGTCCTCCAACATCTGAGCGATATAGGTCACGATACGACGACACAAGACGCTACGTATGAGAATGCACAAGCACGTGAGCGTACACAGATACTGATGGATATTGCCAATATGGTAAACGGCATAGTTATCGGTACGGGCGACCTGAGCGAACTAGCCCTAGGCTGGTGTACTTACAATGGCGACCACATGAGTATGTATGCTCTTAATGCAGGACTCCCCAAGACGAGTGTACAGCATATTGTGCGTTACTTCGCTACTAGTGCTATGCTGGGTGCAGAGATAACTTCTGTACTAGAGGATATACTAGATACGCCCATTAGCCCCGAACTAAAGCCTACGACCGAGGACGGAGGTATTGCTCAAAAGACCGAAGACTTGATAGGCCCCTACGAGATACATGACTTTGTGATGTATCAATTCTTGGCTTATGGTTACTCGCCAAGTAAGATCCACTATTTGGCGACGGTTGCTTTCCGTGGGAAATATACGGCAGAGGAGATCAAGCGTTGTATGGCGATCTTCTACCGCCGCTTCTTCTCACAGCAGTTCAAACGCAACTGTATGCCCGATGGCCCCAAAGTAAGCCGTATCAGCCTCTCGCCACGTGCCGATTGGCGTATGCCTAGTGATGCTGTTGCCGAGAGTTGGCTTGAGGAGATCGAGCGTCTATAAGTCTGTGTGCCGAGGAGGCTTGGGTAGAGGTTTGATAGGAGGATAGATAGGTATGTCAAAGCGAAGCAAGGTAGAGGAGAAGCGACACCAGCGTATAGGCTGTGCGGTCTTGACACTATCGGTGCTCTTGATCCTAGGCTTATTGATATGGGGCATCAGACTCTTGTTTTTCTCTAGCGAAGTACCTATGCCCGACTTCACGGGTAAGGGTGGTGAGATAAGGCGACATGCTTACATCGTGGATAGCCTCCTATCTATCGAGCGACCCATCACAAGGTTGCGTAATGAGCAAGGCGAGGTTATCCAGCACCCCGTGCGTGGGGTAGGCGACCTAAGGAATGCTTTTGGCGATCTCAATGATCTGCAACTAGCGACGGCAGAGGTACTCGGTATCCCACCCCTAAGGACGAGAGCAGACCTTGAGGGCTTGCGTGAGCAACTTGTCGGGGTCGAGGATATTAAGCACGTGGCACTGCTCCAACCGATGACGCACTCCGTCCCCTACCTAATCCCAAGGGCAGCAAGGCTTTTGGAGCATATCGCCCAGTCCTTTAATGACTCTTTGGCTGTCAAGGGTTTTGAGCCTTACGACCTCGTTGTGACCTCGGTACTACGTAGCGAAGAGGATATACTCAGCCTAAGGAAGGGCAACGGTAACGCATCTGCTAATAGTTGCCATCGTTATGCTACTACTTTTGACCTCTCGTGGAAGCGTTTCCGCAAGCCATCGACAGGTGAGGATATAAATGACGAACGCCTTAAACTGATTTTGGCAGAAGTCTTGCGGGACTACCGACAACTAGGTGCGTGCTATGTCGTCTACGAACGTCGGCAGGCCTGCTTCCATCTTACGGCACGATAATAACAGAGAGTAAAGTATCGGGGGACGACCAAGTGGTCGTCCCCCGATACTTGTATATGCTTGCGATGGGTGTCCTAAGGTGCTGTTGCCTTCCTTGTATATCTTCCCTTAGCCTCTCGCGGTACTCTCTCGTCCTCGCTTGCTGTACTTGGTTTAAGTCTTTGTGGGTAGGTGTTTATGCTCGGCTTTTATGCTTGGTCTTGTCTTTTGCTGATGCTTGCTCGTCCTCGCTTGCTGTACTTGGCTTAAGTCTTTGTGGGTAGGTATTTATGCTCGGCTTTTATGCTTGTTCTTGCCTTTTGCTGATGCTTTCTTGTTCTCGGCTTTTGTCCTTAGATGTTCCCTTGGGGGAGGTGTACTTGTCCTTGGGTGCTGTGTTTAGGCTTGTTCCTCTCGTATGTTTGTCCTTGCCTCTTTCGGGAAGTACCCCGTCTAAGGGGGATATGCTTTGCTTATGCCCCTCACGATACTTGTGTTTGTGGAGGTTTTAGCGTTACGAAGTAGGGGAGGTGCAGGTATTGGGTGTTGGTAGACGAGCGTTGCGAGGCGGTGGAGGCGTAAGTATTGGGTGCTTGTGGACGAGCGTTGCGAAGTAGAGGAGGCGTAGATGTTGGGTGCTTGTGGACGAGTGTTGCGAAGTGTGATAGGTTTAGGTATTGGGTGCTTGTAGACGAGCGTTGCGAGGCGATGGAGGCGTAAGTATTCGGTGGTGAGGGGAGTAAGGCGACTAGGGGCAGAGTGCTTAGCACTCTGCCCCTAGTCGCCTCTTCTTGGCTTGCTCTGCCTTACAAGGCTAGAGCCTCTCGTAGATAACGTCCTGTCCAACTCCTTTCGCTAAGTGCCACCTCCTCGGGTGTACCCTCGGCAACGACTTCGCCACCACCAGAGCCACCCTCGGGGCCCAAATCTATTACCCAATCGGCAGACTTAATGACTTCCATATTATGCTCTACTACGACAAGCGAATGACCTGCGTCTATGAGCGAATTGAAGGCTACGAGTAGCGTCTTAATATCATTAAGGTGTAGCCCGGTCGTAGGCTCGTCAAAGATGAATAGAGTTGGCTCTTTCTTGCCCCTGCCCAAGTAATAGGCGAGTTTAACGCGTTGGTTCTCTCCACCCGAGAGAGTCGAACTGCTCTGCCCAAGTTTGATGTAACCTAGCCCTACTGTTTGCAGAGGTTTAAGACGCTCGATGATCTCCTCACCGGTCTTCCCCGCAGGGTGAGAGGCAAAAAACTCGATCGCCTCGTCTACACTCATCTCTAGGATATCGTACACGTTCTTGCCACAATACTCTACCTCGAGGGCTTCGCTACGGAAGCGTTTGCCGTGACACTCCTCACACTCTAGACTGATGTCTGCCATAAACTGCATCTCAACAGTAGTAAAGCCGTCCCCCTTACAGTTCTCACATCGTCCTCCCTCCTTATTAAAACTAAAGAAGGCAGGCTTATAACCCATTTGCTTGGCGAGAGCCTGATCGCTCAAGAGTTTACGTATTTCGTCAAAAGCACCGATATAAATACATGGGTTGGAGCGAGAACTACGAGCGATGTTGTTTTGGTCTACGTACTCTATGTGCTTGATCTGCTTGAGATCGCCCCCCAAGAGATTGAAGCCAAGGGTATCAAGGCTCTCGTCTGCAAGATGTCGGCGTAAACCCTCGTAAAAGAGATCGCGTATAAGGGTACTCTTACCCGAACCACTAATGCCACTAATGACCGTCAGTGTATGCAGTGGAATGCGTACATCTACTCCCCTAAGGTTGTGCTTACGTGCTCCCTCCATCGAGATATAACTATTCCACTTACGTCTGTGCTGGGGTATCTCTATACGCTCGCGTCCTGTGAGGTAGGCTGCCGTCAAACCCGGTGTTTGCTTGTCGATAGCCTTTGTTGCCCCTGCATAGACTACCTCTCCGCCTAGGCGACCTGCCTTGGGCCCTATGTCGATGACATAGTCGCTGGCACGCATCACTTCCTCGTCATGCTCTACGACGACGACAGTATTCCCCAGATCTCTAAGGCGTTTGATGACCCCGATGAGCCTAGAGGTGTCACGCTGATGCAAGCCTATACTCGGTTCGTCTAGGACATATAGGGAGCCGACAAGGCTACTACCTAGTTGTGAGGCGAGGGTGACACGCTGGCTCTCACCGCCCGATAGGGTGTTGGAGAGTCGGTCGAGAGTAAGGTAACTAAGTCCCACCTCAATAAGGAAACTAAGGCGACTCCGTATCTCCTCGAGTAGACGCTTAGCGATATGCTCCTCTTGCTCGCTGAGTCGTAAGTCTATAAAGAACTGATATGCTTTGTCTAGGGTCATAGATACGACCTCGGCGATATTCTTACCACCTACTTGTACGCACAGAGCGTCTTGTCCTAGGCGACCACCACGGCAACTGGGGCAGGTCGTCTTACCTTTGAAGTGGGCAAGCCGTACCCTATTCTGCACCTTGTGAATATCTCTTTGGAGCAATTTGAAGTAACTATCAATCCCCACACTATCTACATAGGGGTCGCCCTCGACAGGAACGCCACGCCATAGCATCTCCCGCTCTCTATCGCTAAGGTCGGCATAGGCTCGGTGTATTGGGAAGCCGAGGGGGACAGCGTGGTTGATGAAAAAACGTTTCCATTCGCTCGATACGGCTCCTCGCCAACAAGCGACACAATCCTCGTAGACGGATAGGTTCTTATTGGGTACTACGAGATCCTCCTCTATACCCATCACCTTACCAAAGCCCTCACACTCGGGACAAGCACCTATCGGATTGTTGAAACTAAACATCTCGGGCGTTGGCTCTTGGAATACCCGTCCGTCTGCCTCAAACACATTGCTAAAGGTACGCTCCAACTTCTCTCCGTCGGGACGCTCTACTACGATGCGACAAGCCCCTCTCCCGTCAAAGAATGCTTGCTCTAGGCTCTCACCTAGTCGAGCGGCAATATCTACGCCCTCGGCAAGTGCTAGTCTGTCGAGCATAAGGTATATGTCCCCTCGTGGCGGTGTCCCCTCGGCGATATAATCCTCGATAGATACGATCTTACCCTCGAGCCAAAGACGCGAATACCCCTGTTGCAACTGTATCTCGAGATGCTCCCCAAGTTTGCGTCCCTCGGGTAGGTGCAGAGCAACGAGGAGATATACACGGCTACCGAGGCTTTGCTCGCTGATATAGGCTACGACATCTTTGACCGTATGCTTGCGTACCTCCTCACCGCTCGTGGGGGAGATCATTCGCCCTATGCGTGCATAGAGTAGACGTAGATACTCGTATATCTCGGTAGA
>JBHAFI010000149.1:0-2776 GCA_041856045.1 Porphyromonas sp. | reverse complement strand
CTACCTCTTTTATTCCTTTTCTGTGGTAGAAAGCAAGTCTATCGGACACTCGCTTTGGCACACAGCCATCCCAGTGTTTGCGGAGGCTCAATGTAAAACTAAATCGTTTTATCTCCATAGTCTTATTCTGTTATTTCTTGTAGTTGTCCGCCACGGCAGGCGTATAGTGCGTCTTCCTTGGTGCGGTAGGCTAGACCTCCGAATACACAGAATTTGTCCGCCTCAGGGTCGTAGCCCCAAGCCTGAGGTACAACATTCATTGCTGAGTATTCACCGAGTACTCGCCAGTATGTATGCCCTAGTCGTGGCGTGTTCTCTGCGTCTATCGGCTGACCGATAGGGTATTCGTGTAGTTGCTTTTCCATTGTTTATCTGGTTTATTGTTATTATTTTTGTTTATATCTTCCCCGTATGGGGTATGATATTTATGATAATTCAATTCGGCTAGGTCTCTCGGGAGAGAGGCCTAGTCTTTTAATCGCCGAAGCCGTAGTCCCACCAGACTGCACGCTCATTATTTATAGCCATCTCGGCTTGGCTGATTTCGTATGTTACGTCTTCGCCTGTTATATTGCGTGCCTTGTTGTAGAGAATACCCTCTACAATGGCATCGTCCCTCGTCTCTACGAAGTTATAACTCATCACCGCCGCAAAGTAATCTTTGAGCCAAGCGACCTCCTCTTGCATCGGCAGGACTATCTGCTTGCCGTAACGTTCGCTAGTACGTTCCTCTGCTTCACGGAGGTATCTCTCCAATACCCTAATGAGCAGATACCCGTAGCGGGCATTCGCTCTCGCACTGGCTAACTCACCTACATCTCCAAACTGAGACGAGTAGTATCTCTCAAAAGCCCAAAGAGGCTTTAGATAAGAACTATCCCAGTTTATCTGGTGCAGGTCTATGACCTGTCGCTTGATATGCTGTCGGACAGGCTTCTTGATTGTTTTGCAGTTGAAGGCGTCAAACTTTCGCCCCATCATTCTAAGGCATCTATTCAACTCTTTCAATTCTTGGCTACGTTTCCATTTAGCGTTACGCTTACAAACGTTCGCTAAGTAGAATGCGTAGTAGCCTAGAACAAGAGGGCGATAGGTTGTATCTGCTATGTCATCGGGCGAATAGTTCGCCATTTGCCAAGCGTGCAACTCCTTATTTAATTTCCTCTCTCGCTCTCGTTTGGCTTGTGCTTCTAGCACTCGCGGATCTTGACCACTTGTCGCCACGGGGCGGAAGTCAAAAGTCCTCGGTACAATAATAGTCGCCATATCTCCTACGCTTAGAATGGTAAATCGCTGGGTTGTGGAGGAGGAGGTGTCGCTGTTGGTGGCACTGTTGCATATCCTCCTAGGGGTGGCTGTGCTACCGCTTGTGAACCAACAGCCTGCACTCGGCTGATTACCTTCACAGTGTAGCCGTTTATGTTGTGGTACCATTTGCCGTTATACTCGTTGCTAGTTACCTCGAAGTCGAGTTCTACCTCGTCTCCGACGCAGAGTACATTCTCGGTTGCTCGCTCATTGAAGAGAGAGAAGCACATCTGTTGCTTGTATCTACCCTCGCCATATTCGAGGAGATACGAACTCTTGTTCCACTGCTTGCCGTTCTTGCTTTGTCCTGTTTCGCTGGGCAAGCATCTGATAATTTTACCTTGTACTAGCATATTTTTGAATTTATCTCTTTCTTATCTTGAATTTATCTTACCGTATGACCATTCACAAGTAGCCATAGATCTAGCACTTATGATTAGCGTACTGAAATGTACTCTGCATCTACGCTAAATTTCTTCATCGTTCTTGATATCATCTTATTTAGTTCATCGCTGGCTCGTTCACTAGTAAGGTTATCTCTACCCTCTTTGATGATATTATGCTCACTGATACCTATAGCATCTATTTCGCAAAATCTATTCGCAGAGTATGTGTTTAGCCACTCCATCAGTACAGAGGGAGTCAACTGACCATAGCACTTACCATACTCTCCAGCACAAGCCCTATCGACAAAGAGGCGAATATCCTCCGGGGTTAGATGATAGTAAGTCTTCACAAGCCTAGGCAAAAGCAATTGGATACTTCTCATAGCCTGCTTGTGATCCACACCATAAAACTCGAACAAGTCAATGAGGATCTCTGCCAAGCACAGATTAAGCATATCCTTGTTGATTTTACTATGCCAAACTAATGGCTCTGTCTCCCTACGGTCTATAAGAGCTACAATAGCGGTAACACTACTCGGCTGATTGTCGTTGCTCTTGAGCCTCTCTAAGAGCATTACGGATTGCTGCGTATCCCTCTGTCTTATCGCTATATCTTGAGTTGATGGCTTTAGCGTGATTTCTACTGTCTGCATATTTGGCTCGTATTTCATTGTACTTTGAATTTACTATCGCAGCCGATAGATTGGCAATAATCCACTCGTCTTGTATCGCTCCAAGGAATGCCGTAAAACTTGTCGCAAGCGAATTTTCGCTTACCTCATAGCCAGCACCCTTAAGGGCTAAGGATATTTTGCCTTGCAAGTCCTTGAGGGATTTGCTCTGCTTAGCGTCCCAGTAGAACTCTTGCCCAGTCTTGCTACGGTAGTATTCGTTGAAGATCGCCTTAAAGTTCGTTATCGAAATTTCGTCAAACGCACTTCTTTCTTTTTTGCTTGTTTTTTTCTTTCTTGTTTCTGATGTAGTTGTAGTAGGTATATTCTCTGGGTATACACCCTCTATACTTTCTACACTAGAGAGAGAATTATATCCCCCCCTTATATCCCCCCCAATTTCTAGGATTT
>JBHAFI010000148.1:0-73999 GCA_041856045.1 Porphyromonas sp. | reverse complement strand
GCAAATACTATCGCCTATCTCCATCGTATGGCAGTACTTTGTCCTCGGACGCAAAACATACTCAAGCCTTAGATAGTATGTCACTTCTGTTCCAACTACACAATACGGCACTCGGCTACAATGACGGACTTATCCTTACCAACTTCTCGTGGTCTGTACAACGTGGCGAACGCTGGGCTATCGTCGGGCCTAATGGTGCTGGCAAGACGACGCTCATACGCAGTATCCTTGGCTTGCTTCCCTTACAGGGGGGCGATCTATCCTTCTATACCCCTACGGGCGAAGTCCTCTCATCACGTCCAAGCCTAGGCTACTTACCACAGATCAACAACATAGACAAGACTTTCCCCATTGAGGTATCTGAGGTTATTCGCTCGGGACTATATGGCTCGGGGCTAAGTGCAAGGGAGGAGAGCGAACGTATCGAGCAGTTGCTCTCGCTCATTGATCTATCGGATTACCACAATCAGGCTATCGGCAAATTGAGTGGAGGGCAATTACAGCGTGTCCTACTTGCTCGAGCAGTGGCAGCCAAACCCGAACTAATCATACTTGACGAACCAACAAGTTTCCTCGACAAACGCTATAAGGAGCAATTCGTTGCCCTCCTTGATAGGCTCATCACACCCGAGGCGACTATCCTTATGGTCACACACGACCTACCCAAAGAGGAAGAGCAAAGGTGGCAACTACTGCCTATCGGTCAGTGGTAATTCCCCATCTTGTACTTAGACATTCTATCCGTCACACCTTGACGTATAGAAATCGTGTCTTGATTTTTATCCGCCAAGCCTTGACGCATAAGCGTCAAGGCTTGGCACTAAGATTATATAAGTAGCCTAGCAAGGTTTTATTGCTTTCCTCGTGAGTGAATTAGACGAGTCTTGAGGCGAGAGGAAGCACCCTAAGCGACAAAAAGCAAAATACAAGCCCTCACGCAAGGACTTTTCTAGGCTAGGCGATGGCTTTTTTGTACCTTTGCAGGTCGTAACATTCTGTACAAATGATTGACTTCAAACCACGTATCTTAGACTCCTTCAAAGCGTATAACACACGGCTCTTCGCTAGTGATGCGATGGCTGGTACTATTGTTGCTCTTGTAGCAGCACTTCCTCTTGCACTAGCCTTTGCTATTGCGAGTGGGGTGTCGCCAGAGGTAGGCTTGCTCTCGGCAATCGTTGGGGGTGGACTTATCGCACTCCTTAGTGGCTCCAAAGTACAAATCGGGGGACCTACGGGTTCGTTTATTGTTATTGCGTATGCCGTAATACAGACACACGGCTTACAGGGGCTTATGCTGGCAACGCTTATGGCAGGTATTATGCTGATCGCTATGGGGGTACTCAAACTAGGGTCACTCATTAAGTATATGCCCTACCCCGTAGTTATCGGTTTTACGGCTGGTATGGCTGTTATCATTGCCTCGACACAGATCAACGAGTTACTAGGCTTAGGTCTAAGTAATATCCCAGCAGACTTCCTTGACAAGTGGTCACTCTATCTCTCAAACGTCCACAAAATAGACTGGGCTACTCTCGCTGTCGGCTTAGTGACAATCGCTATCATACAACTCTCGCCACGCATTACCAAGGCTATTCCCGGGGCTTTGCTAGCACTCGTTATCACGACCCTCGGGGTGTATCTCCTACGCACTTATGCCGGGATCGATAGTATCGCGACTATTGGAGATCGTTTCTCTATCAGTTCGGCTCTCCCTCCTCTACAAGTACCACATCTAGACTTCCTCTTGATGGCAAAACTCGTAGAGCCTGCTTTCTCTATCGCCCTACTCGCAGTTATCGAGAGCCTCTTGACGGCTCGTATTGTCGATGGTATGATAGGCGACAAGCACTCTCCCAACACCGAACTCATCGCTCTTGGTGTAGCCAATATCGCCATTCCATTCATAGGAGGATTACCCGTAACGGGGGCAACAGCACGTACTATGACCAACGTCAATAACGGAGGTCGTACTCCTATGGCTGGTATCGTCCACGCCCTAGTACTATTGCTCTCGTTCTTGTGGTTAATGCCTCTAGTATCTTATATTCCTATGGCTTCGCTCGCCGGAGTACTGATGGTTGTAGCCCTCAATATGAGTGGGTGGCGAACGATAAAGAATATGCTACGTGGCCCCAAACTCGGCTCGACCGTCTTGCTAACGACTCTTTTCTTCACTATATTCGGTTCGCTCATCTTCGCACTAGAGACTGGTATATTGCTCTCTATGATATTTATCATCAAACGTATGATTGACGCGACAAGCATTAGCGTAGCACGCGATACTCTCGGGGTAAACAGTAAGAACGATGACGTCATACATACCGATACCGAGCATCTAGACCTACCCAAAGGAGTGGAGGTCTACGAGCTCGAGGGTCCATTCTTCTTTGGGACAGCCTCGGGCTTTGAGGAACAGATGGAGATGGCTCTCAAGGCAGAGACGAGTAACCGCTCCAAGGTCTGTATCCTGCGTATGAGATTTGTTCCTTTTATGGACTCTACGGCTATTCACAACCTCGAAGAACTCTATAAAAATCTAGATAAACAAGGTGCAAGGCTTATCCTAAGTGGCGTGAACGAGCGTGTACACGATACGCTCACGCGCTCGGGACTCGAGGCACTCATTGGCTCGGAGTATATATGTCGTGACATACACAGAGCCCTAGAGGTGGCAAGCCGCTACCTAGCACAGGAGGAAGAGCGTAAAGCCTAAGCCCTCCAAGACTCAATAACTATTAAGACAAAAGATGAAAATTGCTGACATTGATTTAGGCGAACGCCCGTTATTACTTGCTCCGATGGAAGACGTTACAGACGTTGCCTTCCGTCTACTGTGTCGTCGCTTCGGTGCCGATATGGTGTACACAGAGTTTGTAAGTAGCGACGCACTTATTCGCGACATAGCGAGTACCAAACGTAAACTGCGTATAGACCCAGAGGAGCGTCCTGCTGCCATTCAAATATACGGCAGAGAGGTCGATGCTATGGTAGAGGCGGCTCGTATATGTGAGGAGGCACAGCCCAATATCTTGGATCTCAACTTCGGTTGTCCCGTCAAGCGTGTGGCTGGCAAAGGTGCTGGTAGTGGTATGCTACGCTGTCCCGACCTTATGGTAGAGATTGTACGTGAGATCGTCAAAGCCGTAAAGATCCCCGTAACCGTAAAGACCCGTCTAGGCTGGGACCACGATAGTCGTATTATCGTCGAATTGGCAGAAGAACTACAAGACTGCGGTATCGCTGCCCTCACGATACACGGACGTACCCGAGCACAGATGTACACGGGTCAAGCCGACTGGACACTTATCGGTGAGGTCAAGAATAATCCTCGTATGCATATCCCGATTATAGGGAATGGGGACATCACTACGGGCGAGGAGGCTCAACGTGCTTTTGACACCTATGGTGTCGATGGCGTTATGGTCGGACGTGCATCTATTGGTCAGCCTTGGATATTCGAGGAGATGAAGTACTATATGGCCAAAGGTAAGGAGATGCCCAAGCATAATCCCTCGTTCTATATCGACATACTACGCCAGCAAATAGACAGCAACATTGCCAAACTAGACGAATATAGAGGCATACTACACAGCCGTCGCCATATTGCTACGAGTCCTATATTCAAGGGTATCGACAACTTCAAACCTATCCGTATAGCGATGCTCCAAGCCAATACCCGAGAGGAACTATTCAAGACGATAGACCTAGCCGAGAGTTTGGTACTCGAGCATTACAAACAATAAGTCCGACCCTAGCCGAGTTGTATCCTTAGAGTGTACATACGATGTATACAGGAGTATTCATATAATGTATACTCGAGTATACATATAGTGTATACCGCAGTATACATATAATGTACACTATGGCTCTGCACAGAGGGCAAAACTAGATAAGCCCGTAGTAGGCTATACACCAGACAATTATAAACCTCGACTAAGGTGCTAGTACCTACCGAACTAGCCCTTAGTCACAAACAAACTAAGATGAAGAAATATATCCTAAGTCTAACACTTGCCCTCTCCGTAGGGACGGCCCTTGCTCAGACACCCAAGATTGAGCATATTGCTCCACTCAACTGGTGGGCAGGAATGAAAGAAAGCAAACTGCAAGTTCTCCTCCACGGTAAGGATCTCGCCAAGTACGAACCAAGTATCCAAGCCGAGGGCGTACAACTGCTAGAGGTAGTACGAGAGGATAACCCCAACTACCTAATCCTATATCTTGATACACGAGGAGCCAAGGCACAGACGCTCAACATCAAACTCAAAGATCCCAAGGGTAAGACCCATAGCGTCCCCTACGAACTGCGTAGTCGTCACGAGGGGGCAGAGGATATCAAGGGCTTCGACTCTAGTGATGTCTTGTACCTCATTATGCCCGACCGCTTCGCCAATGCCGACCCTAAGAATGACCACATCAAGGGTATGGTACTCGATAGTATCGATAGAAGCAAAGCAAACGCTCGCCACGGTGGGGATCTATTGGGGATAGAGCGTAATCTCGACTACTTCGTAGATTTGGGCGTTACGGCTCTCTGGCTTAATCCCGTACAAGAGAACAATATGACCGGCTCTTATCACGGCTATGCTATTACCGACTACTACCAAGTAGATCGCCGCTTCGGGGGCAACGAGGCATTCCGCCGTCTAGTAGCAGAGGCTAATAAGAAAGGACTCAAGGTGGTGATGGATATGATATTTAACCACTGCGGGACGGAGAACTATCTCTATCGTGATATGCCGAGCAAGTCGTGGTTCAACTACGATGCTAAGTATGTACAAACGACCTACCATACGGCTACGCAGAGCGATAAGTATCGTACAGACTATGCACATAGGCTAGCGATAGATGGTTGGTTTGTAGCCTCTATGCCCGACTTCAACCAACGCAATCGTCACGTAGAGCAGTACTTGACGCAGAATAGCATTTGGTGGATCGAGTACGCAGGTATCCAAGGTATTCGTCAAGATACACACCCCTATGCAGACTTCGATATGATGAGCCGTTGGTGTAAGGCTGTCTTGACCGAATATCCACACTTCAATATCGTAGGAGAAACGTGGCTAGGTAGCAACGTCCTCATATCATACTGGCAAAAGGATAGCAAACTAGCTGCCCCTCGTAACTCAGAGTTACCTACTGTGATGGACTTCCCTCTTATGGGAATTATGAACGAGGCCTTTGACGAGGAGACGGGCGACTGGTCTGGTGGCTTGTATCGCATATACGACTATCTCTCGCAAGACATCGTATATGCCAACCCCAATAGCCTACTTATCTTCCCCGACAACCACGATACCTCACGCTTTGCCAAGACCCTAGGGCAAGCACGCGACAGCAAACGCTATGAGCAAATGATCGCATTCTTGCTTACGACTCGAGGCATACCTCAACTATACTATGGTACGGAAGTATTGATGTATGCCGACAAGAAAGATGGTGACGGAGCATTGAGAGCAGACTTCCTCGGGGGCTGGGCTGGTGATAGTCGTAGTTACTTCAAGGCTGGCGATCGCACACCGACAGAGAAGCAGGCTTTTGCTTACCTACAAAGACTCCTTAAGTGGCGTAAGGGTAACAGCACTATAAGCCAAGGTAGCCTCAAGCATCAGAACCCTCGTAATGGTGTCTATATCTATAAGCGAGAGCACGAGGGTAAGAGCATTACCGTCATTATGAACGGCACTAAGGAAGAGCGTACACTCGATACCGACTACTGGGCAGAGTTGCTACCAGCGACCGAAGCCCACGAGATTACGAGTGGCAAGACGATGAGAGTAGACCGTACTACCCTACTCGCCCCTCACTCGGTACTTATCCTAGAATACTAAAGCAAGATGAAACTATCTGACAATTGGTTTACAGCCCTTAGTGAGGCAGACAACGGAGGACTTGTCTTCGTCACGGGACGCCTAGATCTCGAGGACTTTCGCCTTAGTCGTAAACTCAAAGTACGAGTAGATATTCGCTGGGCATACAACAGCGATAGCGAGGGTATGCCTGATGAGCGTGATGGCGAACTAATAGCAGAGTTGGAACCCCTCCTACGCAAAGTGATGGAGCGTGACAAACTCGCTATCCTTACAGGCAATTACACCGGTGGCGGTGAGAAGTATTGGATCTGGTACACGCGACATCTCCCTACTTTTGGCGAGCGTCTTAACGAAGTACTCGCTCCTTACCCGACACTCCCTCTCGACATTCATTGCGAAGAGGACGAGGACTGGGAAGAGTACCTTGATATGCTGAGTATGCAATCGGACGAAAGCGACGACGACTAAAGGCTATGCCCTAGCACACACAAAGAGTGCTAGGGCATAGTTACCTTATAGGCATAGACAGGAATGCAAAGGCTAAGCCCTGCACATAGAGGACTATCGGATAGTAGTCTTTGGTAGGTAGTCGAGAGATGATAATTCACTAGATGTAGGTATTTCACGAGCCTTGGAATGCCAGTACCTTTGCCCTAGATAAACGAAGCATTAACAAAGATATGTGGCTCAATAATTACGCTCAGTCCCTCGTGGAGCAGATAGATATATTCTCATCGGATAGCACGATGCAACGCATAGCAACGCATCATATCTACGAGTACGAGAAAGGCATTAGGTATATGGTACTCTGCACTCTATCCGAAGATGATTGTCAAGCAATCATTCCGAAGTTGGAAGCCCGAGAGATTGCCTACTACTGTAAGCCTACACCGAGTGGAAACAAAGTAAACCTGTTCTTTGGGCGTAAGGCTTGTATCGACCTAGTACAGCGTTTCCTTGTCGATCGTGATCTACACGAACTTGACCACGAGCAAGACTTCATCATCGGGGCGATGCTCGGTTACGACATCTGCGGACAGTGCGAACGCTATCATACCCGCATCAAGGACGAAGCCCTAGTCATAGATGATACTGTTGCCTAGAGGACTTAGGAAGCAAGACTATACAACAAATGGAGAGCAGGGCCTGCCCTCCATTTGTTGTATTATCCCATCTCGATATGCTAAGGCGAGATGCCTCGCTATATTATAATCCTAGGCAACGCTAGGCTGTGAGGCAAAGACGACTAATCAAACAACTCAACTAGAATAGCATCACTGATGAATATACCACTAGGGCTTAGTCTAAGGACATCATCACTTAGCAAGAGATCCCCACGTCGGATATAACTACCCGCCCTCCCGAGTAAGTCCTCGACCGCCTGCTCACTAAACAACGATGCATAGTCCCTAAGGGATACGCCCCACTGGGTACGTAGTCGTGTCATCAAATACTCGTGTTGTCGCTCTAGATCGCTAAGTTCCTCTGCCTCGTAGACTCGTTTAGACTCCTTCCAGCCCTCGGTATAAAGTTTAACGGACGCTACGTTGTGACTCCGTACCTTACCATCATAACTATGAGCCGCTGGCCCTAGTCCTATGTATCGCTCTCCAAGCCAGTAACCCGTATTAAGCCTAGCATAATGCCCGGGCTTGGCAAA
Source organism: Porphyromonas sp. (assembly GCA_041856045.1). Classification (GTDB taxonomy): domain Bacteria; phylum Bacteroidota; class Bacteroidia; order Bacteroidales; family Porphyromonadaceae; genus Porphyromonas. Next base: position 66,523 of record JBHAFI010000148.1, on the reverse strand, counting down.
GTTGGAGATCTCATAATGCTCATAGCCGGCTTGCGAGAGTCGCTCTATAAGCATTCGGAAGAACATTACACTATCAGCCTCACTGACCTCCTGTACCTTACCTAGATCTCGCAACCTTGTTAGTGCTGTCCCCTCCTCGTAGATTAAGTGGTAAGCCGATATATGGGGTACGTCTAACGAACATATTTGCTCTAGATTGTCTGCCCACGTCTTTTCGGTCTGATTAGGTAGTCCGTAGATAAGATCCAAACTAAGGTTATCAATACCGATATGACGTAGTCGATCGACAGCATCATATACTTGCCTACGATTGTGTCGGCGATTTAGAAAGCGTAGATCCTCCTCTTGGAAACTCTGCGTGCCCATACTTACACGATTGATGGGTAAATCTTTGAGTCCCTGAGCATAGTCTATCGTTATATCGTCGGGATTTGCCTCGAGCGTTATCTCGGCATCAGACGAGATCGGATACAAGTCATAAATATGCGAGAAGATACGCTCCAACTCTGCGATACTAAGTAGCGAAGGTGTCCCGCCCCCGAGATAGATATTGTTTAGTGTTTCGTGGGGATATAGTTCGTTGCGTCGGCTACGCAGTTCGCACAAGAGAGCCTCTATATAACCAACACGCAGACCTTGCTGGGTCTGCGTGTAAAAGTCGCAATAGTTACATCTCTGAGCACAAAAAGGTACGTGTATATAGAGGTTCATCTTATTGTTGTTTGTGTACCTCGCTTGTAATGCGATCTTGTACTAAGTTAAACTCCACGGCACGATCACAAGGCGTCGATACCCCAAAGCGGTTTACAGCCTCTACACCAAGTTCTAGGCAATCGTGTTCGCGGAAATCTAGTAAGCGAAGCATACACTCCGTACTCGTAAGTCCCTGCACAAGTAAGAAACTCTCTCGTTGTCCATTCTCGTGTATGGTCGTCGCCCATACTCGGTAACTAATACCCGCAGTTGAGCTTTGGGGCATCTGCCAACTGAGTTTCATACGCTTCCCCTCTTGAATGGTGATATGCAAGCCTGTTGGTTGCTGAGGCTTTGAGAGCAATCCTCGCTCTAGAGGAGGTACTAGTGCCGTGTGCTTAAACTCACGCTGTATCAATGTACGCAGATAGGGTTGTGATGGCCCGATATTACCCTCTCTAAACATACTCACCCCAGCAGCCTGATGACGGCGTGCTAGTTGTATCTGCTCTTGTATGACACTAGCCGACCAAGGATATTTCTCCTCACGACTATTCACACGATAAGGTGCCAAGCCTGCCACAACGGGAATATACTTACCGACAGCCTCCTGCCAATCGATCAAGAAAGGCTCATATAGATCGTCTTTGTAGTACATCATAGGTACGACAAAGTCCACTAGTTTACGCTTTGCCCAAGTCTTGACATCTTGATGTACGCTCTCATAGGCTGTCCAGCCATGAGGACGACCGAGGTCTTCGAGTTTACGCAACTTACCTAGCGGAGCAACACTTATCTGCACCTCGGGCTTGAAGCCCCTTATACTATCCTGTATCTCTACGAGTTGCTTCGTCAGGTTGCTACGTCGCCATTCGTTCTTCTCCATACCTCCACCATAACGGGCATAACTATTGGCATCATTAAAACGCTCTGCCTCCTCGGGGTAGCGGAAGTAATCGAAGTGTACCCCATCGACATCATAGCGACGCACAATATCAGCCGTAAGGTGAGCAATATAAGAGCGAACATCTGGCACCCCGGGGTCTAAGTGTCTACCCCCTCGGTGCATCACTACCCAAGCCGGGTTTTGCCTAGCAATCGGGTGAGGAACACCCTTGAGTGATGACAAGGGATAGGTAACGACCCAAGCGTGTACCGACAAACCTCTACGGCGACAGGCTTCTACGGCAAAAGTAAGAGGATCGTAATTAGGACGCTCGCCACTCGAGGTGAATAGACGGCTAAAGGGTTCCTTACTGTAATAGTTTACACTTCCCGATAAGCGTGCTTGGAAAAAGACTGTATTATATCCATCACCGACCAAGCGATCAAGGATACGCTCCAACTCTTCCTTTTGTCTGCGTTCGCCATTGGGTGTATCTGCCTTTACCTTGGGCCAATCGAGTCCGTACGCAGTTGTTATCCATACGGCACGCATCTCATACTTGATACTATCACCAAGAGGAGGAGCCCAACTCGTCGGCTTTGGCGTTGGTACGGGCTTTACCTCTACGGGGCTAGGAGGCTGTGCTTGCGTCCCTGCTTTCTTCTTACTACCACAGGCACTCAAGAATGCAATAGTTGCTAAGGCGAGAGCAATTTGCTTAGCGTACTGCATCTACGTAACTGATATTATCAATCAAACGTACCTCGCCACAGAATACAGTAATACAGCCATGAGGACGCTCACTCTCTGTCCATGAGGCGATACTCTCTAGGCTTAGACTATCAACTATCTCAAAGTACTCTACACGCAAAGTTGGGATCGCATTAAGGTTCTCTGTTACCCACTGTATCGTCTCTACTGGGCTATGCGTTTGGGCGTAAGTAAGGCTCTCGCGTAGCACTCGGTAGATATGAGGGGCATATTCACGTTGCTCTGCCGTCAGACGCACATTACGACTACTAAGGGCAAGACCATCAGCCTCTCGTACGATAGGACAATCGACGATCTTCACGGGCGAACCGATCAGACGACACATAGTACGGATAACGGCTACTTGTTGGAAATCTTTCTGTCCAAAGAAAGCAACATCTGGTTTTACGATCTCAAACAAACGCTGTACCACCTGCATAACACCTTGGAAGTGTCCCGGGCGATGCTTACCCTCCATAACCTCTGCCACTCGTCCTACGGCATAGTCACTACGCACCTCTGTGTCCGAGGGGTACATTACCTCTACACTAGGGGCAAAGACTGCCGTCGTCCCAACCTCAGCCAAGAGTTGGCTATCCGCCTCGAGTGTACGAGGGTAGGTCTCCAAGTCTTTGGGGTCATTAAACTGTGTAGGATTAACAAATATGCTTACAATACATGTATCACACTCCTCCAACGCTTGCTTTACCAAACTGATATGTCCGGCATGCAGGGCTCCCATAGTAGGGACAAAACCTACAGTCTTACCTTGGCTCTTCTCAGAGTTTACGTAAGACTGTAGGTCTTCTATATTATTAAATACTTTCATTCTTTGATAACTCTCGTCTTGCTCGGATTGAGTTAATAGCAATTATTTCTTGAGGTTGCCTTGTGCGACAAGCCACTCGGCAATCTGAACAGCATTAAGTGCTGCTCCCTTCTTGATCTGGTCTGCAACACACCAAAAAGTAAGGCCCTTGGGGTTCGACAAATCCCTACGTAGACGACCCACATAAACAGGATCCTTCTCTGCCACGAATAAGGGCATAGGATAGGTTTGCTCACTTGGCTCGTCCATCAGCACTACACCATTAGCCTCTCGGAATGCTGTACGCACAGCCTCCAACGATAGTGGTTCCTCTGTCTCCACCCAAATGGCTTCGCTATGGGCTCTCGTCACTGGCACACGCACACAGGTAGCACTTACTGCGACATCGCTGTGCATTATCTTGCGTGTCTCATTGTACATCTTGAGTTCCTCCTTGGTGTAGTCATCGTCACCAAAGACGTCTATCTGTGGGATCAAGTTGTACGCTAGTTGATAAGCGAATTTACTTACCGTAGGCTCTTCTCCTCGGGCTATCTCTTGTATCTGTTGGTCCAACTCTGCCATTCCTTTGGCACCAGCCCCACTTGCCGCCTGATAAGTAGCCACGTGTACGCGAGTGATGTGAGATAGTTTCTCTATCACATTCAAAGCCACAACCATCTGAATAGTTGTACAGTTAGGATTGGCAATGATACCACGAGGGCGATTAAGAGCATCGGCTGCATTAACCTCGGGAACAACTAGAGGAACATCTTTGTCCCCTCGGAAGGCACTAGAGTTGTCAATCATCACAGCACCATGCTTCGTAATAGTCTTGGCATACTCTAGAGAGATACTCCCCCCAGCAGACACAAAAGCAACGTCAATATCCTTGAAATCATCTCCATGACGCAACTCTCGTATCGTGTACTCCTTACCACGAAATTGCACAGTCTTGCCTGCCGAACGAGCAGAAGCAAAAAGTTCTAGTCTATTTATCTTGAAAGAAGAACGCTCAGAGAGGACACGTAGAAACTCTTGTCCCACGGCTCCACTAACGCCAACTATTGCTACATTCATTGTTGTATTGTTATTTTGGTCTAATCTTGTTGTACACTACTGTTTAGATACAAAGGTACTCATTTCTCTACTTTTATCTCTCTCAGAGGAATAAAAACTAAGGGCCTAGATACAGAATATATGCCCCCAGCTCCAAATAAATGACATTAAGAGCCTACATACGTATCCCCTAGGGTCTACTCCTACTTAACTATCCTATGCGTCAAGACGTGACAGATAAGCGTCAAGACGTGATTTTTATCCGCCAAGCCTTGACGCATAAAAATCAAGACACGACACATAACTATACTTAGTCTGTCGGCAAAGATTTGCAAACAACATCATTAGAGGGCATCAAAAGTCCTCACGACTTCCGTTAAATCTCTAGTTCATAACGAAATAACAAACAAATAAGTCTATACAACACAAGCCCCGACGCCTAGCCGATGCCTTAGTTTATCTGTGCAAACTCGAGATATAAGCGAGGATAGTTGTAACTTTGTGTTACTAAGTACGCAAAAATGAGAGAGCAGATAGAGATAAATGTAGCACAGATCATTGCCCAGAAGAGTGGCAAGCAACTACCCAAGTGGTTGGCAAGGCTTGTGCAACGTCTTATTCACGAAGACGAAATTAACGATATATTGCGTCGCCACGGAGATAAAAGTGGGGCAGACTTTTTGCGTGCTCTCCTCGCTGACTTTGGGACGACTGTTCGCTTCCGTAATCCCGAGAGGCTTCCCAAAGATGGTCGAGCCATCTTTGTATCCAATCACCCACTAGGAGCCATTGATGGTATTGGTATCACATATCTCTTGCACGAGCAGTACGGAGATATTCAGTACCTCGTAAACGATATGCTGTATTACCTAAAGCCACTACAGCCCGTCTTCCTCCCCGTGAATACATACGGCAAACAGAAGAAAGAGAACCTTGAGCGTATCCAACAAGTATTGGAGAGCGATAGCCCCGTAGGGACTTTCCCCGCGGGCTGGTGCTCGCGTTACAGAGATGGTCAAATACAAGATGGAGAGTGGAAACAGAGTTTTGTCAATATGGCGATAACGCACCAGCGAGATATTATCCCCTTACACTTCGTAGGACAAAACTCTAGGCATTTTTACCTTATCGACAGACTGCGTAAAGCATTAGGTTTTAAGTTTGACATCTGTACCGCACTATTGCCCGATGAGATGTTTAGAGCCAAAGGCAAACATTTTGAGGTCATCGTAGGGGAGCCTATCAAGTGGCAAGACTTAGCCGCCGATAATAGCAAAGCACAAGATAAGGCTATGCGTATCCGTTCTCTATCCTATAAGTTGGCTCAAGAGGGGCAGGCTTAAACAACCGACGAATTACTATTATGAACTACATACACGAGGAGCCTATTATAGCACCTATTGATAAAGAACTTATCAAGAAGGAACTTACAGAGGACTTATTCCTACGTCACACCAATAAGGCTGGCAATGACATTTATATCTTCAAAGCTGCCGATGCTCCCTATACGATGCAGGAGATAGGTCGCTTGCGAGAGGAGGCATTCCGTTTCTACGGGGGGGGCACAGGTAAGCCCGTCGATATTGATGAGTTTGACACCGATCCCGATGGTTATATGCAACTTATCGTTTGGGACCCTAGCGATGAGGCAATCCTTGGGGGGTATCGCTTCATCTTTGGCTCCGATGTGCGTATTGACGAGAATGGTAGGCCTCACCTAGCAACAGGAGAGATGTTCAACTTCAGTGAGCAGTTTATGCAGGAGTACCTCCCTCATACGATCGAGTTGGGGCGTTCGTTTGTATCGCTAGACTACCAAACTACACGTATGGGGAGCAAAAGTATGTTTGCTCTCGACAACCTATGGGACGGTATAGGAGCACTTACGGTACTTAACCCCAAGATGAAGTATTTCTATGGCAAGGTAACGATGTATGCCAATTATAATAGAGAAGCACGTAACCTCATACTATACTTCCTTGAGTTGCACTTCCCCGACCAAGAGAAACTCGTAACACCGATAGAGCCTCTGCCGATAGAGATCAACCCTAGGCAGATCTACGAGCTGTTCCCGACGAATAACTTCAAGTCCAATTATCGTAGCCTCAATAAGTATATCCGTAGTCTTGGCATCAATATACCACCGCTCGTTAGTGCCTATATGTCCCTCTCTCCCGAGATGAGAGTATTTGGTACGGCTATCAATCACGAGTTTGGAGGTGTAGAAGAGACTGGTATCCTTATCGCAGTAGACAAGATTATCGCTGACAAGCGAGAGCGTCATATACAGACATTCTCGGTTACGGGCGAGCAGACACGTAGGATATGGCAAAACATCTTGAGACGGGTCGGCTTGGCGAAGAGATAGCACTTCGTCTACTTGAGAGCAAGGGTTACATCATTCACGAGCGTAACTGGGTCTATATGCACAAAGAGGTAGACCTCATAGCCCAAGAGGGGAATGATATGGTCTTCGTTGAGGTTAAGACTCGTCGTAGTACCAATTATGGGACAGCCCTACAAGCCGTAGACCTTGCCAAGAGGCACAATATGATCGTTGCTGCCAATAGTTATATGCGGCAAAAGGGGTTACACCTTAATACTCGCTTTGATATAATAGCGATCGATGTCGAGAGAGATGGTAGTTATTCGATCGAGCATATCCCGGGGGCTTTCTATCCGACAGCACAGAGCATACGAGGAGGAGCAAGTAGACGCTCAAACCCCAATAGAGTACCCAAACAAACAAGAAGTAAGTAAATGAACCTTCGCACACTTATAGGCATCGTAACACTAGGCTTAGTGAGTAGCCTTTCGCTCTATGCCCAGTACGAACCCCCCAAAGAAAAGAAAATATCAGCCGAGGAAAAAGCACGCCGAGGAGATAAACTCAAGGGTTATCGCATACGCCCCTACACTGGTATCCCAGAGCAGGTAAACTTGCAAGACACCATAGCCCTATCTACCCACAACTATGTCGCCCCAGAGCGTCGTAGTCTGGGTGTCGCTTATGCAGGCAATGCCAACCAACCTTGGCAGAGTAAGATATTCTTTGATCGCTCGGCAAAAGTACACGATTTCGTTGCTTTGACGGGATACCAAGGAATGCTTTACAGCCCTGATAATGTACTCTTCTACGACACCAAAGTCCCTCTTACCTTTGTCCACTATCGCAAGAACTTCTCGGACGATGTCTTGGAAGAGGTACTCAATGGGACTATCTCGGTCAATCTAAACAAGAAGATTAACCTTGGGATAAGTGCCGACCACGTCTCGGCTCTAGGATATTATGGCAACAGCAAAAGTCGCAATATCGACTATCGTATATTCGGTAGTTATACGAGCGATCGCTACGACCTATGGGCGTATATCTCCAACGACTACTACAAGCAACAAGAGAATGGAGGTATCTCTGATATGAGTTATATCAATGATCCCGATAAGTACAGCAGTGGTCGTGTCAAAATATCGAGTCTTGACGTCCCCGTAGTACTCAACGAAGCCTTATTTAATCGTATTCGTAGTGGTAATGCCTTTTTATCTCATCGCTATAAATTGGGTTACAAGAAAAAGGTCGAGGGAGTGTATGCTACGGCATCGAAAACTAAGACAGCCCCCAACGGACAAGGAGATGAGCAGAAAGAGTCTACGACAATGCCCAGCGAGGCGAAGTTGGACTCGATGATCTTCGTACCCGTAGGGAGTATCTCACACCAACTGCACTACAACAAGTCGAGCAGGCGTATGATCGCTCCCTCGGCAAGTGATACTTGGGGGACGATATGGGGTACGCCAGTCGTAAACGCACTTACAACGACAAGCACAACAACAGATGCTAGTGGAGCAACGACTACTACGACTACCACGAGCATTCAACCTAATGACATTACCGAGTTTAAGACTCTCAAGAACACACTATCACTCTCACTTCTCGAGGGCTTCCGCCCTTGGGTTAAGGCTGGTCTATCGGCTTATATCCGTAGTGAGAATTATTGGGCTCACTCTCTCGATGTAACGACCAAGAGTAAGGAGACAAGTGATAAGAGTTATTCACTATTTGCTGGCGGAGAGTTGGCTCGCTACTCAGGCAAAGGCCTTAACTTCTCGGCTCGTGGTGAGGTAGGAGTACTCGGGAGAGATCTTGGAGCGGTAACTCTGGAGGGAGAGATCAAGACTAAGTTCAACTTCCTCAAGAAAGATTTCGCCTTACGCCTCGACGGACGTCTACACAACTTCCGTCCTGCTTATTTCTTGCTCCACAACCACCATACGTGGGCATGGGAGGATAAAGACTTCAACTTCACTCGCCGACTAGAACTCGGAGCCAAAGCAGAGTTATCAAGTTTCGGAACGTGGGCTGAGTTACGCACCGCTTCGCTACAAAATCATATCTACTGGACAAGTGATGCCAAGGCAGAGCAAAGTACCGAACTTATACAAATGTCGATGCTCCGTGCCGGACACGCCTATAATATCGGCTTCCTCGGTTGGTCACTTGAGGGGGCCTACCAACTAAGTAGCAACAACAATGTAATAGCAGTGCCAAGTCTTAGTATGAGAGCCGATCTGTATCTCGACTTTATGATCGCCAAAGTCTTGCAAGTGCAACTCGGAGCAGAGGCTTATTGGCATAGTGCTTATAATGCACCATACTATCACCCAGCCGTAATGCAGTTTGTTAATCAGTCGAGCGAAGAGATCGGAGGTAAAGCACCACTCCTAAATGCCTATGCAAACTTCCGTATGCGTACTACACGCTTCTATGTACGTATGTTCAACATCGGAGAGATGCTATTCAACCCAGCACGCGAAACAATGAAAAACTATGTCTACAACCCTATGCACCTCGAGGCTGGTGTAGTCATAGACCTTAAGAACTAATACTGCCTAGACCATGGATATTCGCAAACGTATGTGGCTCTACCTAATACTCCTTGTTTTGGCATTAGGTACAATGTGGTTGCTCAAACCCTCTACGCAAGGCGATGATATCGATAAGGCTAAAAGTCTACTCCCACGAGATTACAAGGAAGTAAAGGAAGAGGGGATCCTCAGAGTACTTGCTCCTTACACCCTTACCCAAGAGAATACATCGGCATCGGGGGAGAATGTGCAGAGTTTGATCAATAGACTTAAGAAACTCTCGCGACTCGACATCGAACTGCGTCTAGAGGACAATACGCACAAAGCCCTCGAGATGCTACTCTTGGGCGAGGTCGATCTAGTCCTTAAGCCAATTGCACATACAGCCGAGCTTGATAGTTCGCTCTACATTTGGCTAGGACAACACGTTGCCGAACCAATATATCTCGTACAACGTAAAGACACAACTCAACAAATACACAAGCAACTCGAACTCGAAAATAAGGTAATAACCCTCGCTCATAGAAGTCATCTACGCCTCTTCCTCGAGCATCTCGCAGAGGAAATGGGTATGACGATGCAGATACGAGAGGATAGTCTGTACAATACCGAGCAGTTGATTATGAAAGTACAAGCAGGTAGTATCGACTACACACTTTGCTCAGGCGAAGAAGCAAGACGCTACAAAGATAGTTTCCCAAGCCTTGACTTCGCCCTCCCTATTACCCACAATCTACGTCGTGGCTGGCTTACACGTCGCTCGTCACCACAACTTGCCGATAGTTTACGCTATTGGCTCCAATCTCTAAACAACAAGCCCAATGCTAGATAAATACATAGCCCCAATACACGAACGCATTAAGCACTCTGGGATTACCAATCCCAAGATAGCAGTGCTCGTATCCGGAGGTGTAGATAGTAGTGTTGTCGTACACCTATTACATACAGCAGGATACCGCCCTACCCTATTCTACATACAGATTGGTATGGATAAAGATGGCTTTGAGGATTGCTCGTGGGAAGATGATATTACCATGGTGACGATGTTGGCTAGGCAATACGATCTGCCTCTAGAGATTGTATCGCTACACGATGAGTATTGGGCGAATGTCGTGGAGTACACCATTGACACAGTACGACGAGGTCTTACGCCCAATCCTGATGTAATGTGCAACAAACTCATCAAGTTTGGGGTCTTCAATGAGAAGTGGGGGCATAACTTCGATTTTATTGCGACAGGGCATTATGCTACTACATACTACGTGGGCGATACGCTCTACCTTGCTACTGCTCCCGATCCCGTCAAAGATCAAACCGACTTCCTCGCTCAGATCAACTTTGCACAGATAAGCAAACTCTTGTTCCCCACGGGACATCTTACAAAAGCAGAGGTAAGATCTATTGCTGAGGAGGCGAAGTTGCCCAGTGCACACCGCAAAGACAGTCAAGGGATATGTTTCCTTGGTAAGGTTAATTACAACGAGTTTATCGCACGAGCCCTCGGCACAAAGCCCGGTCGCATCATAGAGCGTGAGAGCGGTAAGACCATTGGTACGCATCAAGGTTATTGGTTTCATACTATAGGCCAACGCAAGGGCTTAGGCTTGAGTGGCGGGCCGTGGTTCGTTGTGAAGAAGGATATTAAGCGTAATATCATACTCGTCAGTAGAGGCTACGATCCCGACGATCAGTACGGGGAGCATATCGTATGTGATGAGATGAATTTCATCAGTCGCGACCCGTGGTCGTTTTTGGCAAACAAAGACATTAAGCCTAGCGAACGCCTAGCGATAGATATTAGTTTTAAGGTACGCCATAGCCCAGACTTTACACTCGGCACACTGCACTACGACCCTACTACTGGTAAGTACCGCATCGACAGTAAGGATAGAGTGCAAGGGATAGCCCCCGGTCAGTACGCCGTTATCTATGACACCGAGCACAAGATATGCTTTGGGAGCGGTATGATTACAAAAGGATACTAGAGAGAGTTGTAAAACAATGATACAAGTAAGAGCCAAGAAAGCCCTAGGACAACACTTCCTGACAGATCTAACAATTGCAGAGAGAATAGCCGATACCCTAAGCGAACACAAAGCACTACCTATCCTTGAGATCGGCCCCGGTATGGGAATGCTTACGCAGTTCCTGCTAGAGAAAGGTCACGATACTAGAGTTATCGAGATTGATACCGAGAGTGTCGCCTATTTGGGCGAGCATTTCCCCCAGTTACAAGGTAGAGTTATTGAGGGTGATTTCCTTAGTATCGACCTAGACTTATGTATCCCCGAGGGCAAGCCATTTGCTCTCATTGGCAATTATCCCTATAACATCTCTAGCCAGATCTTCTTCCGCCTTCTTGATTTTCGTGAGCGTATCCCCGTATGCTCTGGTATGTTACAGCGGGAGGTCGCACGCCGCTTGGCATCTCCACCGGGTAATAAGGACTACGGGATCCTAAGTGTACTCTTGCAGGCTTGGTACGACATTGAGTATCTCTTTACTGTGGACGAGAATGTATTTAATCCACCGCCCAAGGTTAAGAGTGGTGTCATTAGGCTTGTGCGTAATGGTCGCAGTTCTTTGGGTTGTAGTGAGCGGAATTTCAAGACCGTAGTAAAGACGGCATTCAATCAGCGTCGCAAGATGCTACGTAGTTCGCTGAAACCACTTTTTGGTAGTAACTACGCGGGCTATAGTCAGGAGATCTTCACCAAACGACCAGAGCAACTCAGCGTAGAGGAATTTATCTACCTCACCCAGCAGTACGAGAGTTTACTCGGCTAGTGTGTTAGTTGATATTTTTTCATACCTTTGCACGCGTTTTTACAGTTCGGGGCTTTGGTTCTCTATATTTAACGCAGGTGTACAAGCGGTACAAAGGCAATAAAAGAGTACTAGGTCACGTTACTAAGTTTAGAAAATATCCATAAAACAACTATTTATTAGATTATGAAGAAACTATTTCTTGCTCCCGTACTAGGGCTAGCACTTGTTGCTTGTGGTAATACTAGCAACCAAAATCAAGCAGACTCTACAGCAGTAGACAGTGCACAAGTAGAGCCAACAGCAGCAACAACTATCGAGGCTACATATCAGGGTATCCTTCCCGGTGCTGATAACTCGGGCTTCGATACTGTACTCGAACTCAAGGCTGACGCTAGTTTCCTAAAGATCCAAACAGCAGAGGGTCACACAGACTCTATAATGGGTACTTACACTATCGTAGGTGACACGCTCACTCTAACGACAGACACCCAAGACTTCGCCCTACTACAAGGCGACTCTATCTCGCTACTTGACGCAGATAAGAAGGTTCCAGCGATCCCTTACATCTTGCGTAAGAAGTAAGCACAGCAAGTACACAACGCAATAAGTAAAGGCTCTGTCCCCGTGGGGAACAGAGCCTTTACTCGTATTGTACCAAACATCACTTAGGCTTTATTGGCTTCTCGGGCTAGAATAAACAAGTCCTGACCGATATGACAATAGCCTCTCGGATTTTTATCTAAGTAATCTTGGTGATAATCCTCTGCGTTGTAGAAGTGGCGTAAAGGTTCACATTCGACCCGTAGTTCTGCCGTATAGCGTGCAGACAACTCGTCTAGGGCCTTACGTATGATAGCCTCATCATCGGGATCTGTATAATAGATCCCCGTGCGGTACTGTGTCCCCACGTCCCCTCCTTGTTTGTTTAGGCTCGTTGGGTCAATAGTACGGAAGTATAATTGTAGTATCAGGTCTAGGCTGATTATATCCTCGTCATACTCCACACGTACAGTCTCGGCGTGTCCCGTATCTTGGCGACATACCGCCTCATAGGTAGGGTCTGATGTACGACCATTAGCATAGCCCACCTCTGTCGCCACAACACCTCGCACTTGTTTGAAGAAATGCTCCGTTCCCCAAAAGCAACCTCCTGCTAAATATATTTCACGTTGTTTCATAAAGACAAATATACGACTTTGGGAGCAATCAAGACCTTTCGACCCACTATAATTACAAACGCGAACTGATAGGACATCACGCTATCTCCATTCGCTCAAGCGAAACCTCGCACTTGTATGCTCTAGATCCCCAAGATGAAGAGTATCATAGGGCTAATAGCATAGCCTTACAGAGATCTCTATAAAGCATAACCTTATTATCGGTTCGTCGTACATCTTACTCTTACTAATAGCCATAGTATGATATAATTAGACCTATCGCTAATCCACAAAAGGATACACTTATACCACTTAAGCCGAGATTTGGATACACCAGCCCACAAAAGCCCAACAGATCAAGCCCTCTCCCTCAACTAGTAAAGCGAGAAATTTTTACCACTACAATCTCTCCATTCTACCAGTAGAATGTGATACGTCTACAAGATCCACCGAGCCATTCCAATGGAATAGCGTCAATCTAGACCCAAAGCAAAGGTATATAGGCATCAGATCATAGACCACCCAGCATTTGTAGATAGGAGGAGATGAGCGTAATACCCCCCATAAAGCATAGGTCTACTCAAGGCACACAGCCGATTAAGGCTATTAGCCTAATTCCTAGACGAAAAGATTTGTAACAATAGGGCCTCCGTAAACAAATATCAATCGGGCCAAAACAAGATCGTACGAGCGATAGCGTCAGCAAGATGATAGCCCTCGATGAGATAGTGCGAATAATAGCGTCAGCAAGATGATAACCCTCAATGAGGGAGTATAGCGTGATGCCCGAATAAGATCAGTATCGCTCTCGTGCCGAATGGAACGGCACATTAGCCCATAAGTCCACAAGATGAGTAATCGTATATCACGCCTCGTTACACGGCTATTCGGGTGAGATTGTACTTCATTTTGGTCAAAAAGCGTCAGTATTTTGGCAATTTGACTTATTATACGTACCTTTGCTAATAGTTAAAAATACACGACTTATTTACATCATGAAACTAACACGAATAGACTTACAAGTCTTAGACATCGTATCAAGAGATGCACGTATCACGATCAAAGATATGGCAGAAGAGTGTGGTGCCTCGCGTTCGTCAGTAAATCAGCACCTAATGAGCCTGATCGCAGCAGGTGCAGTAGCAAGCCCGGGCTATCAAATTAACCCCAAATTCCTTGGCTACAACACTTGTACCTATGTAGGTATCCGTATCGACAAGGGCTCTGTACTCAAAGAAGTCATCGAGGAAATCAAAATGATTGACGAGGTTGTTGAATGCCATATTACTACTGGTTCGTATGCCCTTATGATCAAACTCTATGCAAAGGACAATACAGACCTATTGCATATCCTCAGCGAGCGTATCCAACTCATACCAGGTATCTCTGGAACAGAAACGTTGATCTCGCTAGAGATGGCTTTTGAGCGTAATATACGCATACAGCACCCTAGTAAACGCTAGGCTTGGATATACTTAACTTAGGACTATGAGCACTCCTGTACGGACCTATAGCCTATACGAATTGGTAGCCTCGGTGCGACGTTGCATCGAGGCTACTTATATAGACCAGTACTGGGTAAGGGCAGAAACAACGGGCTTAAGTGTCAATACAAACTCGGGGCATTGCTACCTCGAACTCGAAGAAAAAGAAGCCGGCAAGGGAATAAAGGCTCGTATCAAAGCCAACATTTGGCGTAACAATTACGAGGACATTAACCGTAAGTTGCGTAGTGCTGGTCTAGCACCATTAGCCTCGGGTATGAATATCCTCTGCCTTGTGCAAATCAAGTACCACGAACTATATGGTATGAGTCTTATCATAGTAGATATAGACCCTAATTATAGTTTGGGTGAGATAGCCAAGCAGAGACAGGAAACGATCCAACGGCTCAAGAGGGAAGGTGTATTTGCAGATAATAAGCGGTATAGCCTTCCGCAGTCGATACAAAGGCTTGCGATCATCTCCTCTCCTACGGCAGCAGGCTATGGCGACTTTATAGATCAACTACGAGGTAATAGTTACCAACTCAAATACTACACAGCCCTCTACCAAGCACAGATGCAGGGTGACAACGCAAGTAGTAGTATTGTGCAGGCTCTTGAGCGGATTGCACGCTCTCTCGAGCAATTTGACGCCGTAGTGATCATACGAGGAGGAGGCTCGGTAAGCGACTTGCGTGCTTTTGATGATTACCAACTGGCCTATTTTTGTACACAATATCCGCTCCCGATTATCACAGGTATTGGTCACGATCGTGATGTCAGCGTCTTGGATATGGTAGCACATACCTCACTCAAGACTCCGACGGCAGTTGCGGAGTTTTTGATACAGCAACAACTCGAGCAACTTCAGACGCTAGACAGTCTTGATATTAGGCTCCGCAACTCTTGCTACTTGATACAAAACGAACGCCAGCGTAGGCTTGTAGATCTTAGTCTGCGTATCCCTAGTTTGGCTATACGCTTGATACGAGGGGCAGAGCAACAGCAAGATAATATCCGTCAGCGTCTAGACAGCCTAGCACGTAGAAGGCTTGAGCAACAACATCAACAGATCACGACTTGTAGCGTACTCTTACCTCGCTTGCTACGCCAGCAATTGATCCAGCAAGAGCAACACTTGCAACTGCTTAGCACGCGACTAAGTACCAATAGTAAGCGACACCAGATGCGATACGAGCAGGCACTAGCAACTTATGAGCAGGCCATTCGCTTAGCCCACCCCGACAATATCCTCAAGCGAGGCTTCGCAATTATCAAGCAGGAGGGGAAAACGATCACAGCAAAGCAGCAACTCGCACAAGGTGATAAGGTCAATATCCACTGGATCGACAAGGAGGTCGCAGTGGTCGTAGAGCAAGTATCTAATTAATTTATGTATCTTTGTTTGAGGTCTTAATTGAGTCTTTGAGGGCTAGGTGCTCCTCCGTTCTTAAGAAAGCCTCAAAATTATATCAGGTATAAACTAAACAAATACATACTACACAGTTATGGACTCTAAAATTCAGGCACTGACAGACAAAGTTTACAACGAGGGTGTTCTCAAAGGAAACGCAGAGGCCGACAAGATCATCGCTGCTGCCGAAGCACGTATCTCTGCAAGAGAAACCGAAGCAAAGCAAAAGGCGGAAGAGATAATACGTACAGCCCAACGACAAGCCGAGGAACTAAAACAAAACACAGAACGCGAACTACAACTATACGCGACACAACTCGTAGAGGCTACGCGTGCTGCTGTCGTTAGTGAATTGAGCGGGACAATCGCGAGCAACAATGTACAGGCTCTTGGTACAAATCCCGAGTTTATCCAAGCCTTCGTCCTCGATCTAGTGAAGGGCTTCGATGTTAATCGTGGTGTAGAGATCAGCGGAGCCAATGCAGAGAAACTCGAGGCATACTTCGCAAGCAACGCACGAGATCTACTCGAGAAGGGCGTTACGATAAAGAGTGTCGCTGGTAAAAATACAGAGTTTACGCTCCGCCCCGTAGATGGTAGTTTCAAACTACAAATTGGGGAGAGTGAGTTCTTGGATTTATTCAAGAGTTTCCTACGCCCACAGTTAGCACAACAATTATTCTAGACGCTATGGCACAGTACCATGCCCTTATATCAGGCTTACCCAATATAAGCCTAGATATGAGCAAGTCCCCGTACAGCCAAGAGGAGTTTTATAGCGAATTGCTTGAGATCCTCTCTAGTAAAGATCGGGAGAAACTAGACTGGCTACGCTTGGAGCAGGTTAATAAAGAGTTTATCGCACTCTTCCGTGCTGGTGCTTTCGCTCCCAACCTAGACAGCGATGAGGAGGACGAAGATCAAGAGGTCGCTCATATTACGCTCCCCGTCAAGGAACTCAAACAGATTGCACGTGCTGCACAATTAGGTCAGCCCATTAGACGTAATGAGGTTGTACCGGGTTATATGATTAAGTTCCTCAATGAGCAGTACTATCAGGCTCCCGAGGACAGCAATCTTGACGAAGAACCAGTAGAGGAGTGTCCTCTGAGCGACGAAGATCGCTTAGCCCAATTGTATTATGGTGCTGCTAGTCATAGCAAGAATGCGTTCCTTGCCGAGTGGTTTCGCTTTAACCAGACCTTACGCAACGTCCTTCTTGTACATACGTGTAGGCAATTAGGTTGGTCGGCAGAGCGTTACATCATAGGCGACAGTGCCGTTGAGGAGCAGTTGCTACACAATAAGAGTAAAGACTTCGGGCTTAGTGATGATATTCCTTACATCACGACCTTCATCAACATCGCAGAAGAACGCGACATCGCCAAGCGTGAACGTATGATCGATGCTCTGCGTTGGCAATGGCTCGAGGAGAATACCGAGTGGACAGTCTTCGATCTAGAGAATGTCCTCGCCTATTACCTCAAACTAGGTATTATTGAGCGTTGGTTCAGACTTGATGAGGAAAAGGGTAAGGCAGTCTTCCGTGAGATCGTACTTGGGCTCAAGAAAGAGAGCAACCGCTCGCTACAAGAGTTCAAGACGAAGACCAAGAAGAATTAAGTCGGCGAGATAACTATTCCCAAGTCCGGGGCCGTATTGCTGTAAAGGCTTGTCGCTTCGGACACGGAACAAGACGCTACCCAACAACGCTCTGCGGTGTATTGAGCAAAACGCTTGTCGCTTCGGACACCGAACAAGACACTACCTAACAACGCTCTGCGATGTATTGAGGAAAACGCTTGTCGCTTCGGACGCCGAACAAGACGCTACCAAACAACGCTCTGCGATGTATTGAGCAAAACGCTTGTCGCTTCGGATACTCCCACGGGTACAAACAATAAGGGCAGTAACCTATCGTAGGTTACTGCCCTTGCTATTCTAGGACAACACGACTAATTAGCCGTTGCCATATACTTACGCAGATTGATCAAGGCATAACGCATACGCCCTAGAGCCGTATTGATACTTACTCCCGTCTGCTCTGCTATTTCCTTAAAACTCTTATCCTCCCAAACACGCAGGTGTACTACTTCTCTTTGATCGTCAGGTAGTAGTGCTAGTTTAGCATACAACTCGCTGATCCCATCGTTATGAATGATAAGTTCCTCGCCATTCATATCCTCACTAGAGATACCGCGGAACACTAAGTCCGCTTCGTCTTCATCACCAAAAGGCTCAAACTTAGCCTCGCTTTTCTGACGACGAAAACTATCCATAATCAGGTTGTACGTGATACGCGTGAGCCACTGCTTGAAGCGCGAACTCTCTGTATAACGACCAGCCTTGATAGTAGTCATTACTTTGATAAAGGCATCTTGGAAGATATCCTCTACTAGATCCTCATCTTGTACTGAGTATCTTATATAAGAGTGGATATATGCGTCATATCGCATGAGTAAGGCATCGAATGCCTCGTTACAACCTTGGGCGTACTTCGCGATAAGTTGCTCATCGCTGTACATCTTAAACTTCTTCATAGCCGTACCTATTTTAAGGGTGGGACTTGTGAACTATAATTAAAAACAAAGTGTAACGTTTACTCTATAGGCGATACTTTTATTAGGGTTAATACTATACTCTATTGCTTCCCGAGCGAATAAAGCCTTGCTTATACCTTGCAAAGTAACACAATAAAATTGAATTAACCAAATTAGCAAGCATTAGAAATACAAATAACGTAACAAATCGACCACACATTACACCTAAACAAGGCTTGAGAGCGGTAACATAATCGTTCGAGTAGGAATATACTCGTAGATCATATCTACCCTAAGATTGTAAGTCACGCTATTCCTGCCCTTGTAGTAAGACGAAGCAACCTCTAGATAACTCCTCACACTCTAGACCTATTTGGGTATCACCCTAGCACAACTCTCTCTTAGTGTCCATTCATCAAAGATCTGAGTCATACACACAACCTCCAACCAAGCCACTCGTAACATCTACATACAGCAAGATCTAAGGGGGTATTTTACATTAGGTTCACCTTACTTTTTGATCTGAAATTAGGAAAAACTAGGTCAATGGAATGCAGTATATAAAGGCTCTTAATAAGGCATCTAGGAGTTCACTCAAAATAATCTAGATTATTTCGTCGATTTATCTAGATCTTTTTGCAAAAACATCTAGATGTTTTTCTCTCATATTCTTGATGCTCTCATTATAGGATATAAAAGTAAGCGTATTGCTTTTGAGTATCAGCATTCAATACAGATTGATTACAGCAAAGATTTGAGATTGATGTATGCTCAAAATAAATGCGACCGCTACGTTTGGCGGTCGCATTATGCTTACTGGAAGTATGGATTGTACGCTTTCTCTCGCTTGATGGTCGTCTCTGGTCCGTGTCCCGGATAGACAACGGTATCATCAGGGAGCGTGAAGAGTTGAGTACGAACACTATTGATCAGTGTGTCATAGTCACCACACCACAAGTCCGTACGGCCTATATCACCTGCAAAGAGAGCATCACCAGACAATACTAAGCCCCCTCGACTGCAATAATACGCGACATGACCGGGAGCGTGACCCGGGATATGACGTACTTCCAACTCTGTATTGCCAAAGCGAATAACGTCGCCTTGCTCTACAAGATGGTAGGCAGAGTCTGGCAAATTCTCTAGTTTGCTGTGAATACCAAAGAGAGCCAACTGCTCACTAGGTTTGGGTGGCATAGACAAATCATACTCATGGCAATAAGCCTCAAGTTGCCACGTCTGCATAGCCCAAGCGTTGCCCCATACGTGATCAAAGTGTAGATGCGTACAAAGCAACAAGCGAGGGCGAAGTTGCTTCTCCTCTATAAAACGGCTAAGAGCCAACTCTTCTTGAGGTGTCATACAGCCACAATCAACGATAGCGGCTTCGCCTGTCTCGTCATACAGGACGTAGGTATTCTCTTGTACGGGATTTACCGTAAAGCATTTGATTTGTACCATAGGTTTAGATCGGGAGATAAACAATCTTTTTGGTTTTGAAGTACTCTTCCTCAAAGGTTGGATATAGGTCTTGTATCTCTACCTTATGCTTGTACTTGTGCGTCTCACTCTGCAAATCGCCTCCTTTGAGGCATATTATACCATTGGGCATACCATTCTGATGCTCCTTGCTGATAAGGTTACGTACGAGCGGTTCCAATTCATCTAGACGCATCACAGCACGACTAACGACAAAATCAAATTTTTCCTTGATTTGCTCTCCACGGCCATGTAGTGTGCGTACATTCGTCAAGCCAAGGGCTTCGGCAACGGCTGTCGCTACTT
Source organism: Porphyromonas sp. (assembly GCA_041856045.1). Lineage (GTDB taxonomy): Bacteria > Bacteroidota > Bacteroidia > Bacteroidales > Porphyromonadaceae > Porphyromonas. The sequence continues at coordinate 46,315 of JBHAFI010000148.1, read as the reverse complement.
TGATCTTCTTACCGATACTATCGACAAGCAAAAACTCCACATCGGGAAACATAATCGCAAGAGGGATACCGGGGAAACCTCCACCACAGCCAAAGTCAAGGATACGCGTACCGGGCTTGAAGCGTATCATCTGAGCAATACCCAATGAATGCAAAATATGATGCTCATAGAGTTGATCAATATCCTTGCGACTAATCACATTGATTTGAGCATTCCAGTGTCTATACAATTCGTCCAGTCGGGCAAATTGTGCCATCTGCTCCTCACTCAAGTAAGGGAAGTATCGTTGTATTATTGTTGTATGCATAATGCCTATATATATTGCTCTATGATGCTACCGGGACGTATAATCTCACTCACATCGTCCCAAGTGAGGTTTACGTAAATATGCCCCATAGCGTAAGGACTGATCTCATACGGATTGAAGCAATAACGTATGCCCGTCTCCGTAAGCAAAAAGTTATCATTGGGCTCGATTTCACTAGGCGAGAAAAAGCCCTCGGTAGATAGGTCCTCAACAGTATTTACTTTGTAATCCTGCACCAACTGCGTTTGGATTATTTGGGCGAGTTTCTCTTTGTAGCCCTCGACAAATATATCACTCTCTGTTATGACCTGATTACGCTCTCTATCAAAACTAGACAAACCTATAGCCGCATAACCATGAGCCCCCCCCGTATTAGTGTACTCTGTCCATTGGAGCGAAACAAACTTGTCGCTACTAGTCTCAAGTGCTACCTCTAGGCTATAGATCCAACCCGTCATCGAAGCATAATTCTCGTAGTCCTCTGCTGTAGATACTGTGTCTTGGTACTCTCGCTTGATACTTGCATATAGGGCTCGACCTATATCTTGTGCAGAAAGCCCCGAGATACTATCAAGTCTGCCGTTGAGTATAGCACGATTGATCTCAGCCTGCAAAGCCTCATTATTTTTGAAGTAGAGATACTTGAGATGGAACTCATGCATCGGGGATACCTCTACCTTCGTTGAGGGAGGGAAACTATCTTGCATAACAATAGAGTCCATCTCAAGGTCATTGATCGCTGTATCACCACTGGTCTTCCCTCCGTTACCTACACATGCGACAAGAGCATAAGTAAGCGCGACTACACAGAGCAGTCTTAATAAACTATTCATACTTTTCGTTTAGTGATTATCGAGTATATCTACTACTTGATCGCAACATAGATAGCACAGGTGCCGGGTGCAATGTTGCGGTAATAAGCCTCCCTAAAGCCTGCATTCAAGAATATCTGCACCATCTCTTCTCTCTGTGGAGCCTCCTCAATACTACGAGGGAGATAGGTGTAAGCGTCCCTGTCCTCACTTATATATTGACCGAGGAAAGGGATTACACGATTGGCATACAGACGATAAAAGAAGTGCATCAACTTATTGCGAGGCTCAGTTAGTTCCAAGATCACAACAGGTTTACCCGGGCGGAGTACTCGGTGCAACTCTCTAGCAGCGGCTGGTATATCCTCAAAGTTACGAATACCAAAGCCGATCGTTACGGCATCAAAACTCTCCGAGTCTAGAGTAAGAGCCGTACAATCCTCACGCTTGAAAGAGATCTTAGTCTCCAAGCCCAACGATCGCACTTTATCCTCTCCATAACGCATCATCTCCTCCGATATATCAACCCCAAGGACCGAGCGAACACTCGATATTTGTTGCAGTATGTCAATTGCCAAATCTCCCGTCCCCGTCGCTACATCTAGCACCTCTTGGGGCTGGTAGGGAGCAAGCAAAGCAATTGCTTTCCTACGCCACGATGGATCCAAGCCTAGGCTAACAATATGATTGAGTTTGTCGTAAGTCGGTGCAATACGATTAAACATACGTTGCACCTGACTTACCTTTTCCTCACTATCGTTATAGGGTGTTACCATTTATAGTAGTTCCTTTACATTCGCCTCGATACGTGCAACGATATTGTCGCTTACCTCAGGGACAAACTTATGTCCTGTTACGTGTTCGTATAGTTCTATGTATCGCTCACTCACACTGCGACAATAGTTGTCACTCATCTCGGGGATACTCTCGCCCGTACGCCCTTGGAAGCCGTTCTGTATAAGCCACTGCCTTACAAACTCCTTGGACAATTGTCGTTGCTCCTCACCACGCTCAAAGCGTTCCTCATAACCCTCGGCATAGAAGTAACGCGAACTATCGGGGGTATGTATCTCATCAATCAGGTAGATCTTGCCGTCTTTCTTACCAAACTCATACTTGGTATCTACGAGTATCAAGCCTCTCTCGCGAGCCATCTCTTGGCCTCGAGCAAAAAGAGCATAGGTATAAGCCTCTAGTTGCTTATAGTCCTCTTCGCTCACAAGACCTTGGGCGATGATCTCCTCTCGAGAGATATTCTCATCATGTCCCTCGTCCGCCTTGGTCGTAGGCGTAATGATAGGCGTCGGGAAGGCTTCGTTCTCTCTCATACCCTCGGGGAGCGTGATACCACACAAACTGCGTTCGCCAGCCTTATATGCTCTCCATGCACTCCCTGTCAAATAGCCTCGAATAACCATCTCAACCTTAAAGGGCTCACAATGATGACCTAGCGAAACCATTGGGTCGGGAGTTGCGATAAGCCAGTTGGGTACTATATCCTTGGTAGCCTCTAGGAAATAAGTCGCGAGTTGATTGAGTACTTGCCCTTTGAAAGGGATACCCTTGGGCAGCACTACATCAAATGCAGAGATACGGTCTGTCGCCACCATAGCGATCTTACCGTCCTCCAAGAAATAAACATCACGCACCTTACCGTGATAAACGCCCGTTTGCCCGGGGAAGTGAAAGTTGGTTTGTACAAGTGTTGTACTCATGATATTCGGGTATTTAGTGAATTAGTCTTCTGTTTGTTCTTGTTTGTCTGTCGCCTCGTATATATCGACAATCCTCTGTACCAGTGGGTGTCGTACAATATCTGTTTGGTTCATACGTATCATACTGATACCCTCCACCTCACTAAGTCTATCGACAGCATCACGCAGACCACTACGTTGCCCACGAGGTAAGTCTACTTGGGTGAGGTCCCCCGTAATGATCATCTTGGAGTTGATACCTAGGCGTGTCAAGAACATCTTCATCTGTTGCGGAGTCGTGTTTTGTGCTTCGTCTAGGATAATCACGGCATCGCTCAATGTACGCCCACGCATAAAGGCCAAGGGGGCTATCTGTATGACGCCAGTATCGAGATAGTCTTTGAGTTTGGCACTAGGTATTAGTTCGCCTAGGGCATCATAGAGGGGTTGTAGATAGGGGTCTAGTTTATCCTTCATCTCTCCGGGCAAGAAGCCTAACTTCTCGCCAGCCTCTACGGCAGGACGGCTCAATATAATGCGTCGCACCTGCTTACTCTTCAAGGCTCGTACCGCCAGACAAATAGCGATGAAAGTCTTCCCCGAGCCAGCAGGCCCCAGAGCGAAGGTTAGGTCGCAGGTGTCGAAGTTGTCGAGCATCGCCTGCTGATTATCTCCCTTAGCAAGTATTGCCCTACCATGCAGTCCATAGAGTATCAACTTACCGCTACGCTGCTGCATAGCCTCCTCCTCTAGGCGTTCTTTACCTTTGACGATCTCGATAACTTCGCTCTCGGAGAGTTGATTATAACGCACACAATACTCCTCCATCATCTCTAGAGTTGTCACCACCCTATCCGACTCTGCCTGCGAGGCCAATATCTTGATGACATTACCATGCAAACGTAGTCTGATGCGAGGGAATAAGTTGGCAAGAGTTACGAGATTGCTCTTGTTTGCCCCGACAAACAACTCGAGGTCTGCCTCCTCGATTATATATATTCGTTCGATCATTATTCTCTGTTCACGATTTGAAGCATCTCTTTGATACGCTTAGTCCAATCGGCATACTTCGTCTGGGCCTCTACCATATCAATAGGAAGGCGATAGCACCACTTCTGTTGTGGATCTTCTGGGTGATTGATTTGCTCCTCCTCGGGCTCTTGTTTGTGTAGACGTTTGTCGATACTCATCCAGTCCTGTATCGGTAGTATGACAAACATCGCTGGCGAGGCAATATGTGCAGAGATGATACTCGTGAAGATGTCCTCTTGTGGTGAGGCGGGCGTAAGCATACGACCCGGCAACTGCTCTACAAGGTACTGCCCTTGCTTCTCTCGTCCTAATGCCTGCCACCATGCTCTTAGTGGGGGCATATCGTGCGTTGAGGTGGTACAGATAGAGTTGTAGGGAAGTTTACGAGGACTAACCCAGCCGTTATTGCTTGGCTCCTTAGGCATACGCTCAAGGTCTAGGCTCAAGATCTCGAGAGCATTGAGTACCTCTGGGACACTATCGGGTATCATACCCAAGTCCTCGGCACATACGAGCATATCGGTACACTCTAGGAGTGGCATAATACGCTTAAGGGCGGTAGACTTCCACAACTCATTGTGCGTCTTATAGTAGTACAAGTGGCTGATCTGTTGCCAACGCTCTTGCGTCTCCTTGCTCCAAGACTTGAATAAGTCTGTCGCCTCAAAGGCTATACGCGGGTGGTACAAGTCTGGCGAAGACATATCTGCCACTAGGGCTGTTTCCCGACAGAGTGCTACGAGTTTATCGAGCGTTTCCCTACCCCCTACTACATAACTATCGCTAAGGTCTGCCCAATGGCTCTGTTTGCCGTGAGCCAAACGCAGGTATCGCTCCTCGCCTCGTATAGGTTGCAAGATCTCACGCGTAAACAACTCGGGGTAATGCTCCCCAAAGAGTTCCTTCGCCCGCTCCTTGGTAATGCTTGGGAAGGTCAATAGTTCCATATTACGGAATTCGGGGAATTGCTCCTGCCAAAAACTCAACCCGAGAGGTAGTGCAGGCGAGAAGTGTCCTAGCAAGCCCGACATTTGGTAGCGTGGTATCTCCCATATACGGAAGAAGCCTAGCACATGATCTATACGAAATGCCTTGAAGTAACTAGACATACGAGAGAAGCGACTACGCCACCAGCGTAGGTCGTCTAGGTACATACGCTCCCAGTTGTAAGTAGGGAAGCCCCAGTTTTGTCCGTCCTCGGCAAAAGCATCGGGCGGTGCACCTGCACTACGATCCGTATTGAATAGGCTTGGATCTGTCCATACCTCTACGCTGTGAGGGGCTACACCTATTGGTAGATCACCCTTAAGGAGAACGCCCTGATCGGCAGCGTATTCACAGGTCTTGATCAACTGCTGATGCAGGAGATACTGTACATAGAGATAGTAGTTGGTTTCACTACGTTGCTCATCTTGCTCTACGAAACTAAGGATCTCTTTGTAATTGTACCGAGCAAAGCGTCCCCACTGTGTGTGTATCTGCTTGGGATTACGATCTCTCAAGATACAAAAAGCGGCATAGGGAACAAGCCAAGACTTATTGGCCAGCACAAAACTACGGAAGGGCTTACGCTTGATCTCGGTAGCCCCCCAATCGTTGAAGTGTTGTCTGAGGTACTTCTCCTTAAGAGCCACAACCTCGGGATACTCTAGTCGTGAGGACTTGCGTAGTTTCTTGGCCTCCGCCTCCATAGCCTTTTGCTTCTTGGCATCTTTGAGCGGACTGAGTGAAGAGAAGTCTATATATATAGGGTGTATAGCATCTACCGATATAGCGTTGTAGGGATACGAGTCCCGCCAATCTCGATAGAAGGTGGTATCGTTGATCGGGAGAAGTTGCAGGATATGCAGGCTTGCTTGTTTTGCCCAATCGACTGCTGCCCTGAGGCTGGCAAAGTCACCTACTCCAAAGTCCTCGGGGTGTCGCATAGAGAATAGAGGACAGACAGCCCCAGCGAAGTGTGGAGCATAATCGCCCTCCTCAAAACTCAAGCCAGCAACATATATAGCGTCATAAGCCTCGGCAGGCGGTAGATGGAATGTGCGGTTGTCACAAGCCTCCCACCTTATGCTTTGCTTGTTGCCGTCTGCCATAAAGTGCTTGAAGTCTACTTGCCCCTCGGCAAACTGCGACCTATCCAACTCTATACTCACATACCACTGCCCCTTACCCATATAAAGCATCGGTAGAGCATCTTTGACGTTCCACTGTCCTAGATGCTTACTTGAGCCAAGGATATATAACTGCTTATTGCGTGGGACTGTGGGAGCATAGGTCTGGAAGATAAGTTTCTCTGCTCCTTTCTCTCGAATGACGGTAGTGCTTGTATCCTCCTCGTGAGCGAAAAGGACATCATAGTATGCCGAACTATAAAAGGGAGAGTTGGCAGGTCTGTTGATCCAATGATCGTCCATATAGATAGTATGGAACGGCTCTTTGATGAGCAAGCGGTGCATACGCTTCCACTCTCGACGCAAGATATTGCCAGACTCATCTTTGACTAGATAGTAGTAGGAGAAGTCTTTGCGTCTGCCATCTAGAGCGATGTTACCTTGCCACGTTTCTCCGTCTTGGCTCGAGAGTTCGATGGCTTTATACTCGTCCCAGTTGCCCAACTCGGGAACCGATCCACTGATGCACAGTTTATGTCCCCACTCGGCTCTATACTTGATGGAAAAGGTTACTTCCGTCACAACTTTTATATCTAATTTATTGTATTCACAAAGATACTACATTATTCTTAACCCCTCTTATAGGCTTTGACTTCGCATCGTGCTTATCTTGCAAGCCTATGATAAATGCCCCCTAATGGCCTCGAGTAGGTTCCTCTTGAGTAGTCGGGTGAATACCCCCTCGGAGAGGTAGTGCTGATCGGTGTTATAACAAGATACTTAGACGTCGATCGAAGCCCAAGTATCTTGTCACTTGACGCCTAAGTATCTCGTCAATCGAGCCTCAAGTATCTTGTCATTCGAGATGAAATTATACCGTCTTTTTGAGGCCAAGAATAGGGGCTTCGGGGCCTCCCTTTATTGGTAGACTTCTGATGTACTTAGCCCTTGCTTTAAGGCTCGCTTTCTCCCAATTCACTTACCTATATCTTGCCACTCAAGGAGTAGGTATCTCATCAATCGGCACAGGAATATATCATCAAAACGAAGCCCACCTAAGCCCTCACTTGACGGATTACTATTCACCTTGTGAGGGCTATGTATTTCGTCAATTTAGGCTAATGGCACTTTGCCCAAGACGAGAGCCTTCATTAGGTCTAAGAAAAATAATTACGAAAATTTCGTACAAACACTTGTTTATCTACGAAACATTCGTAACTTTGCATCATACAAACAATAGAACAAGTAAAACAACAAATATATGGAGCGACTAACACCACAAGAAGAGAGCGTAATGAACGCCTTTTGGTCGAGCGAAGCCAAGACTACCAAGGAGGCAATGTCTGCAATACCCGAACCACGACCTCCCTATACGACTATCGCCTCAATAGTACGCAACCTAGAGAGTAAGGGATACCTCAAGGGGACACACCTTGGGCGACAATATGAGTACACTCCTCTCGTTAGTCGGGAGGAATACTCAAGCCACAGCATTGGGCGTATTGTAGGGCAATACTATACGGGGAGTTACAAAGAGGTAGTACAGCAGTTTGTACAAACGAGCAAACTATCGACAGAGGAGTTGCAAGAGATTATAAGCCTTATTGAGGCTGGTGGAGCAAAGGAATAGACGGGCAAGGTCAATACACATAACACAAAAAACAACAAGACTATGCAGACACTCATATATCTCATCATTATATCTGCACTAGGGCTAAGCCTTTTTGCCTTGATCGACTACTATATCTTGAGTAGGAATATAGACATTATGCTCAGACGTAGGCTATTACTATGGGCGATGCTCTCGAGTATAGTGTTACCAATCGTAGGGGGCTTGAGTCCGCAGATTATCCCCAGTATGGCTCCGCAGATAAACGATAGTTTGATAAGGAGCATAGAGTTACCGATCCTCTTGGTCGAGCGATATGGGGCTCAAGAGGCATCAAGCCAAGACTTCTCTCTCGGGCAGATAGTCCTATGTACTACTAGCCTCGTATGGTTTGTAGGAGCAGTAGCCTCCCTCATACGTACGCTACTCTCTCTATACAGCCTCCAGAGGCTACTACGTGTTACCTTATACGAGGGTACTTACGAGGGAATAGACGTATATCGTTTGCCCGAGAGTAGTGATAGTGGAGCCTTCAGTGTCTTTGGGCGTATATATCTGCCACACTCGCTACCATCGGACGAGGAGCGTAGGTATATACTCCGCCATGAGGCCGCACATATTCGGGACGGGCATAACACACAGAGGCTATATGCCCTCGCCTTCAGAGCCATACATTGGTATCTCCCCATAGCACAATACCTATACCAAGCACTTGACGATACGCACGAGTACATTGCCGACAGATTGACGCTCGAGTGCGATGAGAGCAATGCTCGAGAGTATCAGTATCAGTTGCTAAGTCACGCTATTGCGGGATATAAGTATGATATTACACACGCATTCAATACAGATAAACAACAACTCAAAAAACGTATTATTATGATGAACAAAGTAAACATCAGTACACGCCCCCTCAAGTGGGTGTGGCTACTCTGCCTACCGATCGCCTGCCTAATGCTCTGGGCAAGCAACAGCCTACAAGCATCGGAACCTCAAACACAAGAGGTAACACGAAAAAAGACCGATAAGAGCAAAGCAAAAAGCACTCAACCTAAAAAGGATAAAACACCAGCCGTAGCCAAGGCTCCACAGCAAAGTGAGGATTTGGTCTATGAGGTAGTAGATGAACAACCCCAATTCCCCGGGGGAGGAACAGCACTTATGCAGTATCTTGTTAGCAACATCAAGTATCCCGAGGAGGCTCATAAAAAAGGAGAGCAAGGAAGGATTATTGTTCAGTTTGTTGTTAACAAAGAGGGAAATATCGAGAACGCACAAGTATATCGTGGAGTAAGCCCTCTACTAGATGCCGAGGCACTAAGAGTAGTGCGAGCGATGCCCAAGTGGAGTCCGGGACGACACAAGGGAAAAGCGGTAAGGGCAAGATACACACTTCCCATAGTCTTCCGCCTAAAATAGAGATAACATATCCGAATGCGTTATAGCGTCATCGCCGACCAAGTTTTGTGCTTGTGTCGGCGATGATTGCTCTTGTATAAGCATTCAAATTGGCTGGGCTTAACTCGGTATCTAAATTTTACTACCTTTGTAGCACATAGTCGGTATCCCTTGGTAACTACACGATTATGAAGCGTCAGTATATGTATTACACAAGCATTTAGTACAGATAGACAACAATTCAAAAGACATATTATTATGACAAGCAAGGTAAACATCAACACACGCCCCCTTAGGAGGCTATGTATTCTCTCCCTAGCCATCGCTTGCCTTGCCCTAGGGGCAAGCAGTAGCCTACAAGCCTCGGGGCAAAGCCCTCAAAAAGTAGAGCAAGCAAAGTCAACTAAGGAGAAGCCCAAGGACAGCCCTACAGGTACCACTAAGACCCCTAGGGTAGACAAAGAGGGACAAGAAGAAGAGGTCTATCTCTATGATGAAGTAGATACCAAGCCCGAGTTCCCCGGAGGAGAAGATGAACTAAATAAGTATCTTGCTAGCACCATCAGATATCCCGAGAAAGCAGCCAACAGTAACGAACAGGGAAGGATTGAAGTTCTATTCATAATAACGAAAAGCGGGAGTATCGAGAACGTCCACGTAACCCGTGGTGCAACTCCACTACTAGATAACGAGGCAATAAGAGTAGTACGATCGATGCCCAAGTGGAGTCCGGGACTAATCAAGGATAAGCCTGTGAACACAATGCACGTACTGCCGATAAACTTCCGCATAGAAGTGGATATGCGTGTCCGGATACCTTAAAATCTCATCGCCGACCAAGTCTTACCCTTGTGTCGGCGATATTTTTTGTTATCCCGAAGTAAAAGTTGGGCAGGCTTAACTTGGTATCTAAATTTTACTACCTTTGTATTACATATAAATATCACTAATTCAGGTAAACATTACAAGTATGGCTACACCTCCATTCAAGTATCAGAAGCCTTTCCCCCTTAGTGAGGATAAGACGGAGTACTATCTACTCACCAACGAACACGTGTCTGTCAAGCAATTTGGCGAGCACGAGATGCTATGTATCGCCCCAGAGGGTCTAAGACTACTGGCCAAGGCAGCGTTCCACGACGTGTCTTTCTATCTCCGCCCTGAGCATCAAGAGCAGGTAGCGAAGATCCTCAGTGATCCAGAAGCTAGCGATAATGACAAGTATGTAGCACTAACCTTCCTACGTAATTCCGAGACGTCGGCCAAGGGTCAACTTCCGACCTGTCAAGATACAGGTACCGCTATTATCATGGGTAAGAAGGGACAGCAAGTATTTGTACTTGGTGGTCATGACGAGGAACACTTATCACACGGCGTATATGACGCTTACACCGAGAACAACCTACGCTATTCGCAAAACGTACCCCTCGATATGTACAAAGAGATCAACACAGGTTGCAACCTACCTGCACAGATAGATCTTCTTAGTGTCGATGGTATGGAGTATAACTTCCTCTGTATGGCTAAGGGTGGAGGCTCTGCCAACAAGACTTACCTCTATCAAGAGACTAAGGCCCTCCTTAACCCCACAAGCCTTGTGAAGTTCATCATCGAGAAGATGAGTTCTCTAGGTACTGCTGCCTGTCCTCCCTACCACATAGCATTCGTTATTGGGGGAACATCGGCAGAGACCAACCTCAAGACAGTAAAGTTGGCATCAGCCAAGTACTATGACAATCTACCGACAGAGGGTAATGAGGGTGGTCAAGCCTTCCGTGACATCGAGTTGGAGCGTCAAGTACTCGAGGAAGCATACAAATTGGGACTTGGGGCTCAATTTGGTGGTAAGTACTTCGCTCACGACATACGTATCATTCGCTTGCCACGACACGGAGCATCTTGTCCAGTAGGTATGGGCGTTAGTTGCTCTGCCGACCGTAACATCAAGGCGAAAATCAATAAGGACGGTATTTGGATCGAGAAGATGGAGACCAACCCTGCAAGACTTATCCCTGAGGAACTACGTCAGCAAGGTGAGGGCGAAGCCGTACGTATCGACCTCAACAAGCCTATGCCAGAGATCCTTGCAGAACTAAGTAAGTACCCCGTATCTACTCGCCTATCGCTCAATGGCACGATCATCGTAGGGCGTGACATCGCACACGCTAAACTCAAAGAGCGTATCGATAGTGGTGAGGGATTGCCTCAATATATCAAGGACCACCCGATCTATTATGCTGGTCCAGCCAAGACCCCAGCTGGTATGCCCTCGGGATCATTTGGTCCTACGACAGCAGGACGTATGGATAGTTACGTCGATCTCTTCCAAAGTCAAGGAGGCAGTATGATTATGATTGCCAAGGGCAATCGTAGTCAGCAAGTAACCGATGCCTGCAAGAAGTACGGAGGCTTCTACTTAGGTAGTATTGGTGGACCTGCTGCTATCCTCGCCCAAGAGAGCATTAAGAAGGTTGAATGCCTCGAATACCCCGAACTCGGTATGGAGGCTATTTGGAAGATCGAGGTAGAGAACTTCCCTGCTTTCATCTTGGTAGATGATAAGGGCAACGACTTCTTCACTCAGATCAAAGAGAAGTGCAACGGCTGTGCTATCAATAAGTAAAGACTAAGCACAAACACACTCGTAAATATGCTTCGCATACCAACGTCCTTGGATATGCGGAGCATATTCTATATAACGACATAGCGAATAGGCTATATAAGTCTGACGGATTTACAAGTTTCTTCGTCATTTTTGCTCACTCATATTATAGTATCCTTTACCTGTTTATAAGCACTTACAAAGACTAGTTAGCAAAGTGACAAAAGGAGGTTTCTCAAGCCTTTATGAGGTTTGTTTTTAATGCCAAATTATACTACCTTTGCAACGTGTTTTTCATAGTATTAGATTTAAGGTTATACAGTAAGGCTAGTTGTCGGGAGACAGTTAGCCTTAACCTTTTTAATGGACTTATGCTATAATCATTCACAGCCTAAGTCAAATCTCTCCAACATACGAGCGATATACCGAGAGTCTAGCCTTGGCATCGAGATATTACAAGACAAACAGCCCTAGAACACCCAATTTACACCTTGATATGAGCGAAAGCAGTGCTAGCCCCCAAGAGTCTATCTCCTCGATTTCTCGGGTTAAGGTACCTACGGGCGAGGCTCTTATTCGCCAGTAGCCCCGACACACCTATACCCCCTCGGAGAGTCAATGCTGATCGGTGTTATAACAAGATACTTAGATGTTGAATGAAGACTAAGTATCTTGTCACTTGACGTCTAAGTATCTCTTCAATCGAGCCTCAAGTATCTTGTCAATCGAGATGAAATTACATCGTATTTTTGAGACTAAGGATAGGGGCATCGGGGGCTTCCGTTATTCGTAGATTTCTGATGTGCTTAGCCCTTACTTTAAGGCTCGCTTCTTCCCAATCCGCTTACGTGTATCTTATCAAGCAAGATGAAAGTACCTTATCAGACGGGGGCTTAGACGAGGAACATCTAGGTCTATACTCTAGGATCAAAAAAGATGCCCTAATATGCTTACTATACCCACAAGTATATCAGCACATTAGGGCTATTTTGAGAGAGGGAAACTCCCAATATATCACGGGCTATCCCGATACAACTAATAACGACCTCATCACCAAGCGACCTCTTACCTAGGAGAGAAGTATAATCTTAACCCCTCATCAACTACCTCGCGACTCTAATCCTCGGGACACAGACAAGGGGCAGGAACACCACTACCCAAGCGAAGACAACTACGCTCTCGCTGTATTTGATCGTAACAGCCACTACGAGTAAATAGGCTCAGCGTCTTGCCTCCCCCCTCTACGAGTAAAGAATTTATACCCTCACTCGCCAAAAAGTCAAGTATTATCTCGGCTGTGTTGCCTAGGCTTAGGTCTAGACCAATATAGCGTACTTGAGGCTTCGTATTCTTTGCTTCATGTACACGCGAGCGATCATATATTACCCAAGTGGGAGATAGATTATCGCAGAATACTCGTAGATCTTGAGGCAAACTTAGCCCCAAGTCTAGTATGATCCGTATTGGTTGTACTTCGCCCCAATAGCGGTTGGTTAGGCTTGGGTTGTCTTGTAGTGCCGTGGCAGCCCCCACCATAATAGCCTGATACTCTCTCCTTAGTTTGTGTACCAAGCGTTGTTGATATGGCGATGAGAAAAGCACAGCCTGACCCGAGCGAGGAGGACGCCTAAGATCCATATACCCATCATTACTCTCTGCCCACTTGAGCAAAACATAGGGACGACCCATCTGATAACGTGTATTAAAAGCCTTATTAAGTTGTCTAGCCTCTGCCTCCAAACAACCGACTTGCACCTCAATCCCCGCAGCCTTGAGCAGGGCAATACCTCTACCAGCCACCTCGGGGTAAGGGTCGAGTTGGGCAATCACCACGCGAGGGATACGATGACGAATAATTAACTCGGCACAGGGAGGAGTCTTACCATAGTGAGAGCAAGGCTCAAGAGTCACGTACAGCGTACTATCTACTAGTCGATCGAGATCACTCTCGGCAACACTACGAATAGCCATTACCTCGGCATGAGGTTCGCCATAACGATGATGATAGCCTTCCCCTATTATGCGTCCTTGATATACGAGTACAGCCCCAACCATAGGGTTAGAGGACACTTGCCCCACTCCTAGGGTGGCAAGTTCCAAAGCACGTCGCATATAGATATTATCTTCCTTCATTGTACCTTTGTTCTTATGATAACTATTAAGTCCTTCCTTGCTCTGTACACAGAGCGTCTATCTGTACGCTATGAGGTGGAGGAAGCCCGAGCCATGCTGTATCTCTTACTTGAGGATCAACTGCAACTCTCGCATACAGAGTTGTTACTTCTCGACAAAGATACGGCTTTATCCCCGGACACCTTGGGTCGGCTCTCCCCTCTTGCCGACCGCCTCGTCGAGGGTGAACCATTGCAATACATACTAGGCTACGCTTACTTCTTTGATCGCAAGATCTACGTAGCCCCCGGGGTGCTAATACCTCGTCCCGAGACAGAGGAACTTGTCTACTACATTAAGCAAGAGTTGGAGCGTATCCACCCCTCCCAAGGTCTACATATCCTTGATATAGGTACTGGCAGTGCTTGTATTCCTATTGGCTTGGCAACACAAATAGGGACCAAGTATATCAAGAGCATAGATGCTATTGACCTTAGTCTAGATGCCTTGGCAATCGCTCGCGAGAATATACGTAGGCTCGATAGTCCCATAGAGATAAGGCTAGAGCCTGCCGATGTATTCGCCCTCGACAGCCCTTTCCGTGAGGGAGGATACGATATTATCATCAGCAATCCGCCTTATATACACCCACAAGAGGCTCAAGAGATGTCCGAGTCTGTGCTTGAGTGGGAACCAAGTACAGCACTCTTTGCCCCTGCCGAGAGTCCTACTATATATTATGATGCCATTGCTCGCCTTGCTCGAGCAGGTTGGCTAAAGAGCGGAGGAAGACTTTACCTCGAACTCAATCCCCTCTACGCTCACCTAACGCTAGAGCGTATGGTAGAGATTATCGGGGCAGAGCATATCGAGTATGCCCACCTACTAAACGACCTAAGTGGCAAAGAACGCTTCCTTAGTCTAGCCATAAAATAGAGCAAAATTCTCTCCCGAGAGGTTAATATCACGACAATCGGCTATATGTAGGTCTATCAAAAATCCGTATCTTTGAGGATATATGTAAAACTAACACTTAACGATTATGTACAAGAAACTATTCCTCGCTGTGACGGCTGGCTTACTAAGCCTAGCAAGTACACAGATGGCTGAGGCTTGCTCCGACCTTATTGTCGGCAAGAAAGCATCGGTAGATGGCTCTGTCATCATTAGTTATTCGGCAGACTCACACACGCTCTATGGTGAACTATATCACTGGGCAGCAGGTAAGCACGCCAAAGGGACCATGCGTGAGATACGTGAGTGGGATACCAACAAACACCTAGGGTATATCCCCGAGGCTCCCATTACCTACAACGTAGTAGGCAATATGAATGAGCACCAAGTAGCCATAACTGAGTCTACTTGGGGAGGACGCAAGGAACTTGCCGATGCCAATGGTATCATGGACTATGGTAGCCTTATCTACGTATCGCTACAACGTAGCAAGAGTGCTCGTGAGGCTATCAAGGTGATGACCGATCTAGTGCGTGATTATGGCTACGCCAGCAGTGGCGAGAGTTTTACGATCGCCGATAAGAATGAGGTGTGGGTACTCGAGATGATCGGTAAGGGCAAGGGTAAGAAGGGTGCCGTTTGGGTGGCAATTCGTATCCCCGACAACGCTATATCGGCTCACGCCAACCAAGCACGTATCCACAAGATACCTTTTGGAGATAAGGAGAATTGTATGTACGAGAAAGATGTCGTAAACCTCGCAAGAGAGAAAGGCTTCTTCAAGGGCAAGGACGAGGACTTCGACTTCCAGAAGGCGTACAATCCATACACATTTGGTGGTCTACGTGGTTGTGAGGCTCGTGTGTGGAGTTTCTTCAGAGAGTTCAACAAAGACGCACAAAAGTACGAGGCACACGTACGAGGCGATGTTAATGCCGAGTATATGCCTCTGTATATGATCCCCGATAGGAAGGTGTCTGTAGCAGACGTACGTAAGGCTATGCGTAACCACTACGAGGGTACCTCTATGGATATGACCAAGGACGTCGGTGCGGGTCCTTATAAGTCGCCTTATCGTTGGAGACCTATGACCTTTGAGGTTGAGGGGCAGTCGTACGTTAATGAGCGTGCTGTAGCAACACAGCAGACAGGCTTTGTCCTCGTAGCACAACTACGCTCTTGGCTTCCCGATGCCGTAGGTGGTGTCCTATGGTTTGGTGTAGATGATGCCAATACAGCAGTACTTACGCCCATGTATGCCAGCATAACTGCAATACCCGAGTGCTATAGAGTAGGCAACGGAGATATGATGAATTTCTCATGGACAAGTGCCTTCTGGATACATAACTGGGTTGCTAATATGGCTTACAACCGCTACGAACCTATGATCGCAGACATTCGCCCAGTACAAGAGCGTCTAGAGAAGGGCTTTGATGAGCAACAGAAGTATATTGACGCAGAGGCTGTACGCCTACTCAAAGAAGATCCCGAGAAAGCCAAAGCCTTCCTCAATAACTACTGTGCTGATGTTGCCAACGGTGCTACGGCACGCTGGAAACGACTAGGTGAATATCTCCTCGTCAAGTATATGGACGGTAATATGAAGAAAGAGAAGGACGGTCGCTTCCTTGATAATGGCAATGGCCTAAGCGAGATGCCAGACTTCCCCGGCTATAATAAGGAGTACTACGAGGCTATTGCCAAGACCTACGGAGAGAACCTCAAAGTTGTAGGTCCCAAAGACGAGCATTAGGCTGTGATAAGTCTACGATACAATCCTTGCCTCGAGAAGGAGGAGGAGATTGCATTACGGACGAGTTATCGAGATAGTTTCCCCGAGGACGAGCGTCGTCCCGAGGAAACTATCTTCGGTATACGCCCCGCAGGATTACACTTGTGTACACTCTATAATGATAAGCAACTTATAGGGCTACTTACGTTTTGGCAATTGCGTAGTAGTACCTTTGTTGAGCATTTCTTTATCCTTCCCGAGTACCGATCTCTAGGCTATGGTGCCAAGGTCTTACAGCAATTCATTGAGGAGCATAAGGGACTTATCCTCCTCGAGTGCGAACCTCCTACAACAACGATAGCCGAGCGTCGCATAGCCTTCTATACTTCGCTAGGCTTCTCTCGGGTACCGGTAGACTACAAGCAACCTCCTTATCTCCCGGGCAGACCATATATTGATATGTACCTTATGAGTACGGAGGATCTAGGAGCCAAGGCTATTAAGGCACACATAGAGGAGATATATCGGTGTGTTTATGGCGTTACTTGATCGTTCGCCTATGTGGCAGTTCGGTCTTGCTTCAACTCATTATTCATAAACATTTCAAGTCCTGTGGAGCGTCTACTCCACAGGACTTTATTTTGAGTAATGCAGCCTAATGTATTATGCCCTATCACGCTATGCTAGACTACATCAAGAGCATCTCTTTGCCTCGATCGATACGCAAGGCTACCTAGTTGTAGTGATCCTACTAGCGACATCTCGCCTCGCTTTTGGAACTCCCCTCATATTGCGAGTACGACCTAAGGAACCTCTCTACTTGGATATGGAGGAGCGAGTAAGTTTTTTGAATTTTCTGTCGTTACTTAAGTCTTTGAATGGAGGTATAATAAAGTGTTAAGATCTACTTGGTATATCTCACCTCATTTGCTTATCTCCGTCCTAAGATTTAACTTTGTCTTATCAGTCCGAACAGCAAAATACCACCTACCTACATATAGGTATTGAGCTGTAATCAGAGTTGTATTTATTTGCATAACTAGCATATACCCAACATTATGGCAGACCCTACACTCAACGTTATCAAACGTGATGGTAAGCATGAAGTCCTTACCCCTAGCAAGATTTATAGAGCCATCGCCAAGGCTTACAGAGCAGCAGGACTCGTCGAGCGAGAGAGCGAGATAAATGCTCTCGTGAGTCGCATTATACAGTCTTTTATTGCCCTCGGACTCAAGGCTGTCGAGGTAGAGCAAATACAAGACGCTGTCGAGCGTGAGTTGATGAGCATCGCCCCCGAGATTGCCAAACGCTATATTATATATAGAGAGTGGCGTACCATAGAGCGAGAGAAACGCACACGCCTCAAGCATACGATGGACGGCATCGTAACCATTGAGAAAAATGACGTAAATCTTGGGAATGCCAATATGAGTGCTTACACTCCTGCGGGACAGATGATGACTTTTGCCTCGGAGGTTACCAAGGACTATGCTATGAAGTATCTACTCTCTCCGCAATACGCCAAAGCACACGCCGAGGGTCTGATACATATCCATGATCTGGACTACTACCCTACCAAAACAGCGACCTGCGTACAGTATGACCTCGGAGATCTATTTGAGCGTGGGTTCAAGACCAAGAATGGTAGTATCCGTCCGCCACAGAGTATTCATAGTTATGCCACCCTTGCCACCATCGTGTTCCAAACGAACCAAAACGAGCAGCACGGAGGTCAAGCTATCCCAGCCTTTGACTTCTTTATGGCTCCGGGAGTACGTAAGACATTTCACAAGCACCTACGTGATAGGCTCCTTTTCATTCTAGACTTAAAAGGAGCACACAAAACTGCGGACACAAAGGTTAGACTCAAAGAATTGATCCAACTACACGTTGCAAGCCTCAGACACGAAGACCACAGAGATAACCTATATCAAGCACTCAACTCTGCTGGGTATGATATTACAAGGGAAGAGTTACAACAAGTATTTGGCTCTGCATACGAACGTACCGAACTAGATACCTATCAAGCCATGGAGGGCTTTATCCACAACCTAAATACGATGCACTCTCGAGGTGGCAATCAGGTTGTATTTAGTTCGATCAACTACGGAACAGACACCAGCGAAGAGGGTCGTATGGTAATGAAGAAACTGCTCGAGGCAACCAAAGATGGCTTGGGAAAAGGTGAGATACCAATCTTCCCTATCCAGATATTCAAAGTCAAGGAGGGCGTGAATTATTCCGATGAAGACTATCAATTAGCCATGGCAGACTTTGAGGGGGCAATGGCTGGACGTATTAAGTTTACAAGCCCCAACTTTGATTTGCTCCTTGCTTCGTGTCAGACGACAAGTCATGCCCTCTTCCCCAATTTCGTATTCCTTGACACCAAGTTTAATCGCCACGAGCAATGGCGTAGCGATGATCCTAAACGCTATCTTCACGAGGTGGCTACTATGGGTTGTAGGACTCGTGTTTTTGATAATATCAATGGCCCTCGTAGTTCGGTGGGACGAGGTAACCTCTCATTCACGACAATGAATATGCCCCGACTTGCCATCGAAGCAATGGAGACGGCTAAGAGTAATATGCCAAGTGCCGATAAGCATAGTTTACGCCAAGAAGCCATCAAACTATTCCTCCAACGTGTTGAGGAAGTCAGCACCTTCATTGCAGAGCAATTGTACGAACGCTACCAATATCAGCGTACGGCTCTAGCCCGCCAATTCCCCTTTATGATGGGTAATGATGTATGGAAAGGTGGAGCACGCCTCGATGCCAACGATGAGATCGGAGATGTGTGGTTGTCGGGGACGCTCGGTATAGGCTTTATCGGGGGGCATAATGCGATGGTTGCTCTCTACGGAGAGGGACACGGACACAACGACAATGCGTGGCAGACGCTTTACCAAGCAGTAGATACTATACGTCTTGTTGCAGAGAAATACAAGGAGAAGTATCACCTCAACTATTCGTGTCTAGCAACACCTGCCGAGGGATTATCTGGACGCTTCACGAGGATCGATCGCAAAAAGTATGGCGAACTGGTTGGTGTCAATGATCTAGACTATTACGTCAACTCTTTTCACGTTGATGTACGCGAGCATATCAGTATGTTTGAGAAGATTAAACGAGAGGCTCCCTTCCACGCTATTACAAGCGGAGGACACATCTCATATATCGAGTTGGACGGTGAGGCGAAAAAGAATGTCAGTGTTATTCTTAAACTCGTCAAGACAATGAAAGACTCAGAGATCGGCTACGGCTCAATCAATCACCCTGTAGATACATGCAATGGCTGTGGATATAGAGGGATCATCTACCATCAGTGTCCCGTCTGTAAGAGTGATCGTATAGCACGCCTTAGACGTATTACAGGTTACCTCACGGGCAACCTAGACAGTTGGAATAGTGCAAAGCAAGCCGAGGAAGCCGATCGCGTAAAACACCACTAATACAATAACAGACACTTACCCTTATGCCACTTTACTTGGCATAAGGGTTAATTGTTTCGCCTCAATGAACCTACTCAACATCTACCGAGAAACCATTACCGACGGCACGGGCTTGCGTTACTCCATATATCTTGCAGGCTGTCGGCACGCTTGCGTAGGTTGTCATAACCCCGAGAGTTGGGATCCCGAGGCTGGGACTAAACTGGACGAAAACACCCTCCAACATATCATCACCGAGATCAAGAGCAATCCGCTCTTGGACGGAATAACAATTTCGGGTGGCGATCCTTTTTATTCGCCCGAAGAATTGCTTTGGTTAGTACGCTCCCTCAAGCGTGCAACCTCTCTCAACATTTGGTGCTACACCGGCTACACAATAGAATATCTCTTACGGCACCCCAATTATCGAGCCGTCCTCGAGTATATAGACGTGCTGGTTGATGGGCCCTTTATCCAGAGTTTATTTGATCCGCAACTCCCTTTCCGTGGTAGTAGCAATCAACGGATCATACACAATCCCCTAGAATATCAATAAAAAACTTATCTTTACATCATCAATTTCATCGTAATACTATTTATACATCAAATTCATCTAATTATGAAACGACTACTCATCAAGGCTCTATTATTAGTAGCCGTATCGTGTAACACCGAGCGTGGTAAAACACTTCTTATCGATCCACCCAAACCAACAGAAGCGACCGAGGCTTATTTGCACCTATCCATCAAACGCCCCAACGATGTTGTACTACGTACACTAAACGAAGACAACCCGATGAATAGGATACAAACACTATCACTCTTATTCTATGACGCTACAACAAACACCCTAGAGAGCATACGCGAACTAAGCGTTAATACCAAGCAAGATCTCTCCTCTATTGTTACCAAGGTAAGCCCCAAAGATTATAAACTCGTCGTTCTGGCTAATCCGAGTGAAGAGGTTAAGGCTATTACACGAATAGGCACACCTTTGTCTACGCTCAACGAAGCACAAGAACTTGGCGTTAATCATTTGTACAATAAGGAGCATAACACGATATTGATGAGCAACGCTCAAGGAGCCGTAACGGTTACACGAGATAAATTCCTACGCAGTGGTGCTCCCACAGATCCCAGCAATCGGATAAGCCTATCCCTCGAACCAGCCCTTGCCCGTGTCATTGTCTACGGAAACCCCAGCCTGCGTATGGGAACTAAGGGCAGTCAAGAAGCCAAATACCAAGTCCATAACGTACTGAAGAAAGTCACGATCCTACGACAACTCAATAAACTATCGAATGGCATCGAAGAGCAAGCCAATGACAACAGCGACCGATCACTAAGATATGCCAAGTCATACCCGTGGGACAACTGGCAACAAAGCACAAGTATCAGCGAAGTGGCTACTCGTGACACCGAGAAAAGTAGTGCATCAGCAATGAAGTTACTCATCACACCTAGCCTAGAAGATGTTACGACAGAAACATTAAACTCTATTCTAGCCTATCACAAAGAGATCGCACTCCCCAGCCAAGCCTTTGTAAAAGGTGCTACTCCATACGTTTTGATCGCCTACCCTTATATCCCCACGGGCCTAACACTATCAGCAGACGAGGGTTGGCTTAGTTACAAGGGCAAGTACTACACAGAGGGAAGCGTACGGGCACTATTAGCCTCTGCTTCGCAAGCCAATAAGCCCGAGAATATCGCCCTCAAAGAGGCTCTGGAGAGAAACAACATAACGGCAGCACATCTATCGGCAGGCTTCAGTACTGATGGGATCAATTTCTATCACAAGGCTTACAACTATTACGCTGTATTTATTAAGCACTTCGGGGATAATACTGAGGCGAATTACGGCAAGTATGGCTTAGTGCGTGGTAATGAATACCGCATCAAGATTACAGAGGTTGGGTCGCAAGGAAGTCCTATCCCAATTCTATACCACAACAACCTCGAGCCCATACAAGAAGTTGAGCAGTCGAATATCGCTGTTAGTATCGTGGACGTAACGAGGCGGACACAAGAGAGCGAACTATAAAATTAGCCATTCGGCTAATCCCCAATACTCCAAGATATTTCCCCCAAAAGGAACGAAGCAATACAAGTAGATACGCCCGTACCAAATGGTACGGGCGTATCTCTTTATCTATAATGTAATGCGAATGAACGGCACAAATTCAAGGCTATATCTATGCTTTTGGAGCGAACAGCCCACACAAAACTAAGGCTACATCTACGCTTTTGAGGCGAACAATTCACACCGAATTAACGCTATATCTATATTTTTAATGCGACTGAATGACACATGTGCAAGATTATTACAATCCGATTGCCACAAGCAAAAGACTCGATCAAAGCACTATACCGATACATTCGGCACAAACTAAGAACACAAGCATATCGCACAACTTGTCCCCCTGAATAGACGAGCAATATAGCGATGATGTCGATCCTACACTTTGGGGACGAACAAATAGTACGATCCGTATAGGCTAATAGTATATCCCAAGAGGAGGACCAATAAAACGAGAGGGAAGTATTAGTAAAACGATGGCTAAGTACTAGTACAAGTCAAGCGAACTAGCAGTCGCACCAACCTATAGTATCGGAGCAGAGATCAGACCTCAATAAGTCCCGCAAGGGCTAGTACCAAAGTCACGGGCATAGCCCTATTGACTATGCCCGTGTCCCTATTGGCTATTGGTTTGCCCTGTGCCTACGACTAAGCCTTATTTGCTGGTAGTAGACTAAGCAAGTCGTAACGAAGTATATCAGCACTTGTATCCAAAGGGCAGTATACTCTATATGCACATCGCCGAGAGTAGCCCCCATCGAGTTTAGTTTGATATATCCGTTGATCCCAAATGTCGAGGGAAAGAGATAGGAGAAATACTTCCACGCCTCCGGAATAGCACTACCGGGCCAAGATACACCCGATAGAAACAAGAGCGGTACCGAACTAAACACAAAGATCATCATACCAACTTCCCGATGCCGTACTACCACAGAGATACTCATCGCAAAGAAAATACAAGCCAATGTATAGGGTAAAGCGAAGAGAGCCAAATCTACAAACTCTGCCAACTGCACGAAGTCGAATAAGTTTGGTACAACGATCAGCGTATAGCACAATACTACCGTATAAATCGTCAAATAAGCCAAGGCCTTACCCAATACGACACGTAGCGTCCCGGCATAGTGTTTATTTGTCGTAGGGATCAGGTCATAGTGTTCGTTGCGTTCTCTAGCCGTGCCTGCCGACATACCTATTCCCAAGAGTAGTGTCTGTTGGATAATCAGCACCAATACGGCTGGCAAGAGGAATGACGCAAAACCTGTCGCTGGGTTATACAGAGCCACATCTTGGTATTCTATGGGATAGGTGAGTATTTCACCTTGTCGCTCTGTCAATCCTGCACTACGCTCGAGTTTTATTTCTCTATTCATATCCAGCGAAACTTGCGTATTGGAGAGCAGTATCGACTTATAGTAGAGTAGTCCACTCATATCGCAGTAGAGCGATACGTGTGCTTGCTCACGAGCCTCTATCCGATGCGAGAAGTCCGAGGGAATATAAATAATGCCGTAGGCTTCACGTCTACGGATCTGCTCCTTTGCCTCCTCCATATCGCTACAATAGGCTACCAGTGCCGCATCTGGTGTCGCATCGACTCTACGGAGGTATTCACGGCTTAGGCTTGTGCGAGAGTCATCGACAACGACAACAGGTACATCACGCACGATCTCCTTGCTATAAATGTAACTATACAGCAATGGATACGCCATCGGAACCACTAGGAAGAAGATAATCATACCCAAGTCCCGGAAAGTTTGACGTAACTCGTAGCCCCAAATAGAGGATAAATCCTCGAGTGCTGTCAGTCCACGAGCAGTAATAGAGCGAATAAACAGCCCGAGTCTATTACGATCTTGTTTCACTTCGCTCATATCAAGGTTTATACTTATGTGTTTGCATAATGCTCTTTAACCTAGGGAGCAGGAGCAATGGAACGACAGCAAATGCCACGAGATATAGCATATTCTCCCGAGCGTAGTAGAGCGAGAAGCCGTCCAAAGCACTTGTTACATAGGTCAGATAGTAATGTCTTAGCGGGAAGAGATTACTCGCCCATTGTATGATAGTAGGCATTCCCATAAGCGGAAACGATGCACCACATATCGAGAACGAGATCATACCCCATAGAGAGGCAAAACTAAGCCCCAGCCTTAGTGTCGGAAGGGTCGTAAACATCAATAACCCCAGCCCTTGAGAGGCAAAAATGAAGAGAAGCATCAATAGATACATAGCCCCAAAGCCCCCATTAAGCGGATAGTCTAGATAGGCATAGAGATAAATATCAATAAATAGACCGACGAGGGCGAATATGATCGTATGGGGCAATAGTTTACCTACGACAGCACGTAGCATATCACCCGATGCCATCTCCAACCACTCTAGGCTACGCTTTTGTTTCAATTCTAGCCCAAGACTACATACTGTAACCATAAAGATGAGCAAGCCCAGTACCCCGGGAATAAGGATATTACTCAAGTAGATAGAGTAGTTAAGCCACGGGTTGCCAATAGGGTGGGTGTCTAGTGCAATAGGTTGTAGCCAAGCCATGGCTTGTTCGTCACTCATTCCCTTTGCATACAACTGCGATCGTGTTGCAGAGCCTGCACTCAGTTCGCTCATCATTTTCATATCCCTAAACAATAAGGAGCCAGCAATCATATAGGAGTAATTGCTGTAAAATGATATTTTGGGCTGACGTTGGCTCTGCACCTCTTGCGAGAAACCATCGGGAATATAGAAGAAACCATATATCTCACCACGCTGTACGGCTTTGCGAGCATCGCGTACTGTACTATAACGCTCTGTTATCTCTGTTTGACCCATCGCATTGAGGTTACGCCCCAAACTGCGGGATAAACTAGAGTTGTCGGCATCGACAAGGCCTGCGGGGAGATCTTTGGGCAAGCCGTCCCCCATAATAGAGGTAAAGAAAAAGAGACAAAAGAGCGGAGCAACAACCATACAGAACAAGAACAAAGCACGCGAACTAAGTACACGCCACTCCCTCTGCATTATGGCTATCAGCCCTTTTCTCTCTGTCATTTGCTCGCTCATTACTTCTTGTCTACGATCACCGACATACCGGGACGTAACTGCACAGCCTTATCGACGGGCGTAGCACGCACCTCGAAAGTCTTGAGATCATAGTCACCGCTGGCTTTTGTTGCTTTCCAAGTAGCGTAAGTACCCATATCCTTCTGATAGTTGATCTTGAGTTTTACTCGCTCTTGACCTAGTGCGGGGACAAAGGCTTCTATTGTAGTACCCATAGCCATCTGGGGGAGGTAGTCCTCACGAACAGCAAAACTCACCCACATATCCGACAACTCTGCAACATTCATTATAGGAGCACCCGTGCCGACCAACTCGCCCACCTTGGGGAATATATCTGTAACCTCGCCTGCACGTGGAGCAATGAGATAGGTCTCATTGATATACGACTCGATCTCGGCAACAGCACCCTTGGCTCTATCAACAAGAGCCGAGGCAGCGATCTTATCCTCCTGCTCTGCTCCATTACGAGCCATCGTGTATTGTGCCTTTGCAGCCTGCTCGGTGGCTATAGCCGCATCTCGCTGTGCAATGGCTTCGTCGAGTTTTTGTGCTGGCAGTACGCCTTGATCGTACAGATTTTGCACTCGCTGATATGTTTTTGTAGCGATCGCTACACCTGCTTGAGCCTTTTGCCACATCTCATAAGCGGTTTGTATTTGCTCGCTACGCGCACCCTTTATAGCCTTGGCGTTTTGTGCTTGTGCAGCATATTGTGCGGCTTTGGCTTGTTCCATCTTTGCCTCGACATCGGGAGCCTCGAGGATTGCAAGGGTATCCCCGGCTTGCACCATTTGTCCCTCACTCACTCTCAACTCTTTGATACGCCCGGGGACCTTGCTCGATACGCGGTATTCATTGGCCTCGGCTTGCCCCTGTATCAACTCTTGTGCAGGCGAGAGCAAGAAGAAACCGACAATACAAACTACTGCAATAAGCCCCAAGAGTATCACGAATACGGGTAATAGTCTATTACTCTGTTTATCTGTTGCCATACTATATCTACTGTTACTTTACTATTTCTTATACCTGTTATATGATCATCAACGATACCCAACTAGTCCAACTTGAGTGTACCGATAGCCTTACGTAGCATTAGTTCGCTTAGTCGCAAGTTTATTTGTGCATCAATCTTGGCAGACTGAGCAGAGAGCCAAGCCGTTTGAGCCTCCAGCACGTTTGTTGTAGGGATAAGCCCCTCGCGAAATCCTAGATTAGCGTAGCGTAGGTTCTCCTCGGCTTTCTCCATATTCTTAATAGAGAGTTTCACTTGTTTCTGTGCCTCCTCTACCCGATTGTTGCTCTGTGCTATCTGCAATTCTATTCTCTCGCTCGCTAGTGCCAGTTTATGCCCTGCGATGCGCGCCTCTGCTTGGGCTGCTCTCACTTTGTGCAAGCCCTGTCCCCAATTCCAAATCGGGGCTTTGAGCATTACACCGACATTCCACCTCGCCCCGAGCGTGGTCTGTAAGCCGTTGTTTAGGTTGGGATTTGTAATAGCGTAGTTGGCTACAAGTGCTAGAGATGGCAGATACTCCGCACGAGTGAGGCGTATCTTTTGCTTAGATATTTCCTCTGCAAGCCTCAAACTCTTGAGTTCCGATCGTTGAGATAGTGCCTCGGCCATATCAATCGTTGGCTTTGTACTCGTGAGGGGTAAGTCCTCAAGATGCTCATCACGCAGGCTGATCTGCTCGTTTAACGATAACCCGATAGTTTGACAGAGGAGCATTCGTGCCAATCCCAAGCCGTCCTCTACCTTGGCGAGCGTCATCTCAGCCTCATTTACTTTGACGGCAACATTTAGTCCGTCGGCCTTGGTTGCGATGCCCTCTTTGATCATTTTATCTATGTCGCTCTCTAGTTTACGTAGTAGGTCTAGGTACGACGTAGCCAAGCGTTGCTTACTAGCAAGCGAGACGACCTGCCAATATGCTTGATCGGTCGTGAGGATCAATTCCTGCTCGGCAGTTGCATATTGAGAGCCTGCCAATTCCTCCGCATAGCGAGTGATCTCGTTATAGGCTCGTATCTTACCGCCAACAAACAGAGGTTGCGTAAGGCTCAATACACCGCCATAGATATGTTTGGTATTGGGTTGCAGACTCTCCACTAGAGAGGCACCAGCCTGATTGAGCCCCGCAGCCAAACTACCACCTATTTGAGGACCCATAGATTGAATAAGCGGTAAAAGATCTGGATACTTCGCCGCTATTGCCGTGATCGCTTGTGTCATTGCGGGGTTCGCCCCAAACGATGATACTAAGCCTGTCCCAAGTTGGCTCAAACGTTGCTTCTGCTCGTCACTAAGCAACTGTATAGCCGTAGGATTGTAGAGGTAGCCTCCTTTGGCTGTAATCTCGGGTAAGTACGAGGTGAATGCCGCCTTACGTGTATGTCGGGCTACACTGATAGCCTCACGAGCGATCGCCAACTCTTTGTTATGCTCGAGGGCTAATCTACGACATTCGTTAAGGTCGAGTGTACGTTGTGCGTACGCTGGTATTGCTGTAAGAGCGATAATACCTAATGCACAGATACGTTTCATTGGATTGTATTTATTCGTTTCCTTAGTTACATCAATAGTCTATGCAGTACAAGAGCGAAAAGCCTCAAACCGCACACGTATGCAAAATTAGTATAAACACTTGATACAAACAAAACTAATCCGAAAAATCGGCATACAAGGGTAGCCCACTCTCCGATAGAGCGAAGAAAGGGATCCAGCACAGCCCCTAGGCTCTACTAGTAGAACATCTGCGTTGCACTAGATCAGTCGTACAATCTTACTAGTTCAAAACTTCCACCTCACTAGTAGAGATCAAGTGCCTCATCGACTCAACGAATTAGGGTATCAAGATCGGGCGACACAACACAGCAAAACGCGATATAGACACAAGCAAAACAATACAAGCAAAGATCCGATTGGCAGGACAAAGCAATCCACGACAAAGCCCTCGTACAGCAAGCCCGACCACCGAGTACGCTAGATAGACCAGCCTCCACGATCTATACGATCAATAGTAAGGTACTTAAATATGATATTCCACTCGCTAGCACGTTCTTACTTCGTATCTTTGCAAAGAAGGGGGATTTCACTGATCAAGCGAACCTTTATTCCCCTTTAGCCTACTATTGATACGGGCTATTGTTGAGGAGCAAACAAGTAACCTATCTTTGGGGTTATATTAGATAATGAACAAAACAATTTATATCCAAATATGAGTAAGACGAATATCGGGCTGATTGGCCTAGCCGTAATGGGCGAAAATCTAGCCCTTAATATGGAACGTAATGGTTTCCGCGTCGCGGTGTACAACCGAGCAGAGGGTGCAGAAGCCAATGTAGTGAAGAATTTTATTGAGGGACGTGGTGCTGGCAAGAACTTCGAGGGATATACCGATCTTAAGGCTTTTGTCGAGTCTATCGAACGCCCACGCAAGATCATGATGATGATACGCGCCGGCAAACCCGTGGATCTTGTGATTGAGGGCTTGCTCCCTTACCTTGAGGCTGGTGATATTGTCATTGATGGTGGTAACAGCAATTGGGAGGATAGCGAGCGTCGTGAGGCTTATCTACGTGAGCGTGGTATTTACTTTGTTGGGGCTGGCGTCTCTGGCGGAGAAGAGGGAGCATTAAATGGTCCTGCGATTATGCCCGGCGGTGCAGTAGAGGCTTGGGAGCATATCAAGCCGATCTTTACAAAGATTGCAGCCAAGGCTAGTGATGGTGCTCCTTGCTGTAGTTGGGTCGGTGGCGGAGGCTCGGGCCACTTCGTCAAGATGGTACACAATGGCATCGAGTACGGTGATATGCAACTTATCTCGGAGGCTTATGGTATGATGAAGGAAACGGGTAGCCTCAGCAATGACGAGATGAGTGCAGTCCTCGCTCAATGGAATGCTGGCAAACTCAATAGTTACCTCATCGAGATCAGTGCCGAGATATTAGCCTACAAGAATAGCGAGGGCAAATACCTCATAGATCTAATACTAGACACTGCCGGTCAAAAAGGTACAGGTAAGTGGAGCGTTATAAACTCTCTTGAGTATGGTACACCACTCAACCTCATCTCTGCCGCTGTATACGAGCGTAGTCTATCGGCAAGCAAAGACCTACGTGTGGTAGCCGCCGAGGCTTTTGGCCGTACAGTACGCCTCGAGGGTGAGAGCAAAGAACTCGTAGATCAACTACACGATAGCCTCTATGCTAGTAAACTTGTCAGTTATGCCCAAGGCTTCGGCTTGATGCAACAAGCCTCAAAGGAACGCGGTTGGGGACTAAACTTGGCATCTATCGCTCGTCTATGGCGTGGTGGTTGCATTATTCGCTCGGCTTTCCTAGAGCAAATAGCAACAGCCTATGAGCGTAATGGCGAGTTGAAGCATTTGCTCCTTGACGAATACTTCAAAAACGAGATACAAACAGCGCTACCAGCGTGGCGTAGTATCGTAGCCAAGGCGAGCCTTGCAGGTGTACCCGTCCAAGCCTTTGCTACTGCACTCAACTACTTCTATTCGCTTACGACAGAGCGTCTACCTGCCAATATGCTCCAAGCACAGCGTGACTACTTTGGTGCTCATACATTTGAGCGTGTAGATCGTCCTAGAGGAGAGTTCTTCCACGAGAACTGGACAGGACACGGCGGTAATACTTCGTCTACGACTTATAATGTTTAGCGTAAGAGGTACAACGATATGAACAAAAGCCCACAAAAGCCCAAGAGCCTCGTACTAGTTATATTCGGGGCATCGGGTGACCTCACAAAGCGAAAACTAATCCCCTCGCTATATCAACTCTTTAAGCAGGGCAAACTCCCCGAGCGATTTGCTGTCTTGGGGGTAGGACGTACAGCGTACAGCGATAGCGACTTCCGCCCTCACCTCAATGAGAATTTACAGCGGTATCTTGCCGATGGAGAGTATAGTACTTCACTAGCCGAGCAATTCCTCGACTATGTTTACTACCTCTCAATGGACCCTGCAATCGAGAGCGAATATCCAAAACTAAAGGCAAGACTAGAGGAACTGGACGAGGTAATAGATAATCCCTCGAACTATATCTACTACCTCTCTACACCTCCCTCACTATATGGCTTGGTACCCCAACACCTCAAAAGTGTTGGCTTGAATAGAGAAGAGTGCGACAACGGGCGTTGCCGCCTAGACGCTCATCGAGGCGAAGATGGCGTACCACGCCCTATCCGTCGTATTATCATAGAGAAGCCTTTTGGTACAGACCTTAAGACGGCACGCGATCTTAATGAGATATACCAAGATTGCTTCCAAGAGCATCAACTATATCGTATTGACCACTTCTTGGGAAAAGAAACAGTCCAAGATATTATGGCATTACGCTTTGCCAATGGTATATTTGAGCCTCTATGGAACCGCAATTATATCGACAGAGTGGAGATATCGGCTGTGGAGAATATGGGCGTGGAGAGCCGTGGTGGTTTTTATGATCAGACGGGTGCTATGCGTGATATGGTGCAGAACCACCTATCACAACTCCTCGCACTTGTGGCTATGGAGCCACCGGTACAGTTTAATGCAGATCACTTCCGCAATGAGGTCGTAAAGGTTTATCAATCTTTCCGCCCGATGAATGACGAGGATATTCGCCACCAAGTAATACGAGGGCAGTACACCGAGAGCGAATGGAAGGGCGAGCATCATCGTGCCTATCGTGAGGAGGACAAGGTTAATCCCGAGAGTCGTACCGAGACATTCTTCGGAATGAAACTTTTCGTAGACAACTGGCGTTGGCACGGCGTTCCCTTTTATGTACGTTCGGGCAAGATGATGCCTACCAAAGTGACGGAGATTGTTATTCACTTCAAGCCTACTCCTCATAAAATGTTTGCCGATGCGGACGGACGCACTATTCCCAATCAACTGGTTATACGCATACAACCAGATGAGGGTATTGTACTCAAGTTTGGAGCAAAAGTACCGGGATCTGGGTTTGAGGTTAAGAAGGTACAAATGAACTTCACCTACGATCAATTAGGGGGGCTTGCCTCTGGTGATGCCTACTCTCGTCTGCTCGAGGACAGTATGATCGGTGACTCCACACTCTTTACGCGTAGTGATGCTGTAGAGATGAGTTGGAGGTTCTTTGACCCTATCCTCAAAGCATGGGAAGCCGACGATTTCCCCCTTTACGGCTACCCTGCTGGTACTTGGGGACCTAAGCAAAGTGATAACATCTTTGCCGACGGACATACATGGACCAACCCTTGTAAGAACCTAACGAATAGTGACCTCTACTGCGAGTTGTAGGTTCTACTCAAAGCCCATCAGCCATGAGCAGACGCAATACGATCTCTCGCTATCTGTGGGACTATAAACTGATGCTTACTACGGGGATATTTGTACTTATACTGTGCTTATCCCCTAGTATGCGTTCGCCTTTTGAGCGTATCCGCGGAGCAGATAAGGTAATCCACAGCCTACTCTTCTGCGGTCTATCGCTCCTCGTCTATGGTGAATATATCCGTAAGTATTGGCAATCGTGGCACAAAGGACGCCTTTGGAAGCCTCTCGCCATCTTATTACTCCTTGCTATCGTACTAGAGGTAGCCCAAGGAGTTCTTATACCAAGAAGACGAGGTGACCTGTACGACCTTGGTGCCAATACTCTAGGAGTATGCCTTGGCACTAGTCTGATATACCTCTACCTCCTAATCAAACGAAAGACCTAGATAATGATAATACGTAGTTTTAGTAATCCTCAAGCGACAGCAATCGCTGTCATCACCGAACTTATTGCACCCAAACTATCTGCTGGAATATGTTCGCTAGCCGTCTCGGGTGGGAGCACACCTCGCCTGCTATTCGAACTCATGGCAAGCCCCGAATACAGAGATACGCTACACTGGGAGAACCTCCGCCTATACTGGGTAGATGAGCGTTGCGTCCCTCCTAGCGATGAGCAAAGTAACTACGGAATGACCGTGCAGGCTCTAGGGCTAGACACGCTTCCTCTCCTACCAGAGCATATCTATCGTATCAAAGGAGAGAACGATCCTCAAGAAGAAGCCCAAGCGTACACAAGCCTTGTAGAGCGTAACCTTAGTCACAACGAAGCCGGTCTACCCGTATTTGACCTTATACTCCTCGGTATTGGTGATGATGGACATACCTCGTCAATCTTCCCCCACCAAATGCATTGGCTCTTGGAGCGTACGCCTTATGTCGTAGCCCAGCACCCCAACGGACAAAATCGTATCTGCCTTACGGGACAGACTATTTTGGCTGCTCGCGAAGTGGCTTTCCATACCGTAGGAGCAGGGAAACGTGAGATACTCCGTCAGATAGCACAGCACCTGCCCGAGTCAAAAATATATCCCTCGTCTTACTTCAACGAGATGCGTAGTGATATTCTGCTATATACAGATCAGACGATAGACTAAGGCCTCTTGTTTACGAATGATTGACCTCAGACAATTACTACACAACATTCTTGAGCGACTACGTAATCCTCTGCGTAATCTCTTTCATCACGAAGCACTCAACTACCACCCCGTACACTTTATGACGGCAGAGGAGCAAGCCCGTTATACGCCACAGATGGTGCTTGACGACCTCATCGCAGGGAACGAACGCTTCAGCCGAGGTGAATACACAGTACGAGATCACTCGGCAGCAATACGTTGCAGTTACAGTTCGCAATATCCCAAGGCCTTTGTACTTAGTTGTATTGACAGTCGTGTACCTGTTGAGGATATATTTGACCAAGGTATCGGGGATATATTCGTAGGTCGTGTCGCTGGCAACTATGCTACTGACGATATGATCGCTAGTATGGAATATGCTTGTGCAGTAGCAGGCGCCAAACTCATACTTGTACTAGGTCACGAGAACTGTGGAGCCATCAAGGGTGCGATACAGGGGGTAGAGTTGGGTCTACTAACAGGGCTCCTCGACAAAATCAAACCCGCGATATGTAATTGTGAGGGCGACGGGACAGAGCATCTGCCAGAGAACTACGATTACACCCACAACGTAGCCGTATGGAACATAAGGCACAGCCTACAACAGATACGTCGAGCAAGCCCTACTCTCAGGCAATTAGAAGCCGATGGTCAACTTATGATACGTGGTGCATTCTATGCCGTCTCGACGGGTGTAATAGAATTTTTTGATCAATAAACAAGATCCTACACGCACAAAATATACTTTCTCAATGAACCTCTCAGAACTCAAAATTGGAGAAAAAGCGGTAATCGTCCACGTCAATGGTACTGGACAGTTCCGCAAACGAATACTAGAAATGGGCTTTGTACATGGTAAGGAAGTTACCGTAATACAAGGAGCGCCTATGGCGGACCCTATACACTATCGTATATTAGGCTACGACGTCTCTCTGCGACGTGCCGATGCAGAACTTATAGAGGTACGCCCCTTATCTGCTATCGACATAGTACCAACAGACACAATACAAGAGCCTAAACTTGACGAGTTGCCTTGTCCTAGTCAAGAGTCTTTGCGTCCGATAGACAACAAAGAGCAGATCAAACACCCTAGTAAACGCCTACGAGTAGCACTTGTCGGTAATCCCAACTGTGGCAAGACATCTCTCTTTAACCAAGCGAGTGGAGCCAACGAACACGTTGGTAATTATAGCGGTGTTACCGTCGAGCGAAAGGTCGGCTACATCAACTTCGGGGATTATCGCATAGAACTTATCGACCTTCCCGGGGCTTACTCTCTATCTCCATACAGCCCTGAGGAAGTATATATACGTAACTACCTCACAGGAGCAGAACGTCCCGACATCGTCCTTAATGTCCTAGATACGACCAACCTCGAGCGTAACTTATATCTCACCATACAAGTCAAGGAACTAGGAGTACCCGTAGTAGCAGCCTTGAATATGTTTGATGAGTTCTCTGAGCGTAAGGAGTACCTCAACTATCCTCGTTTATCTCGCCTCCTAGGGATACCGATGATCCCTACCATTTGCCGTACAGGCCTAGGCTTACACGCTTTGTTTAGCGAATTGATCGAGGTATGGGAAGGCATTCAGAACGAAGACGAAGCCTTACTACACCCCGAGACGGGCAAAATAAGACCCCTTAGCGTTTACTACGGTCACTCGATAGAGGAGTCTATTGCTACGCTTGTGGAGAAGATACAGTTGCACTTGGCTATTACCTCAACGATCGAGGCTAGACACATTGCTGTGAAGTTGATGGAGCGAGATAATGACATCGCCCATCAGTTGATGGATAGATATAGCAAGGGGGCCTTTATTATCTCCGCCCGCGACTACGAACTCAAGCGACTCGCAGAGGAACTTAACGGTGCAGACACCGAGGAGTTAATGACCGATGCACGCTACGGATACATTGCAGGAGCATTACGAGAGACCTACAAAAGACGCAATACTCGCGAGGATAGCCTTACCGACAAGATCGACCACTGGGTTACACACCGCTATCTAGGGTTCCCGATATTCTTATTCTTGATGTACCTGATGTTTGAAGCCACCTTTACACTAGGGGCCTATCCGATGGATTGGATAGATGCTGCTGTCAAGTGGTTGGGTAGTTGGGTAAGTACACAGATGAGTGACGGGCCTCTCAAAGACCTAATTGTTGATGGGATCATCGCTGGTGTGGGTGGTGTGGTCGTCTTCCTCCCTAATATCCTCATCTTGTACTTCTTTATCTCTATGTTTGAGGATACGGGTTATATGGCTCGTGCGGCATTCATTATGGATAAACTAATGCATCGTATGGGTCTACATGGTAAGAGTTTTATCCCCCTTATCATGGGCTTTGGTTGTAACGTACCAGCCGTAATGGCGACACGCACGATCGAGAGCCGTAAGAGCCGTATCATAACGATGCTTGTACTCCCCTTTATGAGTTGCTCGGCTCGCCTACCAGTTTACCTCCTGCTTGCAGGAGCCTTGTTTGCAGATAAGGCAGGCTTAGTCCTATTTGCTCTATATATTATAGGAGTAGGTATTGCGATCATCAGTGCTCGTGTACTGCGTGCTACGCACTTCAAGGGCGAGGATATACCATTTGTGATGGAACTCCCCCCCTATCGTATGCCAACATCAAGAGCCATACTCCGCCATATGTGGACTCGTGCAGAGCAATATCTCCATAAGATGGGTACCGTTATCCTACTAGCCTCAATCATTATATGGGGTCTAGGCTACTTCCCTAGACAAGAAGAGGCACAGGTCGCTATGGAGCAGCAAATCGAGGTTGTACAAAAGAATACAACGCTCACAGCAGAGGCTAAGCAAGACTCTATCGCAAGCCTAAAGTATCAATACAACCAATACCACCAAGAGAATAGTTGGATCGGACGTATGGGTAAGAGCGTAGAGCCAATTATTGCTCCTCTAGGCTTCGACTGGAAGATGGGCATAAGCCTCTTGTCGGGTCTTGCTGCCAAGGAGGTTGTCGTCAGTACCCTCGGTGTTATCTATACGGGTGATGGTGACGATAGCGATACAGCCGTCCAAAAGTTGAGTACGCGTATCGCCGCAGAGAAGAGAGCCGATGGTAGCCCTAGTTTTACACCTTTGGTTGGCTTCGGGTTTATGCTCTTTGTTCTTATTTATTTCCCTTGTGTCGCTACGATAATAGCCATTGCACGAGAGTCTGGTTCGTGGCGTTGGGGGATATTTAGTATTATCTATTCTTGCTCTTTGGCTTGGCTTATAGCCTTGCTTGTCTATCAGATTGGGTCCCGTCTATGAATTGGCAGTATATCATTGTTATCCTCATTGGCATTGCCTGTATCGCTAGCGTAGTACATCGTCTTTGGAGGCTATTCTACCCCAAAGATGATGCCAATACCTGCGGTGGTTGCAAAGCCTGTGGAGGGAAAAAATAAAATACACACACATTATGAGGTTAAAAAAGATCGTTATCTCGGGTCTTGGTGGCGTAGGAGGTTACTACGGCACCATGCTCAACCAGTTTGCACAGCAAGAAGGTCTAGGTAGAGAGGTACACTTCATTGCACGTGGTGAGCACCTTAGGCTTATCCGAGAGCGAGGTCTGCATCTCACTACCCCAACGAGAGATCTCTATACTAGACCCTGCTCGGTAAGTGATAATCCTAGTGACATAGGTGTTGCCGACTTGATCATCATTGCGACGAAAAGTTATGACCTCCTAAGCAACATTGAGGCACTAAAGCCGATGATTGGTACGGGAACCATTATCCTACCTCTACTCAACGGAGCGAATATCTCGGAGCAAATACGCTCCCTACTACCCTTGACAGAGGTGTGGGAGGGTTGCACCTACATCTCGGCAAGGAAGCCTAGTGCTGGTGAGGTACTACTCGAGACAGACAGAGAGAGTTTATTCTTTGGCTCACTCTCTACGAGTTACCGAGCAGAAGAGACAGAACTGCTCAACCTCCTTACTCGTG
This sequence comes from Porphyromonas sp., assembly GCA_041856045.1. Classification (GTDB taxonomy): domain Bacteria; phylum Bacteroidota; class Bacteroidia; order Bacteroidales; family Porphyromonadaceae; genus Porphyromonas. Next base: position 9,967 of record JBHAFI010000148.1, on the reverse strand, counting down.
CTGGGGTGAATGCACACAATCCCGAGGATATTACCCTCGTCATACGTAAGAAGTTTATCATGATCTCTGCGACAGCGACAGGAACCTCTTACTTCGACTCGACTGTCGGTCAGGCTCTCCTCAATCACCCCGAAGAGATGCGTCTACTCCTCGAGGAGGTTTGTAGGCTATCCATTGCCGAGGGTTATCAACTAGAGGAGGACGCTGTCGAGGCAGCCATCAAGCGTCAGCATATTATGCCTGCGGATAGTACGAGTTCGATGCACGTAGACTTTATGAATGGCTCAAAGACAGAACTAGAGAACCTTACGGGCTACGTTGTGCACCGTGCCAAAGACCTAGGGATCTCAACCCCGACCTACGACAAGATGTACAGGGCTTTGCTTAGACGCGAGCAAGCAACACAAGCCTAGCACAATCGGGCATTATTCCCTAGAGGCTAAGCCCATATACACCTATGCCCCAGCACTTAGACTAAGTGCTGGGGTATCTTTTTGCTATCAGCATAGCCCTAATACACAAGGGTATAATATGCCTAATATGATACGGATACGGGCATATCGTAGTACACTGCATAGGGATAAGACAAGAGCAAGGTATCGCCCTTATCAGCACCTCTCTCGCCTAGCCTCATAGCCCTATAACAGCATATCAGCAACAAGTCTACACGGAAGACCTGCACAACACCTGCACAAGTGTGTAATAATTTATCCCTACATTTGCACTAAAATAACTAATGAATGTATTCCTAAATAGGGAGAAAGACAAAATATGAAGAAACAGATTTACCTATCACTAGCCTTCGTGGCTAGCCTTGCCACGGCTCAAGCAGGTGGTTATCTTACTAACACCAATCAGCACGTCTCATTCTTGAGAAATCCCGCTCGTAACGCTAGTACCAGCATAGATGCTCTTTACAGCAATCCTGCTGGGGTGGCTTTCCTCAAGGAGGGTTGGCACTTATCACTCAACTTGCAGAGTGCTTATCAAAATCGCGACATCGAGGCTACATTCCCAACCTTTGCAACCAATGCCGATGGTCGTAGTCCTAAGGGCGTTCGCTTGTTTGAAGGCAGAGCCAAGGCTCCTATTATCCCTAGTGTCTTCGCTGCATATAAAACTGGCGACTGGACCTTTGGTCTTAATACAGCCGTTATCGGCGGAGGGGGACGAGGCAAGTTTGCAGGTGGTCTGCCTATCTTTGAGGCTCCTATATCGGTACTCCCTAGTGCATTGAGTGCAGCCGGTATCCCAGCCACTAAGTATCAATATGAGAGTTTTGTTGAGGGTAAGCAGTACGTATATGGTGCTACGCTAGGAGCAGCATATAGAGTCAATGACAACCTCTCGGTATACGCTGGTGTACGTGCGGCTTATGCAACCAACAGTTACTACGGCTATGCTCGCAACATACAAGCCGATCTTAATGGTACTATGCAATCTGTGCCTACTGCCTTGACAGCCCTTGCGACACAAGCAACAGCCGCTGCTGCTCAATACACAGCAGCCGGGAATGTGGCACTAGCAGCACAATACACAGCCATGGCAACAAAACTAGGTACTTATGCCGCCCTTACGGCTGATAAAAATCTAGAGGTTGATCAGTCGGGCTTTGGTATTGCACCTATCCTCGGGGTGAACTATAAGATTGGCAATCTACACCTCGCTGCTAAGTATGAGTTTGGCACCAACATTACCGTTACGAATAAGACCAACAAGAATACGACCGGCATCGCAGAGTACAACGATGGGCTAGAGGTAGCCAACGATATACCGGCACTACTCTCTCTCGGTGCTTCGTATAGTATTTTGCCTTCGCTCCGTGTATCGGCAGGTTATCACCACTACTTCGATAAGCAAGCCGATATGTCGAATGCTAAGCAAGAGAAGTTAAGTGCTAATACCAACGAGTATCTACTAGGTATCGAGTACGACCTCAACGAGAGTCTAACGCTATCGGCTGGTGGTCAGATCACGTCTTACGGACAAAGTGATGTTTTCCAGAGCGACCTAAGTTTCCACAATGACTCATACTCTTTGGGCTTTGGTCTAGCATATAATATCACGAAGCAGATCAAGTTGAATGCGGCTTACTTCTTCACTAGTTACAGAGATTACAGCAAGACCTCTACTCCTTACACGACACTTGCCCCAACCGTTGCAGGGACAAATGTTTACAAGCGTACGAACCAAGTATTTGGTCTAGGTGTAGACTTCACGCTCTAGGACTAGCGTAGCGAAGTTATCCCAGCCCCGAGCATCACCTTATTGATGCTCGGGGCTGTCGTTTGTGTACAGGCGATACTAAGCCTACGAGGCATCTACCTACCGAGTCTTCCCCCCTCTTTACTCCTCCTTATCTCTACCTCTCGACTTAGTATTAACCTTGCTTTGACCTCTAAGGCTCATAACCTATGTGCCAAGGCTTGACGGCTATGCGTCAAGACGTGACGGATAAAAATCACGACTTGGCACTTATGCGTCAAGGCGTGACGCATAACTTCGCTAGGGTATTGAATAATCATTATTATTCCATTCGTCATCACAAATCAAAGGTTTACAAAACACCCAAGAGTAGTTATTACATTTATTAAATAATTCGCTATCTTTGTAGTAAGGATTTTGGCTGATCTCGTATTAGCCCTCACTTGGACGAAATATAAATAATTATTAACCTAATATGAAGCGTATTATCACAGTACTGACTGCTGGTATTCTTGCATCGAGTTCCCTACTCGCTCAAGAACACAAAGCACAAGTACTTGACCAAGCAACAGGAAAAGCCTTAGAAGGAGCGACAATCTCCGTGTGGGGACCTGTCCGCAAGCGAGTACAAACGACCAAAGATGGGTACTATTCGCTTGGCGAGTTACCACGGGGACGTTACACCATTACAATTACAGCCACAGGATACGAGGCTAGGCAGTTTGAGGTGATAGATGGTAATCTATCGAAATCTCTGCCTAGCCTTTTGCGTCTTACGCCCCTAGAGGAGCGTCAAGATACAGATGGCGTTACGATAGTGGAGGATTTGAGCGAGGAGAGTAGTAACTCTACAAGTGAGTATGGATCACTCTTGACCTCTAGTCGTGATCCCTTTAATGCCTCGGCATCGTACGTATTCAGTTCTGCCCGTTTCTCGGCTCGTGGCTATGACTCTCCGTACCAAACACAGTTGCTCAATGGTGTACCCATGGGTGATCTCAATACCGGCTACTCTCCTTGGAGCCTTTGGGGCGGACTCAACGACCTAACTCGCTTACAGAATACCAGCGAAACAATGGAGCCACTAGAACTTAGCCTAGGGAATATCGGGCTAAGCAACAACGTGCAAATGCGTCCGTCACTGTATCGCAAGCAAACACGCCTAACCTACTCAAATAGCAATCGTACCTATTCAAACCGTCTGATGGCTACATGGACAACTGGCGAGCAAAGCAACGGCTGGTCTTTTGCGGCACACGTAGGACGTCGCAGTGGCAACGGACTATACTCGTACGTACGTGGCGTACATTACGATGCTTGGAGTTACTTCTTTGGTGCAGAGAAACGCATCGACAATGTTAATAGCCTTGCCCTCGTAGTTTTTGCTTCGCCCACTAGACGTGGTGTTGCCAGTGCATCGACAGAAGAGGCTTATAGACTCGTAGGGAGTAACTTCTATAACCCCAACGTAGGCTTGCAGAACGGTGAGTGGCGTAATGCTCGTGAGCGTGGTAACCATGAGCCCGTAGTACAATTCTCGCACTACTACAACGACCTCAAACGTAAGTTGCAGATCACGACTACGGCTAGTTATCGCTTTGGCTATAACTACGTGAGTGCCCTCAACTGGTATAATGCTCCAGACCCTCGACCCGATTACTATCGTTACTTGCCAAGTTACTTTACATACATGGCATCGGAGGCAAACCAAGATCCTGCAACAGCAGACATATATGCCGACCTATGGGCAAGTGATAGGAACACACGTTACATAGACTGGGATAAGTTGTTTAGCATCAACCGCAGTAATACCGCTCCTCTCTACAATGCCGAGGGTAAACTTCTTGCCAACGGAGCAAGGGCTCTCTATATGATAGAGCATAGGCATACAGACCAACGCGAGGGGGCTTTTGCGAGCAACTTCGCTTGGATTGCCAACAATTGGCTACGCCTCAACGGAGGTATCAACTACCGCTACAACGATACCGACAACTATGCCGAGGTAGGAGATCTCCTAGGTGCTAGTTATGTCTACGATATAGATAAGTTTGCAGAGAGAGATTTCGGGGGCGATGCTTCAAAGGCACAGATCGATCTAAACAACCCCGACCATATTGCGGTAAAGGGTGATAGGTTCTCGTACGACTATCGCACAGTTGTAGAGCGTTACAGCACATGGCTCAATGCCAAGTATAGTTTCCGTAAGTTTGATGCTTACACGGGACTTAGCGTAACGCAGACCAATATGCAACGCATCGGTAATCAGCGTAGAGGACTATTCCCCGACAACTCGTTTGGGAAATCCGACAAGGTTAAGTTCTTGGACTTCACAGCCAAAGCAGGTATCACGTACAAGATCAATGGTCAAAACTATTTGATCGCTAATATGGCATACGTAGAGCAGGCACCTACGCTACAAAGTATCTTCGTATCTCCTCGTACTCGCAATACTATTATCAATAACCCCGAGAGTGAGAAGATCTTCTCTGCCGATCTTAGTTATGCTGTGCGTTTACCATGGCTTAGAGGTCGTGTGACGGCCTTCTATACCGATGTACAGGACAAGACCCGTACGATGAGTTTCTATGATGACGCACAGGCGGCCTTCTCCAACTTTACCCTTACAGGCATAGCAACGCGACACCTCGGGGTAGAACTAGGGCTAGAGGCAAAACTAAGCCCTACACTCACTGCTACGGGAGCACTCGCTTGGGGGCATTACTCATATAATAGCAATCCTAGTTATGTGCAAACGATTGACAATAGCAGCACTATCGTCGATCAAGACATCGTCTACTGGAAGGGTCTAATGACATCTGGTACTCCACAGACAGCAGCAACACTAGGGCTAACGTATCGAGCCCCTTGGTATGGTACATTCGGGATCAACGCTAATTACTTCGGGCGTAATTATATCTCAATGAACCCCGTACTACGTACCGACAAGGCGAGAGCAGTATTTGGACCCGAGATCACGACACCCGAGCGTCTGAAGGACGGCTTGACGATTGATGTCAATGCAGGTTACTCGTGGAGGATCAAGCGTGATGTTTATCTACGCTTCAACCTCACGATCAGCAACCTACTAAACAATAAGAATATCCATAGTAGTGGCTATGAGCAGTTGCGTGTACGTACACAAACAGATGCTACGGGAGCGACACAGTTGTATCGCCCATTTGATAGTAAGTATAGTTATATGTACGGCACTACGTTCTTCTTCAATACTTCACTACAATTCTAATAGAGATCTACAACAATGATGAAGTACAATTATATTACTGCGGTAGCACTCACGGGCTTACTAGCCTTGAGTTCTTGCTCGGATTACAACAATCCGGGAGAGCCTAGTGCACTTGTCAAGACCGATATATCTACGACTGCTACACACACTATCGCACAACTCAAAGCACTCTACTCGGGTGGTGCTACGACGATCACCGATGATGTCGTAGTAGAGGCTACGATGGCGAGCGATGACACAGAGGGCAATCTCTATCGCACGGCATATATCCAAGATGCCACAGGAGGAATTGAACTTAAACTCTCTCTCGGTAATCTATCGACCATATACCCACAAGGGAGTAAGGTGCTACTCAAAGCCAAGGGTATGACCCTCGGTAAGTATGGCGGGCAGGTAAACCTCGGTTATGCCTCTTTGAATACTCGCTATGAGACGAGTTTCTATCCTGAGAAACTTGTGCCTCAAGTGCTAGCATTTCGTAGTACCGGTGCTATCTCTCCGCAAGTCGTAACGATAGATGCCCTTAGTAGCAGTATGCAGGGACAACTCATTCGTATTGATAATGTCCAGTTTAGGGACAGCGAACTAGGGCAGACTTACGCTGCACCTGAGAATAGAGATAGCAAAGCCTATGTCGAGCGTTATCTTGTAGATAAGAATGGCAAGAGCGTGATGGTACGCACGAGTAGTTATGCCAAGTTCGCAGGGCGTCTACTGCCAGAGGGTTCTGGTAGCATCACTGCTATACTCACTTACTTCAACACAACTCCCCAATTGGTACTGCTCAGAGAACGTGATGCAGCACTCACTGGGGCTAGATTTTAATGACTAATAACTTAATACGGAAATAAAGCAATGTTTGCATTCATTCGCACAAAGCACTTATCGCTCTTTGCAGGCTTAGCCCTTTTGGCAACGAGCGTCACAGGTTGTAAAGACAACGACGACAGTTACTCGACTCCCTCGATAGAGATAGCAGAGGCACTCAAGACTAGTGGACTTAATCTTGGCGTAGATGGTACAGAGCAGGTGATCACCTTTACTGCCAATCGCAAATGGACAGCCTCTGTCCCCACTTGGCTAGACGTTACGCCTGCATCGGGCGAAGCCGGGACGTACACCCTCAAGGTAAAGGCCCTTGCCAACAACGGAATAGAGCGTACGGGTCAGATACTTATTAAGTATGGCTCTGCCTCGCAGTCTATCAACGTAACACAAGCAGGTAGCGGTAACGCCTCTGCAACGTTTGAGGGTGTATCACTCGCCGACTTTATCGCCAAGTACGGTACAGGTGGAGATGTAACAGTCGCTGACGATGTTAGTTTCCAAGCAGTCGTTATCAGTGATAAGGACGGAGGTAATCTCAGTTCGCTCAAGAATATCTACGTACAAGGAGAGGGGGCAGGTATCGCTGTACGCCTTGCCAACAACAATACTTATCCCGTTGGAACGCTCCTTACCTTCAAGGCTCAAGGTGCTTTGGTATCACGCTATAATGGTAGCCTCCAAATCAATCTAACGAATGGTGGTAGCGTGGCTGATGCTGGAGAAGTACGTACAATAACGCCAACAGTGGCAACGCTCGAGGAGATCTATGCAGGTAAATACGAGAATATGCTCGTTGCTGTTGATGGTATCCAGTTTAAGGAGGCTACGGGTAATCTTTATAGCGGTACTTATTCTACCGCTTATAGCGAACTTACCGACTGTGCGACCAAACCCACTACAACCAAGACTCTCTCACTTGCCGTTACGCAGTATGCAACCTTTAAGGATACAGCCAAGAGCGACAAGAAGGGACGTATCATCGGTATCCTAACTCATAGCACATCGAAGTCTGGTAGTCACGTGAACCTCTACCCACGTACGCTTGCCGACATTCAATTGACGGATACTCGTTGTACAGAGAGTAACACGACAACTCCTCCCGTAACACCTCCTAATAACGGCGGTGGTAATACTGGTGGATCAACTCCAACTAACCCTACAACGACCGACCACCCTATTATCACTGCATACGTAGAGGGTGCAGCAAATAACAAGTTTATTCAGATCTACAACCCAACAACTGCAACAATTGACCTCACTCAATATACTTTGCAGATGGATAACTACTCTGGGAAGAACGAAACAGCAGGCATAAAGAAACTTAGCCTTACTGGTACACTTGCACCCAATGCCGTACTTGTCTTTAAGAACAAGTCAGCAGATAATGATGCCTTTACAGGTCCTACTCTTGATGGGGGTGATGCTTGTAACTTTAATGGCAACGACAACGTAGCCCTCTTCTTCGGAGAAACAATGATTGATGTAATCGGTACTTGGGGACAAGTTTGGACATCAACAAGTAAGACCAATGGAGTAGGAACAAACATTATCTACAAGCGTAAAGCAAGTTCTAATACTCCCTCTACTACATTCAACGAGAATGATTGGGATAGCGATGCAACGAACTACAACGTTAAGCCCTATTCATTCCTTAATGCTCGTCCTTAAATGAGAACAATTATGATGAAGCAGACTCTAGCAGTAGGAGCAAGCCTCCTACTACTAGGTCTATCAAGTTGTGGCGATAGTACGCATCTCTCGCAAACAACAGAAGTCGTTAATACCCAAACAAACTTAGCCATCACGGGGTCTACAGATAAGATCCGAACCGTCAGTATGGCTAGCGATAGTTTCTTCATCAAGGTGAGTGCCAGCAACAACTGGCAGTTATCGCTACAGCCAAGTACCGCTAGCGAGTGGATAACACTAGGTAGTACGGCAGGGACTAATGCCCTTGATCAAGGAGTGTCGGTTAGTTTGGCTCAAAACAAGGGGGAACAGCGTGAGGCTAAGATTATCCTTACTGCTTCGGATAATACAACAAGTGAGATACTACTCATTCAACAAGGTGTAGCCACTACACCAAAACCCGAGGAGCAACCCAAGCCCGAAGGTTCGGACGTAGTCATTCCAGCAGGAGAGCATATCCTTGGTGATGTTTACCTCACAGAGATCCCTCGCCTACAAGGTGGATCGAATATGTACTTCGTAACGTACAAGACTGCCGACAACAAAGTGAACTACTCTCTAGAGTACGATGTCAATAAGCGTCACTCTCGCTGGGTAGCCTACACTTGGGACAAGGATAGTGCCAAGGACGTTACGGGTCGTAACGACTCATTCCGTTGGGACAACATTATCCCAAGTCAGTATAGTACGGATAACTGGTTTAAGGGTTCGGGCTTTAGTCGTGGACACCTCGTTGCAAGCAACGATAGACAACAAAGCGTCGAGGCTAATAGACAAACATTCTACTATAGTAATATGAGTCCTCAACGCCAAAATCACAACGAAGGCGTTTGGTTACAATTAGAGACACTCCTCCAAGGTTGGGCTCGTAGCAACACCTCTATGTATGATGTCCTCTACGTTACCAAGGGCGGTACCATCGCTGATAATCAGATCGAGAGTACCAAACTAAAGGGTACTATGGTTGTCCCCAAATACTATTGGATGGCAGTAGTCCTCAAGAAGGGCAACGAATACCATGGTATCGGCTTCTGGACAGAACACTTGAAGCCCAGCCGAGTAAGTAGTGTATCGACTATCGCCAGGAGTATTGACGAGATCGAGGCTCTAACGGGTATTGACCTCTACCCCAACCTCGAGAACAGCATCGAGACACAAGTAGAGGCTGAGCAATATACTGCTTTCCGTTGGCCCGGATTGTAGGCTAATCAGCAAAGCACAACATACTAAGCCCCACCAAGATCATATCTTGCGTGGGGCTTAGTCGTATCTGTGCATCACTTCGGTTTAATCAAGGGGCGAGAGGTGAGATACGAATAATTCGATTGAGTTCTTTGGAGAGTATGGCTCTTAGGGGAATACAGCATAGAGTAAGGTCAAATCCACCTAAGGGGGATAGCCACAGACTAAAATCCTAAAGGAGGTAGAGCAAGATAGTAGGGCATAAGCGAGATGCTTTAAGCCCGAGCAAGAGCAAACTTTATGGGGCACGATTATGATTAGGCGGTCGCATTCGCTGGCGAAGTAAGGCGAGGCAACAAAGCAAGATAATCTGTACAGCGTTCACCTACCTCCCTTAACATTGCAGAGTATCTTGATAAGCAGATTGAGAGAAAGCGAGCCTTAAGGTAAGGTCTAAGCACATCAGAAATCTACCAATAAACTAAGCCCCCGAAACCCCTATCCTTAGCCACAAAAAGACGATGTAATTTGATCTCGACTGAAGAGATACTTGAGGCTCGATTGACGAGATACTTAGACGTCAAGTGACAAGATACTTAGGCTTCGATCGACGTCTAAGTATCTTGTTATAACACCGATCAGCACTACCTCTCCGAGGGGGCTATTTCGGGTGTTATGGTGTCCTAGCGATCCAAATCAGCACAACCCAAGAGCAGGTACAAGAGCAACACCTTAGCCCTCAATCGAACGGAGAAGAGCGAGAAACCCAAATATCAAACGTCAGGGTAAAGCAAATCTAAGTCAAGATCGCTTCACTCG
>JBHAFI010000147.1:0-33525 GCA_041856045.1 Porphyromonas sp. | reverse complement strand
GCAGAGGTATACGGCAATGCTCTGGTATTTAATAATGCCTCGGTGTACGGCAATGCCTCGGTGTACGAGGAAGCGTGGATACACGGCAGTGCTAGGGTATACGGCAACGCCAAGGTGTACGAGGACGCAGAGGTATACGGCAATGCTGAGGTGTACGGTAATGCCTCGGTGTGTGGGAATATTCGGATATACGGCAATACCAAGATACACGGCAATACCGAGATAGGTTAGCGACGTAAACAAACGGCTAGACTTATGGCAAACGAGTTTAGGTTGATAAACGACCACTTCCAAAACTACAAGAGCTACAATATCCCCAAGGCTCAGCTGGTGATAGCTGATATCCCCTACAACATAGGCAAGGACGCATACGTCTCTAATCCTAGCTGGTACGTAGGGGGCGATAACGCCAACGGAGAGAGCGACAAGGCAGGGAAAGAGTTTTTCGACACGGATAAAGACTTCCGCATTAGCGAGTTTCTCCATTTCTGCAGTAAGATGCTCATCAAAGAGCCGAAAGAGGCGGGCAAATCCCCCTGTATGATTGTCTTCTGTGCGTGGGAACAGCAGGCGGAGATAGTCGCAAAGGCTAAGGAATACGGGCTAAAAAACTATATACCCCTTGTGTTCCGCAAGAATTTCTCCGCTCAAGTCCTCAAGGCTAATATGAAGGTCGTAGGCAATTGCGAGTACGGGCTACTGCTATATCGTGATAAACTGCCCAAGTTTAATAACGAGGGACGGATGATATTCAATTGCTTTGAGTTCCCTAGGGATACGACGACTCCGAGAATACACCCGACACAGAAGCCTGTAGCCCTGCTCGAGCAACTAATCCAAATATTCACCGACGAGGGCGATGTAGTGATTGACCCTTGCGCTGGGAGCGGTTCTACATTACTAGCCGCTATACAGCTAGGGCGAAAGGCTTACGGGTTCGAGATTAAGAAGGATTTTTATAGAGATAGTTTGGAGCAAGTGCTAGCGATGGCTCAGCCTAAACTATTCGTATAACAAACGGCTAGGCCGCCCTCACGAGCGACCTAGCCAAATAGAATTAATCATCACCGCCATATGGTGAATCAGGAACAAATGTAATAACAATAAACCAATAGACAATGGAGAAGCAACTACACGAATACCCTATCGGCAAACCGATAGACGCAGAGAACACGCCACGACTAGGGCAGACATACTGGCGAGTACTCGGTGAATACTCAGCAATGAATGTTGTACCTCAGGCTTGGGGCTACGACCCTGAGGCGGACAAATTCTGTGTATTCGGAGGTCTAGCCTACCGCACAAAGGAAGACGCACTATACGCCTGCCGTGGCGGACAACTACAAGAAGTAACAGAATAGGAATATGGAGATAAAACGATTTAGTTTTACATTGAGCCTCCGCAAACACTGGGATGGCTGTGTGCCAAAGCGAGTGTCCGATAGACTTGCTTTCTACCACAGAAAAGGAATAAAAGAGGTAGAGGATTACCCAGCAACCCAAAAGGATGAGGATGTTTTAGACTGGGCCGCATATGTGTGCGGTATCTGTCGCGAGATTGATATGAAGTACTCATTAGAGATAAATGACCTAGAATTTTATGAAGACGAAAACAACTAACATCACGCCCGAGGAGCGCAGAGACCTCATCGAGGCTATCCACGCCAACGCCGTGGCTAAGGGCTTTTGGGCAGAAGATCACAGCGAAGACCATTATAGAATGCTCGTTATTACCGAGCTGAGTGAAGCCGTAGAGGCACATCGCCGTGGAGACTTCGCACGCCGTGAGGGTTACCAAATGGCACTCGAGATTAGAGGCGTAGACTTCGACCAAGCCCTATTTCTTGGCAATATCAAGGATAGCGTAGAGGACGAACTCGCAGATGCGGTAATTCGTATCTATGATATGATGGGGACGTACGAGAACCTCCTAGACGAGTACCACATAAACGAGGATACTCTTTTGCACTCAAGAGAGGAAGAGTTGCACGACCTTGAGAGCTGGGGGTCTTTCGAATTTTCTGAGCAAGTTTTGAGGTGTGTTGCTTATCTTTTAGACTACCAGAAACTTTACTGGGATCGGTATGTCGAGACCATCGCCGCCATCGAAGCCGTAGCCGAGTATAACGGAATAGACATATATTGGCACGTCAGAGAGAAGATGAAGTACAACGCCACACGCCCACCACTGCACGGCAAGAAATACTAGTTAGTGTATGATAGTACTATCGTTTTTCGATGGTATGTCTTGTGGGCAGATCGCCTTAACAGAGTTAGGTGTTAAGATCGAAAGGTATTACGCTAGCGAGGTTGATAAGCAGGCTATCTCTCAAACACAACTAAATTTTCCTAATACAATTCAACTGGGAGATATTAACCGCTGGCAAGAGTGGGATATTGACTGGAGTACAGTTGATCTCATTCTTGCAGGCTCACCCTGCCAAGGCTTTAGCCTAGCAGGTAAGCAGCAGGGGCTAGAGGATAATCGTAGTAAGTTGTTTTGGGTGTTTGATAAGATAAGGAAAAGGGTGTTAGATGAAAATCCAAACGCCCTTTTCCTCTTAGAAAATGTGCGAATGAAGCCGGAGTATGAGCAAGTCATTAACGACACCCTAGGGCTGATGCCAGTAGTAATAAACTCTTCTTTGGTGTCTGCCCAAAATAGGACTCGTCTATACTGGTCTAACATCAGAACAAGACGAGAGGGATTGTTTGGAGTTTTGCACACCGATATACCACTACCTAAGGATAGAGGCATCGTTATACGAGATATTCTCGATGATGAGGTAGATAGCAAGTATTACCTACAAGAGAAAGAGGTAAATCATTCTCTTGAGTTGGGGAGTGTTGCAATACATCAACGAGGAAGAGGATACAATAAGGGTGGAATGCACTACTCCAAATCGCCTACTCTTACAAGTTGCAGTTGGGAGAATAACCATAGCGTTGTCGGAGTTTGGCGGACACACAAAGCAGACTATGGGTTTCGCCCAACTCTCGGGGATAAATCCCCAACAGTACCCGCCAGAGCGAGGAATGATGGCAGCGGTCAAGTCGCTGTTTCAAACAACTCATTCGTTCGCAGATTAACCCCTAGGGAGTGTGCAAGATTGCAGACTATCCCTAATTGGTATAGATGGTCTTGCAGTGATGCTCAAGCGTATAAAATGCTTGGCAATGGCTGGACGGTCGAAATTATAAAGCACATATTATCATTTATAAACTATGAGCAAAGAACTAATAAACAGACTAATTAGACTTGCTATATGCCTTGGTGTTACCTTGTTGTTTATGCTTCTTGGGGCAAGTGAACGTGCAGTTATTGTATTGTATGCCGTGACACTAACAGGCTTAAACCTTGGGGATATAGCAGATGCTATACGTGAGCGTCCGCTTAACGTATATATGGATAAATCTTTCCTAGAACGAATTATAGACGAATTTAAGAATAGGGATAATGAACAGAGAGATTAAGCAACCAACCAATGAACAAGGTGATGATTTGCCTTTCTGATATGGGAGTAAGAGGAAAAAGAAACGGAGCAGAACCTATTATTGAGGGTTCTGCTCGGGGAAAGAATAAGAATAACGCACACAGAAAACTATGCTTATTGGCAGGAAAGTGGTTAAGGCGAAATCGTTTCAGACCACCAACTTGTCATTATGTTGCAGTTGAATTAGTAACCGCCAATCAAGAAACGGCCGATGTATTTGGTTGGAATTATTGGACATCAGTTTTGATAGAAGTGAAAGTATCCCGCTCTGACTTCTTAGCTGATAAAAATAAACCTTTTCGTTTATTTCCTGAAGATGGTCTTGGTGAATATAGATACTATTGTTGTCCAAAAGGTCTTATCAATCCTGAAGAAGTGCCACTGCATTGGGGGCTGATTTACGAAGAAGAAGGGGCTATCAGAGTAATAAAGGAAGCCGAAAGGCAGCCTGCAAATTGTCGTGCAGAAATGACAATCTGTACTTCAATAATGAGAAGAGAGGGTATTAAGTATAAATTATTTAATTACAGAAATGAATAAGTATCAAGTAGTAAATAAACTAACCAACGCTATATGCGGAGTGTTTAACACGCCTAACGAGGCGGGGAAGTGGGTAGAGGAGTACACCCACGAACAAAATAAAGGATTAGACTCAAATCAACCCGAGTACTGCTCGCCTTTTGATTTTGAGCTGAAAGAAGTAGAAGAATGAACCTATGAAAAAGTTACTCTTAGCCCTTGGGGCTGTCCTTGTGCTAGTGGGGTGTTCAAGCACCCCTACTAAGCACGTAGTCATAGATAAGACTATGACTTCATCTAGGAATGGTTACATCTTCTACTATATCGTTATTCGTGCTGTCCCTGATGGTAAGATTAAAGACAGAAGTGTATCCGCCCACGACTTCTATACTACAGAGGTCGGAGATACCTTAGAGATCGCTTACCCATACATCAACAACCTATCTAATAGTACCAAAAGAACCCCTAACCAATACGACAATAATTATGCTCCTTTGGAACGACAGCAGTAAATACACCCCTAAACTAGGGGCTACAATAATATATCCACTCTTTGATGGTAGCCTCGAAATTGCAGAGGTAGACAGAGAATACCTCAAGGAGTGGGAAGTACTCCCAAGCCTACGTCCTACACAATGGGCGTATATAAATAACCCAACCCCATAATCCTATGTACCTAAAAGACGTTAAGATCGGAGATGTCGTGCAGGCGGTAAGTATGCACGGCATAGCATCACCGCCAATGACGGTGGTTGCGATATTCACCCACCTTAAAGATCTTAAAGACCCCCAAAGCCGAGCGGGAACAGTCTACCTCGACTTCGAGGGTAACGAGGGCGATGTGTGGGAGGAGGATATTTCAGATCTAATACCCTATGTTGGCGATGAAACATAGAGAACACGACTTACAAGTGGCTTGCGTACGGTGGTTCAAATTGAGCCACCACGAACTAGCACTCTGTCTCTTCGCTATCCCCAATGGGGGAACAAGGCGAAACGCCCGAGAGGGTGCTAGACTCAAGGCAGAGGGCGTCACTGCTGGGGTAGCGGACTTATTCCTTGCTATCCCCAACGCTACTAACTCGGGGCTCTTCATCGAAATGAAGACCGAGAAAGGACGACAGCAAGATACCCAAAAGGCATTCGAGCAAGCCGTCACTAAGCAGGGCTACCGCTACGAGGTAGTGCGTAGCCTTGACCAATTTAGAACTTTGATTATTGAATACCTAAATAAAGAACAACCACAATGTACCACGATATAAAATTTAGAGGGCAAGCGTCTAGTCCATCGGATTACGATTGCCACGATGGCGAACTTGCCTTATCCCTTAATATAATACTAGAGGACGAGGCTCTACGCCCTATTCCTAAGCCTGCGGTATTACACCGTGGGCTTAGCGTCGTCTATATTCACGAGACAGAAACCTACCGCAACTATATAGTTTTAGGTAATGATCACTTATATTCGGTACAAGAGCAAGATTTCGACAAAGAGGGGATCCCTGTGGTAGACTTTGCAACCTTCACACAAATTACCCATATAGGCAATACTCTTCTCATTCTGAATAATGAGGGTATGCACTACTGTCTATTCCAGCAAGGGCGATACAAGTATCTCGGGACTGAGGTCCCGTATCTTCCACTACAAGTAGGGTTAAAGAAAAGTCTAATACCAGGAGGGCCACAATCGACCCGTCGAGAAATTAAGGTCGATGGGGTGTATCATTCAAGAGGAGGATATGCTGGAGGTGATATGGCACAGAATGCTAAATTATACTCCAAGACGATGGAGAGCCTATTCTCCGTGCTAAATCCTCTCATAAAAGAAATACAACAGAATGAGAAATTCTCACAGCCATTCTTTGTGAGATATGCCTTACGTTTGTACGATGGGACTCTTACCAAGCATTCGGCTCCTATCTTAATGATGCCGACTAACGGATATCCCATCTTCTTTTCCCCCGGCAAAATTTATGGGAGTGATGTCGATACTGGCTATCGTACTCGAACGTTCACGTCTGTTATTGACGCTTGTGATATAACTATATCCCTTCTCCGAGATGATCTATCTCGACTTGAGGGCTGGAGTGATATTATTAGGAGTGTCGATATATTCGTATCTGCTCCTATTTACACTTACACACAAGACCCACAACTCAGTGACAAGGAAAAAGAGTCTTACAATCTGTTCTTTCAAAGTGACGATAATCCACAAGGCAGAGTCGGGATATATGGAGGATTAGCGAGTGCCGATTATAGTCGTGTCGACCCGCCGATAGCAGGCTCTGGCATATATATCAATATCCCTAGTCCCTCATTTCAAGATCTAAACAAAAGAGTTAAAGAGACGAGTACTTTTTACCTCGTATCCTCTATAAGTCTTGAGGTCTTAAAAGACTACACAGCCCCCACAAGTATCAGTATAAAAGATGGGACACTCCTTGCTCTCGAGACGCAAGAGGTGATGACTGACGACTATAATACGCACGAGCGGATAATACCTCAGAGAGCATTCGTCTATAATGCTAGACTCAATCTAGCCTCGATAAGTCGCAAGTTGTTCTCGGGCTTCGCCCCTGCTCTAACAAGTCCTTATACTAATAAGGGGGATCGCATTAAAGTTGTTAAGGCATTTGTTCACATTAGCGACTTTGGTCGCGAATATATAGTAGAGAGCCCTAGCAGTAATTACAACCTAGACACCGCATTCTACTACTTCTTCCCAAATCCTAATGCGACAAAGTTAACACTTGCTACTAATGATGGTCAGTATTACGCTGTGACTCTAGAGCGACACGCTTTTCTAAATGGGGCTGTGGCTTTCGTAAGTCTACATCAAACATTTATAGAGAGAGCATCTCGTCCTACTGCGAGTCCTACTACTACACAAGACTTACGGATACCTATCCACAATAAGATATACACCAGTGAGATAAACAACCCCTTTCTCTTCCCTGCTCGTGGGATCAATACTATTGGTACTGGTAGTATCCTAGGCTTAAGTTCTGCGACCAAGGCAATTAGTGAGGGGCAGTATGGACAATTCCCTCTCTACGCTTTTACCACTGAGGGGGTGTGGGCATTATCAGTATCAAGCGATGGTACATATAGTGCTAAGCACCCGACGACACGAGATGTCTGTATCAATCCTCGCAGTATTACACAATTGGATAATGCCGTACTCTTTGCCTCGGAACGTGGCGTAATGCTCTTGTCTGGGAGTGAGGCTATGCCAATTACAGATGCCCTCTTGGGGCGGAGTTTTGATATAGACACTCTCCCCTTTGCCGATGATATTATAGAGATTTCTGGGCTACCACATAGAGCGGTGAGGATCCCCGACTTCCGTTCTATGCTGAATAGACTCGAGATGATCTACGACTACCGTCATCAGCGAGTTATTATCTTCGAGCCAGCACTGCGAGAGGACTATGCCTCGCCAGCCTTTGTCTATAGCCTACGTAGCCGAACTTGGGCAATGATGGACGTTGCTATCGCCAAGGCGATCCCCTCATACCCCGAGGCTCTTGCTGTTAGTAGCGTTGGAGATTTGCTTGACTTTAGTCGTGGGGCTATAGACGAGGACGGGCAGTCTGTTCTGGTCGTTTCTAGACCGTTTGACTTCGGGTCTAGGGATATATACAAGACGATACGCCAACTCTTCCCACGAGGTTTCTATCCCGATGGAGCAGTAGGTTCTGTCTTATATGGTACGAGCGACTATCATACGTGGGACTTAATAGCCTCCAGCCAAGACGGCACCATAGAGGCCATATCGGGATCACCCTACAAAGCCTTCCGATTAGTCCTTACAGCACGACTGAGAGAGCAAGATGCTATCAGTTTAGTATCGGTACAATACCTGCCCCGCTTCTCGGGGAAGATCCAACATTAGAGAGAAGCACACACGATTAGCAATAAGACGACGATGAAGCATAAGGGAAGTTATTTTGAGTACGAGGCTGAGCGTAATAGAGATTTATTACGAGCGTACAGAGAACTGCTACTACAGCCCGATGTCGACAAAGACACATTATTTGAGCGACTTGTCGAGATGCCTAGTGTACGCTACTGGGTAAGCGAGGAGCGAGCGTACCACGTCATCAGTTCGATGATATGGGATAAACCTCTGCCCGAGATGAAGCCCAATAAGCGTGCTATGTATGATGATATACTAGAGGAGGTGCTTAGACTTAATGCTATTCGTGAGCATTCGTCTCTATACGATCTTGTCTTTGAGGTCGTCAACTCTCCTGCTCCTCGCTTCTACCTTACACCCAAGAGTGCTAGGGTTATCATCTACAAGATCCGAAGTGGCTGGTATCAGAGTCGCAAGAAAAAATAAGAATACCCCCGAATATCATAGTCGATATTCGGGGGTATTGCTGTTTATACACTTATAGATCGTTCATCTTATCCTCATCAGAGAGGTCTTTTGCCTCCATATCAGAATATATAAGTGCTATCCTTTTTCCCCCTCGTACTGCCCTAAGGAGAATTTGATAATTTCCTGTTACCCAGTATGTATCAATCTGTCCCATACCACTAACAATCGCTTCTGATTTTTCCTCTTGACTCTCATTATATAAATGTTGCAGATCGTATCCCTCATCTTCTTGAATTGGTGCTCCATACTTCTTGCTTAGTAATTCTTTCAGTCGAGAATGCTTGTCTAGAAGTACATGGTTGACAGACACCTCTTCAAAGATTACACCATAAGACTGTGTTTTATTCCTTGCATATACAACCGCTATACCGAATGTACTAAATCCGGAAACAGGAGGAGTGTTTGTGTATATATTTTTACCCTCGTGCTCAAGCGTAAAAGAGGCTTTGGGGGCTATTGCTTTCAGCCGTTTCTCAAATTCCGTCTTTGTGATACCGAGAGGAATGCCGAGCAACTTGGGTTCTAGATCTTGCTTCTCTTGGGCGAGTAGTCCTAATCCGCAGAATATACTAAGGAATAGGAGGGCTAATAGTCGTTTCATAATGCTATATGTTGTTATTTGATTTAGTGATAGCACAAAGATAGGATAATTATAAGAATACCCCTATCCGCTCATAACGGATAGGGGGCTAAAACTACCTACCGTAGGTAATGATGGCTACCCTTTAAGGGTGACAAGTGCTACCCTTTAAGGGTAATTACTCCTCGCCTTACGACTTGACTCCTATGAACAAAACTTGCCGTCTGTTCTTGCCGTCTGCTCGGTAAGAAACGTGTAGCCATTGGGGCTGTTCTTTCGTCCCTCGCTCCCAGATCAGTTGATCGAAGTCGAGGTAGTTCTTGATGAATAGGAAGCACCACGCCATATCGGCACATCGGAAGTCCACGGCTTCGCCCTTACAGTGCTGACTATTCCTCGCTCCGCCCACGGCACGATTAACGGCAGGTGAGCGGTAGCCACTATTCACGTAGATAGGTTCGCCATACGCCTCTCTTAGCGGATCCAGAACTTTCGTGACAAGTGTCTCAAGGCTACGCACTGCTTCGGCTGGAGGCGTATTGTCGAGTCGAGTGTTCGTCTTTGTAAGTTCGGACAGTGTGAAGTATTTCATCTTATTAGTCATTAGGGTAGTCGGGTGTTGTTGGTTCTTTGCCCTCGGGCTTATCGCTCATCTTGTTCGCGAGTTCTCGCAGTATCTTATCGGCATCGCCTCTATTCTTTGCGAGGTCGGCTATGTGGTCTATCGCTAGTGCTATGTCTTTTTGCACATTCCTATCGGTATTCTCGAATATGCTTTTGATCTCAATAGCAATAGCGACTAACCCTCCGATCAGAGTAAGCCACGGGACACCTCGCGTCCCCAGTACTTCGTGCAGCATAAAAGCGTACAGTAGGAAGTCCACAAGGGTAGCGACGAACATAAAGTTCACGTAATCATTGAACTTCCTAATGCTCCTGCGGAAGCCATTACTCTTAAGGCTAATGCCTAATCGACGGCTACGTCTAATGCCACTGTAGAAGTCAAGCAATACAACGCTTAACACTACGAAGTAGACGAAGAGGCATAATAGCATCACAAAAACAAACTGCTTAATGCCGATGGCATCATTGAGAAATTCGTACATAATAGTTAAGGTTTTGGTTTATAATCTTGGTTAAGGTTTATTTGTAATTGAATTGCCCCTTGCCGAAGAGGCGTACAGCGAGGTAGTAGAGATAGGCGAGGGTTAAGAACCACGCTTGACTGCCCACCTTTCGACCTTTGAAATAGTTGAGCGAATGCTTGACCATATCTTGATAAAGTCTGATGTCCGCTTGCTTGCGGTCGTCTTCGCTCCCTCCGAGGAGGTAGAGTTCATCGTGCAGGACGCAGGCATTCTTGAAGAACTCGTGGTGCGGAGGCTTTATCCACGAGAGCCAGCCGTCCATTGCTCCGCAGGCTTTCTCGTGCTTTTTACTCATAGGCTTTGAGGGCTTCTTCGTAAACACTCCAGTCGATGCTATCCTTGCGTTCCCAGCCGGTGGCGAGTACCTCCTTGACGTACGACACCGTTGAGAGGTAGAAATCTCTCAACTCCTCGAGCGTTTCAAATCTGTGGTAGATTGGCTCCATTTCGGTGCCGAACTTATACACAAGTGGCAAAGTACCCCCTTGACCGCTGAACTGCATTGCAAGGTCAAAACTAGCCTTGTAGTTTTGCTGGTTCTCGCTTGAGAGCCACACGGGCATCTCTCGCCATTTATGCCCGGAGAGTATCGCCTCATTGATCTGCTGGTTGTGCCAGCCTAGAATGACCTCTTTTATCCTCTCCATCGTTGGCTTTGGATAGACGAATGCCTCAACAATCGTATCATCTTCTAACCCTTTCCAACGCAACAGCCATGTATCGCTATATCTGTTGAAGAGTTCTAGTAGAGGGGGCTCTCCCCCCTCTACCTTGTACACTCTAAAATCTTTACTTGTGTCCATTATTTCATCGGTATTTGCTTATAACTCTGAATATCTGTCACATTTACAATCGTGCCGTAAAACATCTGCCTCGCTGTATAATTATCCGCTAAAAAGCCTTCGGCAGCCTTGTTGTAGCAACAAAAGCCGTTCACACTTCCTGCTCCCCTGATAGCCAGCACCGTGCTATCTGAATTGTCCTTATAGGCATTCCCCAACACAACTTGTTTAGAGCAATAGTACGTACCACCACTAGGCGTTTCGGCATCTGTGGAGAATAGGTCGCAATACCTGCCGTGGTAGGCGTGCTTAAGCACACCTCCATACGATTTATACGAGGTAGACAGGCTTCTACCCTCGACACCTAGTGTACCGAAGAGGTAGGGAGCATTGGCATACTCTCGCTTGGGGTTGGGGAATTGCGAGTAGTTCATACCATAGGTGAGTTCTCCGCCATTGCTGAATAGGCGAGCATAGCCAAGAACTCTCCCTGAGTACCTCGTCGAACTTCCGCTGTACCAACCTGTATATTGGGTCACTCGTACTCCCCTAGAAGTTATCCAATAAGTACTAACGTCTACATCTCCTAACAGGTCGTTCATTCCCGTGTTGGGGGCGTGAGAGCCGGGGTAGTGAGAGCCCCCAGCCGTTGGATTTTCTCCCTTTGACCCGTACTTGGCAATTAGCAACCAAGCGAGGCACTTGTACGTGTCGTAGTCGCAAACTTGGAAGCCTCGACTTCCAAACATACGCTTGTAGTATTCTATCGGCTGATTGTATATATGCCTTGTTGTGTCAATATCGTTCGACCAAAAACTACCTACCGTAGGGTTACTTCCTACACTAGAGAAAGCCTGATAAGCCCCGACAAGACGCTCTCGATGGTGTACGGCATAAGGCTCAAGGTCGATAACTTTGTCCGTTGTGCTTAGCACTACGAAGGCATCGTACAGCTGGGTGTCCTTGGCTAACTGCCAATAGAACTTCTTCGCCCCCTCGGGGATATCGAAGATGAGATACATACCTGCCAAGTGTCCGAGCAAACTATTATAAGCCTCACGCTTAATAACCTTTCCAGCCTCATCGACAAACACACCACCCTCTCTTGTGACGGCATCACCCGAGGTGAAGGGCACTCGTATCTTGCGATAGCCTTGTACCTCTACCTCGTAGACGTTAAAGGTGTTCACTCGTCTGGTGAGACACTCGGTAATCGTTAGCCCTTGTGTCGTGCTTAGGGTACTTCCAGCGATCACCGGCAGGTCACTAAGTTGTAATACCTTGGCTTGGCTATCCGATGGCTTTGTCTTGGCGAAGCAGATATACTTCTTCCCCTTTACGAGGTCGTTTACCCCCTTGTACCAATACTCAGGCTCATACACCCAAGTGTCGCCATCGGCGTATAGCACGTCGGCAGGCGTTGTGCCGTCATAGAAGAGAGTGCTGTCATCGATGTGCAACTTGCAAATCTTCATCACGTTGCCCTCGGTGAGTTTACCCACACATTGGAAGCGAGCGTTGAGGATAGCGTTTATATGTCCGCTAGGCTCATAGGCACGCCCTGTGCCGTAGCCCGTGTCATTGTCGAGGTTCTTGATTGTGGCTGGGTCTGCCACGCTGTCGTCTATCTCGAGGATCGTCCACTCGGGTTGCTTGATCTCGAGGCTGGCGAAGTGCTTCGTAAAGGTTTTCAGCAACTCCTCATCGAGGTACTGCGTGAGTTGGCACTTGCCGACGAGTTCGCAGGTGTCCACGCCAGCACCGGCAACGTCTATGCCCTTGATGCTCGATAGGCGTCTAAGGAGGGTGCCGTCATCGGAGAAGTCTACCCCCTCGATGCGTATTCGCTCGACATTCGTACAGCGTTCGAGAAGTATTCGCCAATCTATCTGTGGGCAATTGCTTAACTCTAGGCTTGTGATCTTTGACCAATCTTCGAGTTGCAAGCCCGACATCGATAGTTTGGGCAGTGAGCGAAGACGTAGGCTTGTGAGTGTCGCAGGCAATTCGACAAGGCTTATAAGACTACCCTCTCCGAACTTCACTGCTCGCACGCTTGTACCTCTAAGTTTGAGTTCTTGCAAGCCCGTATGGGTGCTCACGTCAAAGGTGCGTGCTTGTTCATCTTCCGTGCCGGTGACACCCTTTTGCCCGGTGAGATCTATCCGCTTAAGGCTAGAGATGCCTCGTAGGAGAGGGTACCATTGCGTAGGGCTGTCGGCATTTGTCGAGGCAACGAGTTCCTCGAGCATCTTGCACCCGTTGAAGTTCCACGCCCCCTGCATATAGGGTGCGGTCGTCGATAGGTCTATTTTACGCATACGGCTGGCACCGATCAATCGAACAGGGTCGTTTTGCGATATTGCCCCGGTGAAGTTAAAGGTGGCGATCTCGCCCGTCTTCACCCCTTGATGCTCGGTGAGTTTGCCGTTTTGGGTCTTCCACGCAAAGTAATACTCATCACCAGCCGTGGCTAGGATACGTGTCGCAACGTTGCCCTTGCCGATATAACAGGCAACGACATCGCTCTCATATTGCCCAACGAGGTATTTGGCATCAAGCATAGAGAAGCGACGCTCGATGAGTTGATTTCGATAGGCATACATATTGCCATTCAAGGCAAAGATATAGTTCATCACACCCCCTCCGTTGTAGTCTGTATAGGTAGGCTTGATGTACTTATATATGCCACTCTTGTTGTACTGACGCTCTGACCAATTGCCCATTATCTGAGTGTTGAAGACACGCTTGTACACCTCGTTGGTGAGCGTGGCTCTCAGCGTCTTGGCTGACTGCTTAAGTTCAGCGTCGAGGTTCGCCAACACCAAGCACCAAAGGCGAGAGTTGTGCCCCTCAAAGGCGAACTTGCTACGCTGTAAGTCCCTTGTATCTCGGTTTACATTGTAGTCGTAAGCCAAGAAGGCATCGTTTCGCTTCCCGAAGGCAGTGTCACCGTCATAGTAAGTGAGCCACCAAATGCCATCTCCCCACGTGCGGAAGAAGGTATTTTTGACACGCTGGTCGACCGAGAGGTGGTAGTCGGTGAGCACCCACCACATGGTGAGGTTGGTGACATCGAAGTATTGAGTGACCTCTCGCTTGAATTTCTCCGAGACGAAGGCACGCTTAACATCGCTTTCCGTCATCGTGCTTGGGTCTAGCCCTTGAGGGGTACAATCGTGTACCCACTGCCATAGGCGAACCACCGCTTGCTTGATGTTCTCGGGTGCCGTTTCCCAAGTATAATCTTTCTCTGGAAACAAGAACTCGAGGCTGGCATCAAAGCCCTCAGCACCGGTGCTGTCGAGTTGCGAGCGAACACTACTGCCGGTGATATGGAAGTTACCGATAGCATTCATGTTGTTGATAAACTCGAGGGCGATCTCACTGCCATCTTCCTTTGTCTGTCCGAAGAGATAGCCACTGCCACTCTTATCGTTGTTCAGTTGGAATTGCCCACAATACCTCTTATCGCCCTCAGTGCTGTCAGCGGTGAACACGTCGATGGGCAAACCATCGATCGCCATACGTGCCGAAGCATCGCTTTGCATACCCTTGTTCTTGAGGGCAGGGTTGTTTTTCACGAGGTGGTCGTTAAGGAGGATAGCCGTGCCGGTGTTGTAACACATCGAGCTGTCAGCATAGTCGGTCTTAAGGTTGATCACCTTCATAGGCTTTGCCCCATCACGCATCACGTATGTCTTTTCCGGCACTTCCTCCCATACGTCCTCGTCGCCTACACCAACGTTACGATAGACCTTTGTCGCAAAGCCTTTTCGGTTGAGGTATATTCTTAGGTTTTTGATGGGGTAGGTAGAGGTACTTGTACCTTGCCTACGCATTGCCCCATCGGTAACCTTGAGGTCGTAAGCCTTTCCGAAGGGCGAGCGGAAAATAATCTCGTCAAACTTATAGTTCGTCTTGGTATCAGTAGACTTCCCCCACAACTTCTCGACACCGCCCTCCATCGTGATGGTAAGTACCGCCTTTCCTCGACTTCTTAGTTTGTCGTGGCTGATGTCACCCGTCGTGTCACTAAGGACGTCATTACGCTTGCGTAGTTCGTCCATCTCTGCGAGTGTTGGGCGATCGGTGATATAGTTAGTCAGTACCTCATCGTCGGTGAGTGCTGTTTCATAGGCACGCACGTGGCGAAGTTCTATATCTGCTGAAGCACTATCTATCAAGATGCCTCGTGCCACACGCTGGGCGAAGATCGTATCTTGATAGGTGTCGGCTTTTGAGAGTACCCCATTGATGTAAAGGCGTACGGTTTTCTCCTCACTCTCGGGGTGAACGACAAGGGTAAGCGAGTAGAATTCGCCGTGGGCGTAGGGCATCTCTAGCCCTAGATCTCGCCTAATGTTTTGCCCCTCCTCATCTCTAAATTCGACATATCCGCCCGTCGGCATCTTAACCTTGCTGGGCGATATAAGGAAGCCCGCAAAGCCACCCTCAGCCTCGGTGTCGAAGCAAGAGATAACAGCCTCGTCAGCACGGCGGACATTTGTCATACGTGCCTCGAAGGTGAGGGTTAGCCCCCTTGTCTTGGCATCACGCTCAAAGGGCTTGTATCCGATGAGGGCTTTTGCACCATTGATAAGGCGAAGCACCGACACTTGGGTGTCACTTACCGCCCAGCCCGACGAGGCGAAGTCGACATCGGTAAAGGTGCTGCTTATGCTTCCTTGCCCCCACGTGGCAGGGTTAGCCTCGACATTGCTTCGCCCCTCGGCGGTCAGTTCGAGGATAGCACCATCTTTGATGCCGATGCCCAGCATCGCGGTAGGCACGACCTCTACCTTAAAGGGCTTTCGGGCAGAGCCAAGGGTATATGCCCATTCCTGCACCCCTTGACGCATCGGGCGAGTGCTGTATTGCTGATAGGTGCGAGGGGTGACGATGCTCGAGTTACCCGTGGGGCTATTGACCTCGAGGCTGGCGACACCACCGGCTTGTGTACCGATGGCGATGTATCGCCACGACAAGCCCTCGTACTGATGAGCAAGGAGAGTAGGCGTTTCCCCAGCCGAGAGGATAGCACCATCGGCACGGCTGTAGAGCAAGCCCACAAAGGGCTGGTCACCCCCGGCAACAAGTACATCGAGGTAGATACTATTAGACTTTAGCCCATCGATGCTCGCCACGAATTGCACGCTATGTGTGCCGGGAGATAGCACACGAGGGGAGATAGAGAATGTCTGACGACCACCGCTACCCGTGAGGGTGCGTACCTCCTTAGTCTCCTCGTTGCTGTCAACGTACATGGTGATCTCTTTTGCACCACCCTTGACAGCGATGATGAGGTTTGCTGGGTCGTTGGGCTTGTACCCCCCTGCCGAGAGGTAGCCCTCTACCTCGGGGAGGTTGTATAGCTCGATCGCGAGACTCACGACAGACAATTGTGTCGTCGTGCGTCGTGTTTTGACTTCCCCCTCGTACTCGTAGCGAGCAACGATGCTGACGATGTAAGCATCTGCCGAGGTAATGTATTTCGATAGGTCAAGGCTCAGCACAGCCCCCGAGGGTACTTGCCCGAGAGGTTCAGCGATAACAAGTGATATACCCTTGCGTACCTCCAGAGTAAGACTCGCCCCCGTACCATCTTCCTCGCCATCTACGTAGTGGGTGAAGCCGTAAGTAAGGCTTACTTTGTCGCCTAATTTGATACGCTTATGGCTAAGGGTAGCGAGGACAACAGCCCTTGTGGCTTGTGTCGTGGCACCACCGCCACCACCTGCCACGGTGAACTCTGTAACGGTTCTCCCCTCTTGGGTGAGGGTAACCTTGGTGCCCTCCTCTGTTAGTTCTGTATCAGCGTCGAGGGTAATGTTTTTGACGCTTTCGATCTCGGCACGTACGGCACGGCTGGCGACAGGGCGGTCGCTCTCATCGACGCTCTCAGCCACCTCTATGCGTTGCTGGCTGTTGTCGATGAGTTCTTGGATCTTTTGAGTATCCACCTCGGGGGCATAACGCACCCACATAGGGCTTGAAGCAAAGGCTTCGTCGCTGGTAGGATTTCCCACGAAGCGGTAGTCTTCCCACTTACCATCGCTCACCTCAAAGGTGATGATTAGCCCGGCACGTGCACTGCCGGTGATGCCGAGCGAGCGTAGGGCTTGCAGGGCGGTTGTGAGGGTATAGTAGCCACTCGCGAGGGGTACTTCCTTCGTTAGGTTAAGGAAACCTCCACCACCGCCAGCCTTGATCTCCACAGAGGAGTCTTGCTCACCGCCGTGCAGGGTGATCTTTTTCGAGCCTCGGCTACTACCCTCGCCCACGCTTAGCGTATAGCTTGGGGCTTCGGGTGCCTCGGGCAGGGCGTGGTAGTTGCCATCAGCACCGAGGTATTCGCCCGCTTCTCCATCAGTCTTGATCTTGGCAACCTTGGCTTGCTCTTCTGCCGTGAACTCAAGGCGATTAAGGGCTTCGTCGGCTTTTCGTTCAATACGATCGTTCTCGACTTGTAGGCTCTCTTGTGCTTGCCGTACCTTATCTTCTATTTTTTGATTGATAGCATCGACATCTACACTTATAGCATTAATAGATACACTTGTGTCTGTCGCTTCCCATACCCCAGCAACATTGCAAGTGTATAAGATTGCAGTGTCCGTATCTCCCACCAAAGCAAAATACCCGCTTCTAGGCGAGGGGATACGAGCCTTGAGGAGGGACTCGGTAGCGAATAACCCACAATTACTACTCTGCACATCTTTAGTGTACAGTGTACCTCCAACGTGCATATCTCCGTGTACGTGCATATCGTTATATACGCTATCCACCATACGACCATCGCTCTCGGTGTAGGTTGCTGCACTTAGCCATATTCGGTCGAACTTATCCCAGCGATGCTTGACGTCTTTGATATAGACATAGTCGCCTTCGTGTCCACCCTCGGGGTGTTGCTCCCAAAGATCTTGTAGGCTATTATAATTACCTAAGTTTTTTAAGTCCATCATTGTAAGTATTCTTTACTAATGTTGAGGAATATGCCTGCTTTATCATTATCTCCAAGGCTTACAGAGGTGAGGTAGGCGATATGGTATAGTACTGCTTGATATAACTTGTCAGGGATCTCTACCTCGTGGTCTTGGGCGAGTATTTGTGGTAGGGGGATATAGTTGGCTTTCTTGATAAAGACCCTTTCGCCTGCTTCACACGAGAAGAATTGCAACACCAATCCTATTGGCTCGTTTATAATGGCGACAACGGGACTCTGTGGGTTCCCCTTGATGCCCGGGTAGCGACTTACCTGCATCGCATATCTTGGATCATCATCGCTAATAGGTGTTGTCGCTGGTCTTTGCCAATCACTCATCTCAAAACAGACAAGCCTCAAGAAGTTATGAGGAAGGGCTATACGACCGCTCCCAACACCTACGACCTGTCCGTCCCAAGCGATACTCCCCTTGAAACTCTTTCCACTCCCTAGTTTATGATAGGGGGCTTCTCTTACTACCCATTGTATGGCTCCTTGTATTTTGGAGCGAATAAGTTCATTCAGAGATAGTGTGCTAGGGTTCTTGTTGGGTAGTAGGGAACCAACCGTAGGATTTATATCTAGGGTTGTTCGCACGTCAACAATAAGCCGATCTATATTATAATACCCCATTATGCATTCAGAATAATAGAGGGGGCTATAGGCTCTTTACCCACAGCCCCCTGCCGTCAAACAATATCAAAAACAACCTTTTACATCAACTCTTCACAACCCACAAAGAGGATACCATTAGCCTTAGCTGCTGCAATAATGCTGTCTTTGCTCTTCAGAGCTTTGGCTGTAAATCCAAAGTTATCCATCAGATACTGCTTAGCATCTTCTCGTGATGAGACTTCAACTTCGCTTAGGACTATCTCCTTTTCCTCACTTTCTGACTCTTGCTCATCTATAAGGTTTTCATCAATACGGCAATCCTTAATGATAAAAATCTTACCTGTCGCAAAGAACTTACTATTCTCGATAACTTGTTGAAAGAACGGATCTTCTGTTCTGTAACATGCAGAAGAAGTTCCATAGCCGTTGTACGACCCATACTTAAAAGGGACGTTTACCTTGGCTCCGCCGATAGGTATAACGGCATTCCATTCCATTATCCCATCGACACCATATACAACTAATCCTCTTTTCATTACTTACCACTTGCATCAATTAGACCTTCAAACTCTTTCCAAGCACTGTCTTTGTACAGCCACATCTGACCACTCCTTGCAGCCGTGTTGATGCCGGGACAATCTGCGAGGAGGTAGTAAACCATCTTTTCCTTAGGAGATTGTGGGGCTGTTGCCTTATCCCAAGTCGTGAATGTAATCGCACCGTCAGCAACTTCCTCGGTGCCTTCTCCATTGATCCAAATGTGGCAGGTCCCCTTGAGTGCCAGTCCGTCCCATACGATCGTACTTTCACTCTTGGCTTCGTGTCCTTCTACATCGTCCTTATACTCAGTTTCGCTCTTAAGGACGTAGTGAACAATACGACTATAGTCAAAGAGGAGGGCTGAGTTTTCCCAACCAACGGCATCAAAGGCAGGCTCTCTCTTTATATCAATGGCTCCGAATGCAGTGTTGATGCGTGCGATAGACCACCCAAACTCATTCTTGATATTCTCCATAGACACTTTCTTGTCCCCAGAGAAATCAATAGATTGTATGCCTTCAAGTACATTTTTCCCACAGAGGAGTAGCGCCTTGTTGGGGACATCTTCTCCAGTGAAAAACATCTTAGCAAGAGCAATAAACTCTTCATAAGTCCATTTACTCTTACTCCTGTTAAACTCCTTGGGAACTTGCCAACGTACTCCTTCTGTTGTGTAGAGAAGTTGTGCCCCCATTTTCCCGGCATCAATTTTAATCTTCCCCATACGTCCCGCAAGGAGTGTGCGGTTACCCTTACGCTTGAAGTTACGGATCTGCTGTTCAGCGATGATAGCCTCTGTAAATGGGATACGCTTTTTTTGTGATTCAAAATAGTTACTCACAATTGAGGTCATTCCCCTCTTTTGTAGGTAAATGGTACGCTCTTGAGGAACAACTGCGTCAGGAGCAACTTCTTTCTGAGTCTCGCTGAGAGCAGTAGATAAGATTACAATCTTACTTCCTGCAGGGATTGCAGGGATTGTACACTCTTCGTCTGTTGGTTTAGAGCGAGGTCCATTCATCGGTACAATGAGAGGGTTCTTTGTTGGATCGTGACCAACCACAAGTACCATTAGAGGCTTCCCCGGAGTAACACGACTTCCGTCAGGAGTATAACCATCTACATCCGGGAATAAAAGTGTAGTATGGGCTTGTGCCAACTTTTGATCATTACCATCTAGAGGTAATACAGCGACTTTGGCTCCCGGGTTCGCATCAATCTTGTTGTTGGTATACAGAATAGGCTTCTGCTCATCAACTACAAAATGTTTTACCTCTGGGCTATTTACAGAAACACTTTTAGCTTGAAGCATAAGGCTCATAATGAGGGTCTCCTCTCCTTCAAACTGAAAGAGTTCTTGGTCAATGTCTGGGACGATAAGGTTTCCAGCATCAATCCCACCTGTTGCACTAGCAATAGCACTAACGGTTGTAGGACTTCCTCCTAATTGTGTGTTTAGCCCAGCACTGCCAGATGCAGGCTCAAGGTTCCCCGTTACAACTGATACGGTCTGCCCCTCTACAGGGGGCGTTACTTTTTCTGCCATAGATTTATAGTTTTTTAGTTTTGGTTTAGTAGGTTTGTTATTGAGCAAGTCTTGCTCTATCAAAGACGGTCATACGCTTCTGTTCTCGTGGAACAGATACAGGAGCGCTGCTTAGATGAGGCACACCATCGCCCTCTTGGGGCTTACGGAGTTGTTCGCTAATCTTTGTATTTCGTCCCTCTATGGTCCCCTCGTGACGTGCTGTGGCGACGTTATCATCGTGTCGCAGTGCCTTGAGTACCATACGGATATTGTCGGGACTAATCTTGCCAAGGATGAGATTAGAACTCATTTGCGACAAGAAGGATAAGGCCTCTTCAAGGTCATCATCAGATAATCCCTCTTGTGCTTGCATCTCTTCGATTTCCTTGAAACTATTGGTGATGTTCACCTCGTATTGAGTTTCGAGGTCTTTATTTTGAGATAGTCTTGAGAGATATTCCTTATTTGCTTCTGCTAGTTTGTCTGCGTTTTCTGGGTTATCAAGGACTTCACGGATTACGTCCTCGCCAAACCTACGGACAAGAGCAACGATAGGATCTTCCCCTTGCCTCCAATCTTGGAGGAAGTTTGCTGTCCTTGGGTCGCTAGCAAACATATCGCTAAGGGATTGGGCTTGCTCACGATGTGTTGAGAGTTCTCTCTCGAACTCATCATAGTCATCTCCAATCTTTCCATAGAACGCTTCATCATCGTCCAGATCATCATCTGGATACCTGCCTTTCAGCCGTTCTCGGAGTAAATCAAGTTTACTCTTTGTTAATGCGTCTTCTTTATTCATAGCCTATGTATTTTTGTTACATAGGCAAAAGTAGAGAGAGGCTATAGCCTCTGTATTATATCTATTTACAAATACAAGATTTATGATATTTAGACTCTCTTAAATCGTTGCCATACCTGCGTAGCGGGTCTTATGCCTGTCGAGCAATCTCTGCTCTTTAGGGACTATGCGAGGTAGAGCCATCTCGTGATAACAGATATGTAAACCTATTGCTCGCGTCATTAAGAGGTCATCGTGTTGTCCGCTTATTGCTCCCATACTTCCGTTGGGCTTTCGTTCGTAGCAGAGGTACTCATCAAGACATCTCTCGTCACGCTCTACATACAGACCCTCACGCAGGACTCGTGTTAGTGTAGCAATGACCATAGGCTTAGTGCTGATATTCGTGTGGAAGCCATATCGCAATGGGGCTTTTGCGACAATCTCATCTGCTGTCTGCTTGCGTGCATATAGCCTGTCGTAATGTTCTCGTATTTGCTCGAGGATATAAATAGACTGATCGCCATCGACATACCGCTCTCGGTCTTTTGTTTCAAGAGTGTTACTCTCAATAACGAGCAGTGCATCATCATATAGACGGGCTATCTGTGCCGACTTCCACGCAAGTAAGTCCATATCTATATGACCATACCACTGAGCCACGACAACAGGCTTCCCCCCATCTATCAAGGGGAGCCTATCAAAGACTACAATAACCGAGTAGTCACTCTTACTACTTCGCCCTCCTATATCCACGACGACAAGATACCTGTCGGTAATCTTCTCTTCGTCGTCTATCTCGGGCATAGACCATACGTATAAAGCACCTTGTGTGTCTACGATAAAGCGAACATCTTCAAGTTGTTCTTTGCCTCTATCCGACTTCCCCTGCACCTCGCCTATATACCTTGGGGGGATACAAGTTTTTCGGAATGCCTCTACTTGGTACTTATCAAATATCTTATCTCCAGAGTGTGTGAATGCTTCTATGTCGTCCGATGGGTATTCGCTAGCCATATCACCGTGATCGTTGTATTTGCTACGCTCTGCTATATACCACTGGATAGCCTCGAGAGTGGCTCCTCGCTCCCACAGCCACCACAGATATTTGCCACACTCTCTACGCTTACTGTGCGACACATCTTGCTGGCGTCCTTCGTATAGTTTACGAGCGAACGCTCGCTCTGCCTCATCGCTCTCAAAGGGCATAGCATACTGCTCGATCTCAAACCAAGCTACAAACAGAGAGTCAAATTGGCTCTCCCCCTTGCGACTTGCTTCATATTCTCTGTGGAAGAAGTTGCCTGTACCATTGGCTGTACTCTCGTATACAATCATCGTATAGGGAGCAAGCAAGACCCCAGAGCAGGCGGAGCGGACAATATCCTCGGGGGTCTTGCCTTCGGTCTTTTTCCATAGCCCCACTTCGGTACAGTGGACGAGGTTATAGTCCCCACCACGTGCAGAGTCGGGGCTCTCGGCAGTTCCCACCTTGATATTACACAGTCGTTGTGGGATCCGCTTGATATTCTGCTCAGTGCCGACGCCTACGAGTTTCGCTTCGTTGCTTGCGAATGTCTCCCCTTGTTCGTAGAGCATCTCCACAGGATAGTTATTGATGAGACGCTCAAACATCGACTTAACCTCTGTCGAGGCACTTTTGACGTGTCCTACTATGAGGGAGTTTAAGCCAACTTGGTGTACAAGTTGTAGCCAAGCCATATATATTTGGATCATAGTGCTACCTCCCCACTGACGGGCTTTGAGGAGAATAAGACGTATGGGCTTACCTGCACAACGCATACGCTCTAGTTTGGCGAGCAGTTTACGTTGTGGGCGATTGAGGTGGAAGAGAATATCTGCTCCTCCACCTTTGGGCTTGATATAGGCTAGCGTAGCACACCAATACTCAAAGTCATAGACGATCCTAAGGCGATTGCAGGTCTCGACTACAAGATCTCGCAGTTCATCACTAGGCGTTTCTTCAAGTACCTCTCGGATAAATACGTCTAGGCTCCCGACTTTTTTTAGGCTCTTGATTATGGGAATATCTGCCATAGCCACTGGTAGATATTGTTCTTCGATAGGATAACCCTTAACGGATAGTACAAAGCGATCCCCACAACTCCCTAGTCCTACGACAGGATTGTAGGGAGCCGTGAGGCTTGCCTTGCGTTTGGCATTCTCTTTAAGGATTTCCTCTACGTGCATAAGTGGCTACCAAGGGTGGCTTTTGCGGTACGTGATAGGAGGCATTCGAGCCTTTGCTGATTTGATTTTATCTAGGAGTTCATCTCCTCGGGCTTTGTGTGCGGAGGCTTTCTCTGGGTAACTGATCATAAACCACGAGAAGAGTACGCGATAGACCATAAACTCGTGAATAAGTCTCGTTAGATAGGTCTGTGTAGTCTCACTGAATGTATCGGGGACATTCATCTCGAGCGAGTAACGTATCGTTTCGTGAAGCGTATCATCACTACTATTGCCCGGGACTACCTCTCGCTTGGAGTAGGCATATAGAGCCTCGACGCATTCGCTGTGGGCTAAGTCCAACCAGCGTGTTACTGCGTCTATGTTGCCATCTTCTCCTACGTCCATCACTTGGTGGCGTGCGTGTTCGTCCTCTGTCCTCATCACATCGCCCTCGACAAAGGCGAGGTTCTTGATGTCGTAGAGGAGTTCCTCGCGGATATGCTCTATGGTAATCTTCTTCATACCGTACTACGACTTACTGACAGGCTTTCTCTCGGGGCGTACGCGTTTGTTGATGGCGGAGCGTATTTCCCGAATGGCTAATTCTGCCAACTTGCTATATTCCCCTGCATCACTAGGACTAGTTATCAGAAACCAATCCATCAGTGAGATGTTTACGATGTACTGATGTGCAGCACTAGCGATGGTGTCCGTTACTGCCTCGTTATAGTTGCTGGGAAGCTTATTAATATTAAGACTAATCGTCCCCTCTGGGTCAAGTTGGATATTATCACCGATCCTTTGCTCTTTCCCGATATATTCAGAGAGTTGGTTTTTTATGCTTGCGTAGGCGTTGCCAATACTACGCATCAGTCTGTTGAGGCTCTCCTCGTCATCGTTGGCTTTCATTGTGGCAATCTGCTCGGGACTACGTTCTTGCTTACTGTCTGCCGTAAGATGCGTATTCGACTGAATGTCGTAGATAAGTTCGCTCACGTGCAGGGTAATGGTAATAGTTTTCTTGGGCATAATAATTAAGATTTTATAGTTATGGTTATAGGTTACAAAGACAACGAATAAGTCGCTTCCCTTATCCTGTGGCAGGTTGCGGAGGCTACCTACTGTAGGTGGCAATGGCTACCCTCTAAGGGTGCTGATGGCTAGCGTCTATCCGTTTCCGCTTGGGTCGCTTGCGGTGGTAGAGTATTGCCTCTACTTGCCCTAGTTGTTTGAGAGCCGAGCGGTGGTATTCCTCTGCCTCGGGTTTATTCGCCACACGAAACCACTTAGCACAAAGCATCTCAACAAAGAAACTATGTAGACTATTCGACATACTTGTATTGAGTTGCGGGTCGTAACCTTGTGGCAGTGATAAGCGAACGAGGTAATCTCTACTAAGGTCTACGCCATCGCTATCAGGCTGAAGCGACAAATCCTCGACAAAAGGCTTAAGCAAATTACTCGCTTCCGATGAGGCTTCCGACCAAAAACGCTCCAACTGTAAGCGGTCGCTATCGGTTGTGAATATCCGCTCATAAGCCCCTTGGTCGTCCTTACTCAGCATCTTCTTGCCGACATAGGCAGTTGTGAGGGCTACCTCGTCGTAGACCTCACTCTTTCGTATCAATAATTCTACTGCTATCATAACTTTATTCTTAGGTAACGCACACTGACGAATATCCCTACAACAATAGCCCCGATGACAAGTACCCACCACGGCACAAGCATAGTCCCTAGACTTTTGGGCGAATGCTCATTACGTTTATGCACTCGCTTGGTGATACTATCCTTACGGACGAAGTGGGTGCTGTCGTGGATAGTCGCTCTCTGCTCCACACGTCCTCGACCGATACTGCTCACTTGCTCTCGCTCTAGGAGGCGACCAAGGGTGTCGAAACGCTCTCGTACGATATAGACGCTATCTAGACGAGTAGTAAGTCGCTCCGTCTGTATGCCTATTAGATGCGTTAGGCTATCGAGGTGTACGGCTTGCTCTTGCTCATCTACGGCTTTCTTGATTTTACAAGATGCGAGCGTAAGCCCTAGGGCTATACATAGTAATAGTGCTATCTTCTTCATTATGCTGTCGCTTGCTGTCCGTTCATTCCCATATATTGTTCTAGTAGAGCAGGGGTGGGGTTAAGCCCTGTATTGGTGGGCATAACTCCTGCCATCTGCTGTCCTCCTGCTTGTGCTTGCTCCGCTTCCTCTCGCTGGCTCTTGATACTTTGTAATAGTTCGTCGGCAAAGGGGAAGTCTCCGTGTTCGAGCAATTGCTCTAGGCTAATCTGCTGTGCTTGCCATATTTGTAGCAAGAAGTCGTTAGCCACTTGACGATACGCAGGTGATGATGCTCCCTCAACGATAGAGAGGTCAAACTCTACATCGCGTATCTTCTTGGGGTCGTATTCGATACGACTAGCACGCTTGCCTGCGATATTAAAGATGCGTTTCTTATCATAGAACTGCTGTATGTTCTTTACGTCCTTATAGGCTCCGTCCTGTACAAAACTGCTGAACGTATCGAGTATATCAATAAGACTTGTCGTAGCATTCTGTACTTGCTGGCTGTACAGACTTGCCGACATATGTGCGTGACCCGGCTTACCCTGCAATGCCCCGTGAATACCGCTAACGTCCTCAAATAGTTTCATCTGCAAGTTGAGGAGTTCGCCAATGCCGATATTCGTGGAGTTACTGCTGATTTGTTGGGGTAGGGCGACACCGGGCTTTGCACTGATGGCGATGACGCTATTAAACCTTGCCCAGTTGTCCGCTATTTGGTCTAGACTAACGCCCTCGGGTAGACAGTCCGTAGGGAAGAGCAAGACACCCTTTGCCGACGAACGCATAATCCAGTCGTGTAGTGTGATGAGGCGGTTTACATACCTCTGTTGGTCGATGACATTCGACACAAACGGGCGTATCTCGCCATCAATAAAAGGATAAGCCTTAAAGACATAGGGGTGGCTCTTATGCTCGTAGGGTGTCTCGCCCTCGCTGAGAATATCCCCAAAGGGACTGAGGAAGTAGTAGTACCAATAACTATCGAGAAACCACTTAGTCTTGATAAGAGGTATCTCCTCCTCGGTGAGTCCTGACGATAGCCCTTGTTCTAGTCGCCCTTGGTTCTCTGCCTCGACAAGACTTGCGTAGTCCTCCACCTCGATCTTATAGACATCACCATTGAGGTAGTCGTGACAACGGATACGCCCTTTGGTCTCTTTCTTCCATACCTCAATTACACGGCATAAGTTGGGGCTACCGGGGTAATAGAAACTGCTACCTCGCCAACTATTGTCCTCTCCGAATAGCATAGCAAGGCTTGTGTGTACCATCTGCTTATCTCCTGCTATTCGGTATATTTCTTTAAGGCGATGACATTCCTCGGGACTATGCCCAAAGGTTGTCAATAGAGCGTCAAGGCTAATATCGTGTATCTCCCCTATGCACGACAAGTCCCAACCTCTGAAGTCACGCATATTGTTGTCGATAAACACGTTGCTAGGGTTTACATAGTCCGTCCAGCAATCTTGCTTCTCGTTACGCCAGCCATAGTCTTTGCGGTGTACAACTAGTCCCGAGATGAGGAACTCCTCCATACTGCGGGCTAGGAGGTCGTTCATACGGTTCATTTGCATATTGCATTGTAGTACCGTAGTCATCGTCTCCCCTAGTTGTTGCTCATCTCTATCTCGGGCAATACAAGTAGGCTCTTTGCTCTGCGAGCGATAGACGCCAATGACTTGATTGACGAGCCTACGAATGAGATTATTGCTTAGGGGGATATTCCCTTGGGAGATGATATACTGCTCTTCGCTCATTCGCTTGCCATCAACAGTAATCATATCGCCCCACTGATCGCCGTAGTTATATCGCTTGTATCGTTCTCGCTTCTCGCGGAAGCGACTCATCGCCTGCCAATATCTCTGAGCCTCAAGCAACACATCGAGGGCTTTCTTGTCCCCCGTCTTGTGTATCTGCTTAAGGCTGTCGAGTGCTTCCGCCTCCTTAGATTTGATACGGCTAAGAGGTATTAACTTCTGCCTAGTCTCTTTCTTCATAGTTAAGGGATTGGTTTTCTTGCAAATGTAGACCTCCATATTTGCCCTTTCACTATATCTATTAACAAGCCCCCGACAAAGACTTCAATCTCTGTCAGGGGCTTGTATCTATGTTAAGTAGGAGGTTAATCCATATATTCTCGCAGTCGCATACCTCCCTCTACGGTCTTACGCTCTAGGTCTTGCATTTTCTTTGCAATGCTGTCCTGCTTCTGTGGGTCTTCTGTCTTCTTCCTCTTCTTGTAGAGTTGGTAGATAGTATCCACGTTCCGAGTTTTCTGTCGGTACACTTGGTACTCGGGACTATTGCGGAGCGTTCGTAGGTGTTCCTTAAAGGTTGCACGCTCTTCCTTATCTCCGTTTTTTATTGCCTTTTTGTATTCACGTTCTATACGTTCTATCTCCTCAAACTGGGCACGCAGTTCCCAGTATTGCGAGGATAGACGACCTGCCTCTCCATAGGGGCTAGTCCCCAAGAACGTTCCTGCAAAGGGGATATTACGCAGATCTCGCTGGTCTTCATCAAAAGGCATCATTGTTGTACGCACCACTTGATTAACAAACCGACCTGTACCACCCGTATACCCCTCAATAAGATGCTCGATCACCTCTGGATTGAAGTCAATTTTACCACTTGTATAATCATCACCGCCCGATAATGCGTTGAGGAATTTTGTGAAATCGACAAGATAAGGATTAGCATCTTTTGCCTTTGTCCATTCGGGCATCTCGCTGTTATAATCTGTTTCTCTCCATATAGGCTGACCAAAATAGTTGACGTTATGAGTCAGTTGAGCAATAGGCTGAGTGTGACTCGGCAATAAGTTGATCAAGACATTACCACCATTACCCCCAGCAGGGTCTACTGGCGATAGATCACTGAGCCCACCAGCGATATTCTTCAGCGTATCTCCAAAATTCTGTCGACCCATAGCAAAACTAAAGATATTCTCTCCAGCACCATATAGTGGACGGAACTGAGGAGGCAACGGTATCTTCACGAAGTTTCCGTTCCCAACATAGAAGAGTAGATTGCTTCTTCTCGTGTACTCATTCATTGCCCAGTACTTCTCCTCAATATCGTCATCGTCACTGAGTAATGCCATCAAGAAGAGGTTAGCAAGAGGGAGAGTAACCCCAAGGGTTGTAATGCCTGTTACAAACGCATAGAAACGCTTAGGGTTGGCATCACGCAACTCCTTCAACTGTCTCATCGACTGTATACTTGCGTTGAGGAAGATATACGCATAGCGTAAATACTTTGCCCCAATACCTCCAGTACCCTTACGGTTGAAGTTTACGGTTACCTCTTTCGCATCGTGTACACTTCTCTGTACGCTACGCCCAGCCTTACGGCTAGCAACGTATGTGGCAAATCGCGTGTTTACTTCGGCTGTCCGGTTGGCAAACTCTATACCGTCACCTACCCAACGAAGGGCAGTGGCAGTAGGACGACCTAGTGCTTGTCGGATATTTTGTGCTGGGGTCTGCTTCTTGAGGAAGCGTGCAATCTCATTCTTGTAGTCGCGTACGCTGTGGATTTGAGTATGCCCCGTCTCTCCTCCATAGCGGATAAACTCATCAAAGTAGCGTTCCAACTCGTTATCCATATCCAATGTCCCTGCATTGAATTTACGGATTAGCCGAGCAGTCTGAATGGGGTTCTTGACCAAACTTGCAAAGTTTTTTACATAGGTAGCATCTTCCTTTATTGACAAAGCAACAGTTGCTCCAATAGTGTCCATCACCCCATTCTTGAGGATAAACGTTGGGTTTTTGCTGGTAAGCGTTTGAGCAACATAGTTGTTGAATTTTGAGAACCATTTATCATTATCCACTTCATCAAGTAATCCGTTGATGGCTTGTGCCACTCTAGGATTACCATTTATGTAGATGATATACTCCTCACCTCCACGCAGTACATGTATTGCGTGTTGTTTTAGTTCGGAGGGGCTTATACGTGCATCTACCTTTATAGGCTCACCACCTTTGGGTGGACGTCTCCTTGCTTTCTTTTCCTTCTGCAGTTGCTTCATACGTTCCTCAAAATCATTAGCAATCTCGGCACGCTCTGCTTCGCTCTGTGCACCGTCAAAGTTAGGAGCCTCCTTGAGCCAAGAGCCATCATCTTGCTGGACATACCACGTACGGCTAACGGTAGCCAAGTCGGTCGGGTGGTTCAACACAAAGTTCAAGAACATATTCTTGACAAGGTTACGGTTCCCTTGTCGTATCACCCCCTCACCCATAAAGGCGATTTGTGCTATGGGGTCATCGGCTAGGCTTTTTCGCCCGTCTGTCTTCTTGTTGAGGACATTCCCCGAGTTACTATTCCCTATATTCTTGTAGTTCCACATCTCCTCCGCAGTCTTTTCCTCAGACCAGCCTCTTAGGGGGACATAGTATTGGTACATACTCTGCCACTCTTCAGACTGTTCATTGGAAATAATATGCGACAACACCCCTTTTCGTAGGCTTGCTCTTGTTGCCGATCGGATAAGTCCCCACAACTCATCAACAACCTCGCTACCTACCTTATCTTCAAACTCACGTACCATCTCTTCCGCAAGTTCCGTAAAGTGGTCCTCGCTTTGAGTCAATGCGACAAGACCAGAATAATCCTCCAAAGTATATTCACCATCAAAGGTCTTACCACTTTGTGTTGCCTTAAGTTCTGCTGTATTTCGGCTCATGTATTCGTTACGCTCCAAGCCGTGTTTAGCGATGAGGTAGGACTTTATATCCTCGTAACTAACACCGCCACTTACGATGGTAGCAATCTGCTCTAGTAATGGGTCGATATGGTCTCTCTTGTAAGCAGATGCCTCACCTTGGTTTCTGCTGGATAGGTGGTTTTCTGCGGTGTAGAAGTCCTCAAACTCCTGC
The DNA here is from genome assembly GCA_041856045.1 of Porphyromonas sp. GTDB lineage: Bacteria > Bacteroidota > Bacteroidia > Bacteroidales > Porphyromonadaceae > Porphyromonas. The sequence goes on along the minus strand of JBHAFI010000147.1, from coordinate 3,029 downwards.
AACTCTCCTCCGTCTTCTTTAAGAACAGCACCCATAAATATCTTTGGAGCACGCATATAATCGACATAGCCCTCAATGATACGTTCCTCAAAGTTCCCAAAGTAATTCTCTTCGCCCTTGCGGTTTTCATCGCCGAAGTGTCGTACCTTATACTCGTACTCGGCTCTTGCACTGCCAGGCACCCCCATCTGTGCTTCTACGTTCGGAGCATCTCCCCTGCGATAGCGAATGCGTCCATCATCAAATTCCCACTCGTTGATAATACTATACACGCGATCTACAACATCGGCAACAATGTCGCTGGTGCTGTTCTCATAGTTGTAGTATAGATTGTAGCGACCTGAGAACTTATTATATGTCGGGTCGTTATCCGTCAAGACAACAGAGATGAAGTTTCCATCTCTCGCACTCTCGTCATTGTTGGCTGGATTGTAACTATGGTCAGATAGACGTAGTTGTATACGACCTACTAATGTGTCTGTTTCCTTGTCATAAAACTCTATACTGCTGTACTTTTGTGTGAATGCTCGGCTTGCGTCTATTCGTATCGGGCGACCATCAAGATCTTCTTCCACGTGAGATAGAGCCTCCACAAGCATATCATTAAGCCCTTCGATTATTGCAGACTCTTTTTGGTCTTTCTCCTCCGAGACACTATCAAAGTGGTACTCTCCAAGTACGCCATAGTCTAAGTCAAGCAATGACTCCGGCAATTCATACCCTGCATATTCCATTTCATCATACAGAAAAGTATCATCGCTCTCGACTTCTTCGTTATTGAGGTTCAACCACAGCGGTTCAAAGGCAATGGTGAGTTCTCTATATGGTTCAGAGTATTCACGATCTGTTTCTGGGCGATGGCGGTCTCGTAGTGCTTTCTCGGCATCTTCAATATGTTCATATTCCTCTATGGTCGCATCATATCCCTCATCGGTATATTCTCTCACCTCATACTTAGGACGAAGTACAAGCCTTTGCTCTCTCTCCGCCTCTCCTTCATCATAATCCTCATCTACTCTTGATTGACCTGTTTCGATATACTTACCCTCCGACTCAAGAAGATATAGGTAGTCGACAGCCTTTGCTTGCTTGATGCTCTGTTCGTTTCTACGATACCTATTTCCTTGTTCTATACTTGGGTTCTCAAAGTTTTCTATTACCTTTGTAGCAGAAACAAGTCCGTTGTTTGCTGATGCGTCCGCAATTGGTGCGGAGTCGTGTAACAGAAACTTACGGGCTTTTTCTTTGTTTATGTAACTAATGTAGCCCTTATTGATCCAATCGACAAGGTTAGGATAGCCCTTCCCAAAGACTGAGGAAATAACATTAAAATCAATATCTGCATCTTTACCCAAGTCAATTGTCACAAGGATATTGCCCTGTGTCGTGCGTAGTTCTGTTAGGATTGAGCGATTACCCTCCCTACCGATATTATTAAACACTGCAACGGGGTTAGCAACAGCACGAGGTAGGTCTACAAGGTCACTCAAGACAAAGCCGTGCTTCTTCATTTTCTTGATGACCTTGTTACCATAGAGTTTCATAGGCTTTGGTGAAACGCCTGCACTCTGCAAGATAAGGCTAGGCATACCGAGAGATAGTACTACTTTGTCTTTATTCTCCTCGGTTAGCCCCAAAAGGATCTCATTAAACTGTTCGTTTATGTTTTCGAGGGTTCTATCTTGGAGAGTTATCCCCAAATCATTACGCTTCGCAATATCCTCTCCGAGGGCTAGTGCCTCTGCTATGTGTGAGTATTGACTGTTAGCAGATCGCTTACGTTGATGGTAGGCTTTCCATAGCAAGTAGCGTATATCGTTTTCCGTAACTAAGAGATTAGGTTTTATGTAATTACGCACTAATTCGCGAACCTTATCTACTATCTTACGCCAGAGGCTACGTTCTTTGTCGAACCCTCGCTCTGCAAACTCCGCTAGATACTCCTCGATAGACTCTGATAGGCTTCGGACTCCACCTCCAGCAAAACGCATAGAGATACGACTTTGTACATCTTGCGGTAGCGACTTATATAGATCGTGCAAGAATGTTTCAAACACTTCCTCGCCTACAAGTTCTCGCAACCCTTTATGTCCTATTACCTCGTGATATATCGTAGCCTCCACATCAGACACACTGCGATGGTTCTCCAATACAACCACCACTTCTCCGCTCCTAGGGTCAAACCAACCCATAACGCCCTGCTGACGCTTAGGTAGTGTACGCTTATCACTCACAATTCGCACAGCAACGCCTAGTTCTCGTCCCAGTTCCTCTGCTCGCTCTGCTATAGCACGGGAACTATCCTTTCCTCTACGATCTGGTGTCTGCCCCCTGCGATATCTAGCATCGGACTTCCCTTCATCAAATCTATGAGACAAAGGTATAACACGACCTTGATCATCATAGGTAACAATATCGTATAATTTACGACTGTTCTTCGTGTTTTTATACCCGTATGTCTTCCCGTCATCAAAGCCCCACTCGTTTATGTCGTTGTTGTCCCACCAAAGGTTCTCTGCTGAAACCTCTTCCTCTATAATGCGGAATGCTCCATCTCCAAATCGTGCGTTCCCATGAGCCTCAGCATAAGACTTAGAGGGGCTTACCCATTGTCCTCCACTTTGTAGAGCCCCCTCCTTGACTTCATTAGGGACGGCTCGATATACAACAATCTTAGGGATATTGATTACTTCCCCATATTCTCGCATTTGGCTCTGAATTGAACGTATTACTGGCATAAGGTTTGCGTAAGACTCGCGACCCTCTCTAGTGTCATACATATAACGCTTTGCTCCTAATGGGCTGAAATAATCATCTGGTACATTTTGTATACCATGAGCAATGCCATAAAGGTTTATATCATAACCATCATCATTGAGCCCTTCCAATGCTTCTAGATTAGTAAAATCCTCCGCATCTATCTGTGCTACAGGAGCAACGTGAGCATCTTGATAGTCTTCCGATGGTGAATACCCCATCGATTTCGCATAGGCATGCACTAAGCGTTCGGCTTCTTCCATGTCTCCTCG
>JBHAFI010000146.1:0-5176 GCA_041856045.1 Porphyromonas sp. | reverse complement strand
TAGGAGCCAATGGCGGGAAAGTAACACCCGAACTGATCGAACAACACGTGGGCATCAGTCGAGAGTACAATAACTTTGAGTTGCTCAACGCACTTATTCGTCGGGACGCTGCCAAGGCTTTCCGGATTGCCTACTACTTTGCGTCTAATGAGAAGACTTACCCTATACAGATGACACTGCCAGTGCTCTTCAACTTTTTCTCCCAACTTATGGGTGCTTACTACCTCCCCCAGCGTGACGAGCGTAGCCTCGCTAGTGGTCTGGGCATTGCTCCCTATATGGCAAGGGATTATGCCGAGGCGAGTCGCAATTATAGTGCAGTACAGGTCTATAATATCATTAGGGAGATACGTATGAGTGACGCTTATAGCAAGGGCGTCGATGGCAATATCGGCGGTGGAGAGATCCTCAAGGATCTTGTGTCTTTTATCCTAAGTACTCCCTAGAGGGGCGGGCTATCGTCTTGAGACTAATGGGGAGCCCTAGATCTCTGTGCAGAGTGCTGTTCGCTCACGATGCAGATATTAGGCATCGAGGTGTAGGGGATATACAAATGAGGTCGGCGATAAAAAACTTACCGAGTACTTGTTAATTCACTGAAAAATCGTATCTTTGTCGCCGTTATCAAAAACAAACAATAGTATTAATTAACGAGTTATGAACAACTACGAAACCGTTTTCATCCTTACTCCCGTTTTATCTGAAGTTCAGATGAAGGAAGCGGTAGACAAGTTCGTTGGGGTCTTGCAAGCCAATGGTGCAGAGATCGTGAACCACGAAAATTGGGGTCTAAAGAAACTTGCTTACCCCATTCAGAAGAAGTCTACAGGCTTCTACAACCTAGTAGAGTTTAAGGCTAATCCAGAGGTAATTGCCGTTCTAGAGACAGCCTTCCGTCGTGACGAAGCCGTACTACGCTTCCTCACCTTCCGTCAGGACAAGTTCGCCGTGGAATACGCTACTAAGAGAAGAAATCGTAAGTCACAATCAAACGCAAACTAAGACATGGCTGCAGCAACAGAAATCCGCTATCTTACTCCACTATCAGTAGATAAGAGCAAGAAGAAGTATTGCCGCTTTAAGAAGTTAGGCATTAAGTACGTCGACTACAAGGACGCAGAGTTTTTGAAGAAGTTCCTCAACGAGCAGGGTAAGATCCTACCTCGCCGTATCACGGGGACCTCACTCAAGTTCCAGCGTCGTGTGGCACAAGCCGTAAAGCGTGCTCGTCACCTTGCGTTGCTTCCATACGTAACGGATAATATGACCAAGTAAGAATAACCCTAACGGAGACAGAATAAAACAATGGAAATTATTTTGAAAGAAGACGTACTCGGACTCGGGTACAAAGACGATGTAGTAACTGTTAAGAACGGTTACGGCCGCAACTTTCTAATCCCTCAGGGTAAGGCAATACTTGCTACAGAGAGTGCAAAGAAGGTACTTGCAGAGAACCTCAAGCAAAGAGCACACAAACTTGCAGCACTAAAGGCTGAGGCTGAGGCTAAGGCTGCTAAGTTGCAAGGCGTAAAACTAGTTATCGCCGTTAAGACAGGTGCTAATGATGCTATCTACGGATCGGTAACGAACATTCAACTCGCAGAAGAACTTGCGAAACTTGGACACGATGTAGAGCGTAAACACATCACTGTCAAGGGTGTGAAGACTCTAGGTGGACATACAGCGGTAGTACGCTTCCACAAGGAAGTAGCCGTAGAACTTCCATTCGAGGTTGTGAGCGAGTCTGCTCCTAAGGCAGAAGAGGCTCCAAAGGCTGAGTCTGCTGAGTAAGCAATAGTTTATAAGTAAGTAAAGCGAAGAGCGTCGATAGAGAGTATTCTCTGTCGACGCTCTTCTTTTTTCGTCAAGCGAACCGTAGTCGCTTAAGGCAGGACATCGCACTTGGATAATGCTCCGATGCAGATAGGGTGGTGGGGCGAGGGCAGACTATCCGCTCGAATGGGTGCGGAGTATCTCTTCGGGTCGATAGAAAAGAGAGGACGGAGTGAGGGCAAAGTATCCGCTCGAATGGATGTGGAGTGCCTCTTCGGTGGAATAGGAGAGAGGGGACGGAGCGAGGGCAGAGTATTCGATCGAATGGGTGCGAAGTATCTCTTCGGTGGAATAGAAACGAGGGGTGGAGTGAGGACGGAGTATTCGTGTGTGCCTTCGGAGGGTTGGGCGATTAGGGACGGGGTAGTATCGCCGTCCTGCTAGCGACGCTTGAGGAGGCGGAAGTGTGGACGAATGGCAAGGTAGACCTCTGCCATTGTGCTTGTTCCCCCTTGATGCCACCATAAGGCTACCCTACAACCTAGGGTGTAATACTTCTCCTCCAAGAGATGATACTGAGCACGCAACTGTAAGTACGATGTCGTAGGACGTTTCTCTACCCACTCTCTCCCCCTTAGTCCCTCAGACTGCACAAAGGGCGTAGACAAGATCCCCATATAACCATCTCCATACCACAGAGCCGTAGCCGCCTCCCAATCCCTTTGTTTCATACAGATCTCCGTGTAGGCTCCCCAGCCTTTGGGCGAGAGGTAGTGTCCGCCTCGTTGGTTATAACTCACACCATACAGCCCCCACGATAGTTCTGTCGGCCTGCTAGATAGGCGATAGTTGTACCGCAACTCTGCCCCTAGGGCGATATTAGACCACGTGTGTACTGTATCGGCAACTATGTTCTCTACACCTCCTCGGTGTGCCCATACTCCTTGTCCTCGTAGGTGTATCGCCCATGAGGGACGTTGTACGATGCGATAGTCTGCACTGATGCCGGCTATGAATGCCTCTTGATGCTTGGCTCTACGGAAGATAAAACTTCGCCAATCGACCCACGTATCGAGGAATAGATGCTTACCTTGGTGTCGCAGTTGTATGCCTGTTTCGTTGTCGGAGGTTAGACGTAACTCGGGGTTATAGAGCGGTACTATTAGTCTGTGTGCCATACCCCCAGTGAGCGAACCCAAGGTTAATTCCCATTTGGGGTGTATATATAGGCTCGCTTGGACGAAGGGCTTTATACGGAAGCGAGTATAGCCCAAGCCCTCGTCGCTCCAATAAGGTAGGTCGGAGTAAAACGGAGCATCGGGATAGAGGTTAGCCCCCCAATAGTAGTGGTTAAATACACCTGCACGTAGCCTAAGGCGATGACGAGTATTAGGGGTATAGTCAAAGTTCACTCTGCAACGATAGCCCGGGAGCGTATAGTCGTCCCCCAAGCGTACATCGTACTCGTTATTACGGAAGAAAGTCTCGACCTCTGCCTCGAGAGCGAGTAAGCGATCATCGTCAGCCTTGTCTTGTCCCGAGGCTAGGTGTATGCTACAACCCCAAGCGATGATATAGAGTGATAATAGGCGTAATAGCATATTACTGTCGATTGAGCCTTTTGGGGCATTCGCCCTAATAGCCTTTGGTTAATCATCATAATAAGTCTAGAGCGGTGTATGCCTAGTTGCCTGCCTAATATGGACTAGCGTTAGATGCTAGCATCTAACGCCTCTAACCGTGGTGCTAAGCCTAGGTGCTGGAAGAGGGAGCCTCCGCCTTGATCTAGACGCTTGCTAAGATAGTACAAAAATTTAACTAAGCCCTTGTTCTGCCCCAAAGCCTAAATCTCTCGGCTCCTATTGCTCTAATGACAGCCTAGTCGAGGAGCAACAAGAGTTATTACTAAGGCGTAGTTATTAAGATCTATCCATCAAGGCTTGACGGATAAGCGTCAAGTCGTGACGCATAAAAATCAAGCCTTGGCGGATAAGTGTCAAGCCTTGATTTATACATATCGTAAGTTAGCCGTACAAAGGCGTAACACTTAGGTCTTACCGCTCGAGAAGAGTACGAAGCGAAGGTATATATACAGCCTTGTGTGACATAAGCTCTCGGTCTTTTCCCTGCACAGATGAGGGGAGCGTGGGTGCGTAATACGCATAGTCCTCGCTTTGCCAGCACTTCACGCGTTTCCCGACAGCAGTCTATCTATCGCTGTCGTTTGAGCCTTATCGCTCTTTGGGGGCAATACCTATCTTTTGGTAAATGTATAGGAGAATATACCTAGGAATAGGGATTTTTTACTCGGTGAGAGGTCTATACCTTTGCAATTGGAAAATCTACAAGCAGAGCAAGTGGCTATAACTGTAGTTATTCCCTCTCTCAAACTTCAAAAATGAACAAGTTGCAACTAAATCAATTTATACTCATTACCTGTCTAGTCGTACCGTCCTCGCTCTGGGCTCAACAGCAAGAGCGAGTAGAGTCGCCCAGCGATAGCATCCAAACGCATCGCCTTGAGGAGGTTGTCGTGTCGGCACGTCAGATATTAGGTGGCAAATTTCAAGCAAGAAATAGAACTGGTTCGGCTTATTATATCTCTCCTCTTGAGATCCAAAAACTCGGATATACCGACATTAACCGTATGCTCCGTGCCGTCCCCGGTGTGAATATGTACGAAGAGGACGGCTTCGGTCTACGCCCTAATATCAGTCTACGCGGTACAAAAGCAGAGCGAAGCGAACGTATCAACATAATGGAGGACGGTATCCTCGCTACCCCTGCACCCTATTCATCGCCTGCTGCCTATTACTTCCCCAACACAGCACGTATGTATGCCGTCGAGGTGTTGAAAGGCAGTAGCCAAGTACAGTACGGGCCCTTCACCACGGGCGGTGCCATCAATATGGTATCTACCCCTATTCCCAATCGTTTCTCACTCAAGGCTAATGCCTCTTACGGCTCATATCATACAGCCAAGGGACACCTAATGGTCGGTAATAGCCATAAGCACTGGGGCTACCTAGTCGAGTATTTGCGTTATAGTAGCGAGGGCTTTAAGGACAATCGTTGGTCTAGTGACAAGGGCTTCGTGCGTAACGATTTGATTGCCAAACTAAGAGCCAATACAGCCCGCAGTGCTGGTATCAATCAGTCAATCGAACTGAAAGTGGGCTATGCAGACGAGGACTCCGATGAAACCTATCTAGGGCTAACAGAGGCAGACTTTGCCCTCAACCCATACCAACGCTATGCAGCCGCCCAAGTGGACAGAATGCAGAGTAAGCACTATCAAATCTCTCTGCACCATCAACTCGACTTTACGACCAAGACCAAGATCCTAACGCAAGCATATTACAACTACTACCATCGCAATTGGTACAAACTCAACGACGTAAGG
>JBHAFI010000145.1:0-11527 GCA_041856045.1 Porphyromonas sp. | reverse complement strand
GTTAGAGAGCTTGGATAAACTCAGTGAAATGTGGGCTTGGGTGGCTACACTCTTTAGAACCGAGGGTGGGGTGTGATCAGATCAGTTCATCAGTGTACTTAGATAGAGTCAATGAAATAGGGCTTGGTTGGCGAGGTTCGTGTGCTCCGAGGGTGGTGGTGATCGGAAATGAGCATTAGACGTGTTTGTTTAGATGTCGGTAGGCTTTAGGATTGGGTGAGGGATAGTCTTATTGGTCGATCACAGATGAAGTGTTGCTTTTCGGAGGGCCTTTCGGTTGAAGGATTGGATATATGTGGTATAGACTATTTCCTTGACTGCTGAGAATGTGAAGACTGATAGATGTCTATTTCCCTTCCCTTAGTCCCGAGTGGATAAGGATCTAGCAGAACAATAACGTATATTTGTAATAGTAAATGAAGCCTTCGGGTGTATTGTCGATGCGTATTCAGAATGCCGAGGGCGATCATTCGGAGTATAATGAGTTCGTCTTCGCTGTGTCGCTGATGCGTGTACAGAATGTAGTTGGTTGGTAAACTGAGAGAGTTGTGATATTTAAGTTCTTAAAATGTTGAATTAGACCCTAAGCCCATGAGAAATAAACAGAAATACTCGGTCTTTGCTTCGGTTGCTCTTAGCCCCTTATTCGCTTGGGCAACGCAGCATAATAAGCCCAACGTGATCATTATTTATGCTGATGATCTCGGTTATGGCGATCTTGCTTGCTACGGAGCCAAAGGTGTGCAGACGCCCAATATAGACCGCTTGGCCGATCAAGGTTTGCGTTTTACGAATGCTTACGCTATGGCAGCGACGAGTACTCCGTCACGCTACGGACTACTTACGGGTGAATATGCGTGGCGAAGGGCTGGTACCGATGTCGCTGCTGGTGATGCGGCTATGATTATCCGGCCCGAGCAGTTTACTATGGCAGATCTATTCAAAGAGGCTGGCTATCGAACTGCCGCTTTGGGCAAGTGGCACTTGGGCTTGGGTGCGGAAACAGGTAAGCAAGATTGGAATAAAAAACTCCCTTTGGGCTTACGAGATTTAGGCTTTAACTATTCGTATATTATGGCTGCTACGGCAGATCGTGTGCCTTGTATTTTTATAGAGCAAGACTCGATCGCCAACAAAGATCCCCATTCACCTATTGAAGTGAGTTATACAACACCATTTGCTGGCGAACCATTAGCCCAAAATCAGCCCGAACTACTACAACTCCCCTCTAGTCATGGGCATGATATGGCAATTGTGAATGGTATCGGACGCATCGGATATAGTAAGGGCGGAGGCAAGGCTCTATGGCGGGACGAAGATATTGCCGATTCAATTACACGTAAGGCACAGGAGTTTATTCGCACTTCTTCGGATAAGCCTTTTTTCTTGTACTTTGCAACTAATGATGTTCACGTGCCACGCTTCCCGCACGAACGCTTCAGAGGTAAGAGCCAAATGGGTCTGCGTGGCGATGCTATTGTTCAGTTTGATTGGTGTGTAGGCGAAATCGTCAAGACGCTCGAGCAGGAGGGTCTGCTTGATCATACACTTATTATCTTGACAAGTGATAATGGGGCTGTGGTGGACGATGGCTATGCCGATCGGGCAGAGGAATTACTGGGCGATCATACTCCCTCGGGGGGATTGCGTGGGTATAAGTACGGCACTTTTGAGGGTGGTACACGTGTCCCTATGATTGTATCGTGGCGAGGCGGGATCAAGAGCAGAGGCGATAAATCGACCTTGTTTAGTCAGGTTGATCTAATGGCTTCTTTCGCTCAATTGCTTGGAGTGGCTTTGCCCCACTATTCTGCCTTGGATAGCAGACCTTATCTTGATGCACTTCTTGGTAGACGAAGAGCCAAAGTGGCTCCGTGGGTCATACAGCAAGCAGCGAATAAAACCTTATCTATTCGCTCTAAACGCTGGAAGTATATAGAGCCATCGGACGGCCCTAAAATGATCCCTTGGGGCCCTAAAATCGAAACGGGCTATTCCCGAGAGCCTCAACTCTATGATCTAAGGTCGGATCCGGGCGAAACAACAAATTTAGCCCAGCGTTATCCCGAGATCGTACGCCGTTTGGCACAGACACTTAGCCGAGTACGAAGCAAACAGAACTAATAGGATTGCTATATCCACGAGAGCGAGCAATTAATAGGGCAACCGAAGCCTGCGATTGATTGCAATATGGCTACTATCGCATTGTTTGCAGATCGTATATGCTTCTGTTGCTTTGCACCTATGGAGCCTAAAGATTTAATCCTAAGCGATAGTATCGTGATGCAGTTATCCCCCGATAAGCAAGACCTATCGGGGGATTTTTTGTTGGGTGCTGTGATTGGGCAGATTGTATTCCCCTGCTTGTCGCTCTTGGCGAACTCGGGCTGTGATTTTGCTCTTCGCTTTTGAGGTATTGGTATAAGGCTGGGGACGATCCGAATAGACCGAAAGTTTATACTATTACTCTCCCGAATGTTTATCGAATAATGCCGTGATCTGATCTAGTAAAATTTTGGCATTGTATTGGTTAGAGTATTACCGACTATTGGATTAGTGCTTGCTTTGGCTTGTTCAGATCATCGTCCTAGATGAGTGATTTGCTTGTTAGAATGTTATTCATTGCCTATACTCTATTATGATGTATAGGATCGGGGGCTTGTGCTGGCTTTGCCCTCGTTCTGTTTGCCTAATGCTATTCTTTTATTGTCTCAGGGCTTTGTGTTGTCGAGATTTTGTCGGGGTAGTATTGATGTCAGTGTTTGGGTCTGATATATACTGCATTTTATTTCGGCTATATGCTTGAGTGTATTAGGATATTTCTCTTTGTGTCTGTATTGTGCTGGGAGCCTTTGTTTATACTCTTAAGGTTGGGCATCAAATTATTAGTATAGGATTTCAATAGCAATCTATCCCTAGCAATTAGTTGTTTCCGAGATAAAATTCTTAAATTTGTTTTTGTAGTAATGATGTTCACTTCATTCTTATCTTATTATGCTCAGTCGTACCTATTCATCAGCCTTGCAGAGTATCAAAGCACGTCCTGTCGCCGTAGAGGTTAATTGCGTTCCGGGTGCTTATTTCCATCTCGTGGGTTTACCCGACACCGCTATCAAAGAGAGCCAAGATCGCGTCGCTACCGCTATTATGAATAGTGGTTATAAGTATCCGATGAAGCACATTATCATCAATCTAAGTCCGGCAGATATTCGCAAAGAGGGTTCGGCTTACGACTTGCCTATTGCTGTGGCATTGCTTACGGCAGATGAGCAAATAAGTATTCCGGGCTTAGATCGCTATATGCTGGTTGGTGAACTCATGCTTGATGGAAGCCTTCGTCCCATCAAAGGAGCCTTGCCGATCGCGATCGAAGCCAAGTCCCAAGGCTTCACAGCCCTTATTCTACCACGCGATAATGCCCACGAAGCCGCTGTCGTTGAGGGCTTGAATGTTTGGCCTGCGTCCACACTCCGAGAGGTCATTGAGATGCTAACGGGCGAACGCCCTGTCGAAACCACACGAGTGGACTTACATACTTTATTCGCACAAGAGTCGCTACAATCATTGTTGGACTTTAGTGACGTTAAAGGTCAAGAAAGCGTCAAGCGAGCCTTGGAGGTTGCCGCGGCAGGCGGTCATAATATACTGATGGTAGGAGCCCCCGGCAGTGGTAAGAGTATGATGGCGAAACGCCTGCCGGGTATTCTGCCACCGTTTACGCTGGAGGAGTCTTTAGAAACAACCAAGATCTATTCTGTAGCAGGGAAGTTATCCCGAGATACCACATTGCTTACGCACCGCCCTTTCCGCTCACCACATCATTCTATATCTCCGGTTGCGTTGGTCGGCGGCGGCAGTTCCCCACAACCGGGAGAGATCAGCCTCGCTCATAATGGCGTTCTGTTTTTGGACGAGTTACCGGAGTTTAATCGTAATGTTCTAGAGGTCATGCGTCAGCCATTAGAGGAGCGTTTTGTAACAGTCTCGCGAGCACGTTTTAGCGTTGATTATCCGGCAGGCTTTATGTTAGTGGCTGCTATGAACCCTTGTCCTTGTGGCTATTACAATCACCCGACTCGATCTTGTGAGTGCAGCCCACAGCAAGTACAGCGTTATTTGGGTAAGGTATCAGGTCCCTTACTCGATCGTATTGATTTGCAGGTAGAGATTAGCCCTGTTCCATTTGATGCTCTTAGTGGTTTGTCTTCGGGAGAGAGTAGTTCGTCTATCCGCGATCGAGTGTTGAAGGCTCGAGCAGTACAAAACGAACGCTTCTCATCAGAGCCCGGTATTCATTGTAATGCACAGATGACCCCACGCTTGATGCAGATCTATGCACGTCCCGATCGCTTGGGTATGGATCGTCTTAAGGTCGCAATGGAACGGCTCTCGTTGAGTGCACGAGCCTATGATCGTATTCTGAAGGTTGCCCGTACTATTGCCGACTTGGAGGGCAGTGAGGTCATTGGTCAGACGCATATTGCTGAGGCTATCTCTTATCGCAGTTTGGATCGCAGTACTTGGGGCGAGAAGCGTCTTTAGGGGGTGAATGTCGCTTCTTGCTCGTCCTATCCGTTCGCTCTGTTGTTCGCTGACCGACCCGCTATTGACTTATCCTACATTCCTTGTTTGCTGTCTGAGTTTGCCGGTTGAGGCTGTTGGAGGCTTGTTTATAGGAGGGAGTAAGCGAGTTGCGTATGGGCTATTCAGTGGGAGTGGTGTGCTTGTGTGTTCTAATGCAATTCTGCAAAACTGCTAGGAGTGTTACTCGGGATTTGGGTTTCGATGCTCGTAGTTTTGGCGATAGAACGTTCGTGGTAAATGCTGATCAAGTAAACCGCGTGCTTTCTATTGGATCTGTCGTTGTGTTGTACTAGTTCGATTGTAAGGGTTTATTGGTAGGTGATTTCTCGCTCCCCGAATGACGAGATTACTTCGTCTGATACACTTCCGAAAGTGGCATAATAGCCCTTAAGCCTGTATCTAAATATATCTTCTCGAGAAGCCATTGGTATAAGATTGTTGTTTCATTTACAGGGCTTCGACCTTCGCTTGTGGGGGCTGTGCGGATTTGTTCGTTCGGAGTCCGGATTAGGGTCATCGAGGTTTATTCCATATTTTTTTCTCTAAAGGTGTTTGTATATTCAAATAATACTTTAACTTTGAGGAACGAACAACTATTGGGGCAGAGAGATGCAAGATTTACCACTATTCTATACTCCTGATATAGCAAGTAGCAACTTGTTACCAAGCGAAGAGAGCGGACATGCACTACGCGTCTTGCGTTTGTCGCAGGGAGATCGCATACATCTTACAGATGGTGTGGGGAATGTTTGGATAGCCGTAATCTCTCAGATAGATAAAAAGGGTTGCTCGGTCGAGATTGTAGAGCAACTCAACTGGAAGCCATATTGGAGTGGGGCAATAACACTATGCGTAGCACCCACTAAATCTATGGACAGAATGGAGTGGCTCCTAGAGAAAGCAACAGAACTGGGCGTAGATCGTATCATATTGCTCCGCAGTAAGCATAGCGAGCGTAAGCATATCAATGCAGAGCGTCTACGTAAAATACTTATTGGAGGTATGAAGCAATCTCAAAAAGCCCTTTTGCCCGAACTGCTGGTCGATGTGAAATATACCGAAGCATTGGATCTGACCGAGGGTAGCCAGCGATTGATCTTCCATTGTAGAGGTACAGAGGAGGGCATTAGCCCCCGTGTATTACCTCATAAGCATTACGATGGAATAGGTGATGTGAGCCTTTTCGTTGGTCCCGAGGGGGATTTTACGGTAGAAGAACTATTAGAAGCAGAGAAACGAGGACTTGTCGGGAGTAGTCTGGGCGAGAGCCGACTACGAACAGAAACGGCAGCACTAACTGCCTTGCAGTGGGTGCATACCTTGCAGATGACACGAATATAAACAAAACTAGATATACATAAATACGTATCATTGTATGGCACAAAGAGAAATTAAGTTTAGTCTAGTCTACCGCGATATGTGGCAGTCTAGCGGAAAGTATCAGCCTCGTCTAGACCAACTCGAGCGTATTGCTCCTGTAATCGTAGAGATGGGCTGTTTCGCTCGAGTAGAAACCAATGGTGGTGCTTTTGAGCAAGTAAATCTAATGTACGGGGAGAACCCAAACAAGGCTGTGCGTGGATTTACTAAGTTCTTCAACGCAGCAGGTATTCAGACGCACATGCTCGACCGTGGTCTTAACGGTCTACGTATGTATCCTGTCCCAGCAGACGTGCGTAAGTTGATGTACAAGGTTAAGAAGGCTCAAGGTGTAGATATTACGCGTATTTTTGACGGGCTTAATGACCCCCGTAATGTAATACCCTCGATCAAGTATGCCCTTGAGGCGGGTATGATCCCACAAGCAACACTTTGTATCACATCATCACCAATCCACACCGTAGAATACTACGCCAACCTTGCTGATCAATTTATCGCAGCCGGTGCACCCGAAATCTGCCTTAAGGATATGGCTGGCGTTGGTCGCCCTGCATTCCTTGGTCGCCTAGTTAAGGCTATTAAGGACAAGCACCCCAACGTGGTAATCGAGTATCACGGACACTCAGGTCCCGGCTTCTCTGTTGCTTCGATGCTAGAGGTGTGTCGTAATGGTGCGGACATTATCGACGTAGCGATGGAACCTCTATCTTGGGGTAAGATCCACCCAGACGTGATCACCATTCGCGAGATGCTTCACGACGCTGGCTTTAAGGTGCCTGAGATCAATATGGACGCTTATATGCGTGCTCGTTCGCTTACACAAGAGTTCATTGATGACTTCCTCGGTCTATTCATTGAGAAGAGCAACTATCTGATGACTTCGCTCCTCGTTGGCTGTGGTCTACCCGGAGGTATGATGGGATCTATGATGGCTGACTTGAAGGGCGTACACGCTGGTATCAATATGCACCTACGTGCTAAGGGTGAACCCGAACTAAGCGTAGACGACCTCCTAGTGAAACTCTTTAATGAGGTTGAGTACGTATGGCCTCGTCTTGGGTATCCACCACTCGTTACACCATTTAGCCAGTACGTCAAGAATGTTGCCTTGATGAACGTCTACAACCTCGTAACGGGTAAGGAACGTTGGCTTGCGATCGATAAGAATACTTGGGGTATGATCCTCGGTAAGAGCGGACAACTACCCGGACCACTTGCTCCAGAGATCATAGAACTTGCCAAGGCTCAAGGACACGAGTTCACTACAGAAGACCCACAACAGAACTATCCCGACGCTCTAGATGAGTATCGCAAGGAAATGGACGAGAATGGTTGGGACTACGGTCAGGACGATGAGGAACTATTCGAACTTGCGATGCACGATGCCCAATACCGTCTATACAAGAGTGGGGTCGCTAAGCAACGTTTCAACGAAGAAGTAGACAAGGCTCGTACAGAAGCCCTAGTAAAGCAAGGGTACAACGAAGCCGATGCTCTTAAGATCAAGCGTCAAGGTACCGAAGCAATTATTGCGTCTGCAACTGGTAGCCTTGTATGGGAAGTAGATCCTACAGACTTCTCTACGGCTCCAGCAGTAGGTACGGAGGTTAAGACAAACGAACCTATCTGCTTTATCCAAACAGCATCGGGCTACTTCGAGCCAGTGATTAGCAACTTCACAGGTCGCTTGACAGAGGTGCTAGCACAGGGTGCTACCGTTCGCAAGGGAGAAGCCTTGGCGTATGTACGTCCTGCTGATAAGGAAGTGCTTTTCGTCGAAGAAGAGTCTACTCGCCTCAAGAGAGTAGAGAAACTCGAGGAAGTACGTCACGTAATCAATGCACGTCGTAAGAAGTAAAGACGCGTGCGTAAACAATTGTCATAACTAATCCGAGGGGTTGTCATAAGGGTGTGTATCCCTTGGGCAGCCCCTCGGTTATTATGTGAGGAATGATATGTTACAAACAATAGAGCAACGTATTCTCTCGGGAGGTGATATTACGCAGGCAGAAGCGATTGCCTTGCTAGACTATTCCGACAAACAAGCTCTATACGATACTGCTCATCGTATTACGAGGCACTTTATGGGCAATCGCTTCGACACTTGCTCGATTGTTAGTGCCAAGAGTGGCAATTGTCCCGAGGACTGTAAGTGGTGTGCCCAAAGTGCTCATTATGCGACAGGTGCCGAACGCTATGGATTGATTGCTCCTAGCCAATGTGTGGCACAGGCGAGATACAATCATAAGCAGGGTGTCAAACGTTTCAGTCTTGTCGCTAGTGGGCGTCGGCAGAGTGATAAAGAAATTGAGGTTATTGCTCAGGCTTATCGTGCCATCAAGCACGACACACCCGAGTTGAAGTGCTGTGCCTCTCTTGGTCTGCTCTACGAGCATCAGTTGCAGCGACTCTTTGAGAGCGGTGTGACGACCTATCACTGCAACGTAGAGACGGCTCCGAGTTATTTCTCCGAGTTGTGTACGACACATTCGCAGGCGGACAAGGAGGCGACACTTGCTGCTGCACGCCGTGTCGGTATGCGTATTTGTAGCGGGGGTATTATCGGTATGGGAGAGAGTGCGGAGCAACGTGTAGAGTTGGCTTTTTACCTCAAACGTTTGGGTTCGCTCAGCATACCCATCAATATCTTACAGCCTATTGCAGGCACACCACTAGGGGATAGTGCCGCACTTAGTGAGGAGGAGATCCTTACGGCGATATCTATTTTTCGTTTGGTCAATCCTCAGGCGTATCTTCGCTTCTCTGGTGGCCGTGCTCAACTAAGCCTAGCGACACAGCACAAGGCGATATATTGTGGTATCAATAGTGCGATAACGGGGGATCTGCTCACTACAATAGGTCAGCAGGCTGCACAGGATATGCAGATGATCAAGGACTGCGGAATGGAGAACCGTACCGAGGATTGGGAAGTGTCCTACGACTACTAACCGAAAATACTTACTAATGGGATTTCGATTATTCAATTATTCTTATTAGTTTTGCTAGTGAAATGGTACTATTTTGAATGACTTAGATAGATGGTATCCTTTAAGAAATTAAATCCACTCAATTATAACTATTAACAATGAAAGTGACAAAACTCCTAACACTTCTCGCTTTGGCGGGAACTCTATTCTCTGGGAGAGCAACGCTTGAGGCTCAATCGGTGAAAGTAACAGCAGTGAAGGCACAGAAAGGTCTAATGCTACGTACACACGTACCTAAGCGTCCCGTAGGACAGACTGATGTTGTGGGTCTTAAGCACGCCCCAATATCTGTCGTACGTGTAGGCTTTATTGGTCTTGGTATGCGTGGTCCCGGTGCTGTGGATCGTCTATCACAGATTGATGGTGTCGAGATCAAGGCTCTTTGCGATTTGTATCCAGAGCGTGTAGAGAAGAGTCAAAAGATTTTGGCTAAGCACAACAAAGAGAGAGCAGCCTCGTACAGCGGAAGCGAAGAAGCATGGAAAGAACTCTGTCGACGTGATGACATAGATCTCGTGTATATCGCTACCGACTGGAAGAACCATGCTCGTATGATGATCTATGCGATGGAGCAAGGCAAGCACGTGGCTTGTGAGGTACCTGCGGTTATGACGCTCAAGGAGGCTTGGGACGTTATCAACACAGCAGAGCGTACACGTCGCCACTGTATGATGCTAGAGAACTGTGTGTACGACTTCTTCGAACTCACTACACTCAATATGGCACAGCAAGGTCTTCTCGGAGAGGTTGTTAGTGGTAAGGGAGCCTATATCCACAATCTCGAGGACTTTTGGCTCGACTACGATAAGGACTGGCGTTTCCAATACAACAAAGAGTTCCGCGGTGACGTATATGCTACTCACGGTCTAGGGCCCGTATGCTTTGCGATGGATATACACCGTGGTGACAAGATGGACTATCTCGTGGCTATGGACGTACCAGCCGTAACGGTTCCTAAGTATATCGAGAAAATGCGTGGCAAACCCGTTGGTGAGTTTAAGAATGGTGAGGTAACACATACCCTCATCAAGACCAACAAGGGTAAGACTATCTACATCGAGCATAATGTAGCCTCTTATCGTCCTTACGACCGTATGTATCAACTTACGGGTACCGATGGCTTCGTCAATAAGTATCCGATGAGTGGTATCTGCTTGCGTCCAACGGACGAGAATAAGCAAGTGGTTAAGAACCACGAAGACCTTAAGGCTCACGGCTTCGTAAGCGAGGAGGTACGTAAGGAACTAATGGCTAAGTACCAGCACCCTATTGCTAAGGACATTACGGAGAAAGCCAAGAAGGTCGGTGGACACGGTGGTATGGACTACATTATGGACTATCGTCTTATCTACTGCCTACAAAATGGTCTTCCGCTAGATATGGACGTTTATGACCTTGCCGAGTGGTCATCAATGGCAGAACTAACGCGTATCTCTCTTGAGAACAACTCTGCACCTGTCGAAGTCCCCGACTTTACTCGTGGTGCTTGGAAGAAACTCAAGGGTCAAAGTTTTGCAGTTAAGAAGTAAGGCTCCTTAGAGGATTAAGTACAATAAATCCCGCTACATTCATTACGAGTGTAGCGGGATTTCTTTTGCTCTGTCTTGGACTATTACTTTACTTGTAGTACCTCTATCCAGTATCCGTCTGGGTCGGTGATAAAGTAGAGTCCCATATCGTGGTTCTCGTATGCGATACAACCCATCTCTCTGTGGTACTCTCGAGTAGCAGCATAGTCGCCGGGGACACGTACGCATAGGTGGTATTCACATTCACCTAGGTTGTAAGGCTCTTTGCGATCTCGGAGCCAAGTAAGTTCGAGTAGGAAGTGTCCCTCTGTATCACCTAGATATACTAGGACAAAAGAGCCATCGCTCGCTACCTTACGCTTTACTTCTTTTAGTCCAAGAGCCTTATCGTAGAAGGCAAGGCTACGCTCTAGATCAAGGACATTGAAGTTGAAGTGGTCAAATCTTGCTTTGATTTCCATATCTCTTGTCATTTATTGTTTTCGTATCTGATATATACTTTAGTAAGCCTTGGGCTAAGGTATTTGTTCAGTGCAGTGTGTATTATGCCAGTTCCTCGTGGGGGCTTTAGGAAATCTATGCGTCACGCCTTGACGGATAAGCGTCAAGGCGTGGCGGATAAAAATCAAGGCTTGACGCATAGCCGTCAAGACCTGACGCGGAGAGAACCATACTTAGGAATAGATTTTGTGTACTACTAATTGTAGGAGGAATGCCATAGTCTATATCTAATTTGTACCTTTGTAGTAGAGATTTCGCACGATAAATGAAAGAAGATATAGTTTTATCCTACAAGCAAGCACGTATCTGCCGTAGAGAGCATATTATCCTCTCGGATTTTGACCTAGAACTACGTAGTGGAGAGTTTGTCTATCTCACCGGTAGTGTAGGGGCGGGTAAAAGTACACTCCTCAAGAGCATATACGGGGAGATGCCCATTGACGAGGGCGAATGCTATGCTTTGGGTTATAACCTACGTAGGCTCAAAGATGCTAAGCGTCAGGAACTAAGACGTAAACTAGGGATTGTCTTCCAAGACTTCCAACT
>JBHAFI010000144.1:0-16886 GCA_041856045.1 Porphyromonas sp. | reverse complement strand
GAAAAAGTATTGTAGATGTCGTCTATCTGCTCTCGCTCGTCCGCTTTGGTCGTAATCCTAAATGTCGGCATCTCATCGAATATATCACTTAGGGGTAAGTTGCCGGGATTAAGCGTTCCCCCCAAGAGAGCACTGAGGCAATAGTTATAGAGATAAAAGAACTTTAGGGCTTTGGACGCCTTATCGTTGTTTAGGCATTCCATAAGACCCTTATCAAATTCGGAGGATAGTCGTAAGAGTCTTAGTCGTAGTTCCTCATTCTTGGGGTTTTGTGTCCATGCCTTATGGGCTTGATGCATCTGCTCGGATAGTGCCGCCTCACGAGGAAAGTCCTTAGCAACCTTAGGGGCTACTTTGTTGTCTAGGAAGTAAGACATAACGACCTTGCCAAAGAGCGTAAGGAGTACCTTCTCCATATAGAGTTGAGCGTGCCAAGAGGTATAGGTGAGTGCCGACTGGTAGATACTTGCACGGCGATTGTTACCTACTCGTATGCTTGCCTCTGCACTAGTTGAGCGTATCGCCTCTGCTCTGTTGAGTGTCACCTCGGCTTTCATTTCGTCGGCAAAGCCGACAGACCTAGCCCATGCTTTCATCGGGTTCTCGATGCTGTTGGTTTGGATACTGGCGAGTTTCTTCCCTGCCTTATCAAAGAGGTGTATACTAGCATCAAAATAGTACTCAATCTGCAAACGATAATCTTTCTCTGCCTCTACTAGACCTGCGAGTTTCATCAAGCCCTTGGCATCTTTGGGGGGCGTATAGCGATCTGGATAAACATTTAGATGGGGCTCTCGGTCGAGTCTTAGTTCGATAATGTAATCTGCCAACTCGGGACTGGTAGGCGTAAGTCCTACTCTTGTCAAGTCGATCCTAACGGAGTCGAGCAATTCGTGGGTACTACGTACTGCATAGGTCTTACCCGTGCCGACCTCTGGCAACAGTACTGGGAGCGTAACCTTAAACTCCCTATTGTCCCATAGGTACTCACGCTCAACCTTAAACTTCTGTGCAGATAGCCATGACCACGAGCCACAACATAGCGTGATCAAGAGGATAAACAGGCGTTTGATGATATTCATAATGTCAAGTAATTGTTTGTGGTGAATAGTAATGAGTTTAATCCTAAGTTTTATCTAATAGTTTATCGTTTGTTTACACAAAAGTAGTAAATACTTGTAAATGCAATAATTCCGTAGGCTAATCTCTGTCGTACAGATATAGTATGTGCATATAGCATAATCCCTCGACCTCCAAGTCGTCGCGACTTGAGGGCCGAGGGATTATATCTGTGCTGATGGCTACGAGGCTAACTTAGTTGGCACATCACTACCCAAGTGATGCCGTATTTATCTCTAAGTATGCCTACGTGTGTCGCAAACTGCTGTGTAAGGGGAGCGATAACTACTCCGCCATCGGCTAGAGCCTTGAAGGTACGCTCTGCCTCGCCTAGGCTGTCGAGCGACAAACTCATTGCGAAGTTGTTGCCCGCAAGGTAATCATCGCCAAAGCCGGGAACGTGGTCTGCTCCCGTTAGATCGTTACTGCTCAGTTTAAGGCTAGCGTGTAGGACAAGGTGCTTAAACTCTGCAGGTGTTGGTGTCTCTACGTCACCATAGTGTATGATCTCTGCTTGCGTGCCAAAGACTTCTGAGTAGAAGGCAAAAGCCTCTTTACAGTTGCCATTAAACTTGAGGTAAGGGCTTAGTCTGTACTTTTCCATAGTCTATATGATAGGATTACTCTGTTTGATGCCTAGACAGCACAAAGGCTAGAGCGAATGTTTGCTCTAGCCTTTGCTGTGTCGATCGCCCGAGGACTTGTCCCTAGACGTTGAAGCGGAAGTGCATAATATCGCCATCTTGCACGACGTACTCCTTGCCCTCTACCGCCATCTTGCCAGCCTCTTTGACACCCTGTTCACCACGATAGTGGAGGAAGTCTGCCAACTTAATAACCTCGGCACGGATAAAGCCTTTCTCAAAGTCTGTATGGATAACGCCAGCACATTGAGGAGCCTTACTACCACGTGGATACGTCCAAGCCCTAACCTCCTGCACCCCAGCAGTGAAGTAAGTCTCTAGACCCAAGAGTGCATAGGCTGCCTTGATAAGTCTAGCGACACCGCTCTCCTCAAGACCTATCTCGGCGAGAAACATCTGACGCTCCTCATAAGAGTCTAGTTCGGCAATCTCGCTCTCGATCTTTGCGGCTACGACGAGAATATCTGCGTCCTCGTCTTTGATCGCCTCTCGCACTTGCTCGACATACTTATTACCAGTGGTGGCACTCGCCTCGTCTACGTTGCAGACATAGAGTACTGGCTTGCTGGTGAGGAGGTATAGTTCGCGTGCTATCTTTTGCTCGTCTTTGGTGTCGAAACTGACAGTGCGAGCATTAAGCCCTTGCTCTAGTGCTTCTTTGTAGCGAAGTAATACTTCGTAGGTTTGCTTAGCAACTTTATCCCCACCTGTTTGGGCTTGTTTGGCAACTTTGCTGATACGTTGCTCTACGGTCTCAAGGTCTTTGAGTTGCAACTCTGTATCAATAATCCCCTTGTCGCGTACGGGATCTACGCTCCCGTCTACGTGCGTGATGTTGTCGTCATCAAAGCAACGTATCACGTGCAGGATCGCATCGGTCTCGCGTATATTGGCCAGAAACTTGTTGCCGAGTCCTTCGTTTTTACTTGCTCCTTTTACAAGACCCGCTATGTCCACTATCTCTACAGTTGTGGGGACGATACGCTGTGGGTTGATGATCTCTGCAAGTTGATTAAGGCGTTCGTCGGGTACGGTAATTACCCCTACGTTGGGCTCAATAGTGCAGAATGGGAAGTTTGCAGATTGAGCCTTAGCGTTTGACAAACAGTTGAATAGTGTAGATTTACCCACATTGGGCAAGCCTACGATACCGCATTGTAGTGCCATTGTTATGTATTTGTTACTATCTATTCTACTTCTCTTAACGAAATAAAGGCTGCCTTAATAGACAGCCTTTGAATGGGGTGGAAGACGGGATTCGAACCCGCGACACCCTGAACCACAATCAGGTGCTCTACCACTGAACTACAACCACCATCACAACAAGAAACCTAAGCCCTTGCGTCTGCAAAGGTAATATATATTTTTATTCTGTGCAAGGGCTGGGGTAAAAAGCACACAAAATTAGCCCTGCGATCGCCCCCAAGAGAACTATTCTTATTGCCGAGGTTGCGGTCTAGGGGCGAGCCGACTATCGTGAGAATACAATACCTCATATATAAGGACTGCGACACCTAGGGGCATAAGCCTCCCTCGGCACTAAGGCGTAGAGGTCGATGGATCGCTGTATCTTGCAGGCTCCTCCCCTTAGGCTCGAGGGCTAATGAGCGGAGGGCAAAGCCCCATCGCCAAGGCTCGCGAATTTAGACCCCCAACCTAGCACATCTAAAAATCAAGACCTGATGCTTATCCGTCAAGGCTTGATTTTTATAAATCGTGTCTTGATTTTTATGCGTCAAGCCTTGACGGATAGATAGAGATAGGTACTAAGGGCATATTCTGAGCCTTGAGCGTCTTATATATACCCTCCAATTAGGCAGAATTGGTCTATGTATTTAGTCTAGGTCTATCGAAGTAATAAAAAATCAAAATATACACATTTATGCATATCTTGCACTCTAGTGGTATTTTATAAGGGTGAAAGTTTGAGGTGTTAGTGCTCGTTAGTCTTGAGTATTCGGGAGTTTGACGACATTTTAGTAAATAAAAAATCCAATTCGGGATAATGTGGCAAAGTTAGTTTTGGTTAATTAAGGACAGCGTATTATCTTTGCTTACTAAATAGCCTATCTAGGAAGTAGAGCAATAATAGTCGGTCGATCAGAAACCGAGGGCGATACCCCCTTGTAACAAGGGTGGAGTAGAGACGAAGAGTACAGTTTGCCCGATTGCCACTACTAGAGGCTACACAATGAGTAAGGAAATAAAACTTCTATTACACAGTATAATTGATATGAAACGAAAGTTCTTAGGAGCCATGTCGCTGTGTCTTGCTATTCCGTTTAGTGGCGTTATCGATGCTGCTGCGTCTAGCAATACAGTGCAAGCCCCTGCAACTAATGTACAGCAGGGCAAGACCATTACCGTAAAGGGTAAGGTAGTTGATAAGACTGGCGAGGCGATTATTGGAGCCAATGTGCGCGTACAAGGTACGACCACAGGAGCAGTAACAGACCTTGACGGTAACTTCACACTTAATGCCTCACCCAACGCCAATCTCGTAGTCTCTTACGTGGGAATGAAGTCGCAGACGATCGCTCTTGCTGGTCGTACGCAACTCAACGTTACCCTCGAGGACGAGTCTACCAATCTTGACGCCGTAGTCGTAACAGCCCTCGGTATCAAGCGTAGCCAGAAGGCTCTCTCGTACAACGTACAGGAGATGAAGAGTGACGCCCTTACGACTGTTAAGGACGCCAACTTTATGAACGCTCTATCGGGTAAAGTGGCTGGGGTAAACATCAACGCTTCGGCTTCGGGTGTCGGTGGTGCTACGCGTGTAGTAATGCGTGGTCCCAAATCACTCAATCAGAGCAATCAGGCTCTATACGTGATAGACGGTGTACCGATGTTTAACGTAAATGGTGGTGAGTCTGAGGGTATGTATGCTTCGCAACCAAAGGGTGAGGGCATCTCGGACATTAACCCCGATGACATCGAGACGATGAGCGTATTGTCTGGTCCTGCTGCCGCAGCTCTCTATGGATCTAGTGCCGCCCAAGGTGTGATCATGATCACAACTAAGAAGGGTAAAGAGGGTAAGGTATCGGTGATGCTCAGCAACAGTACTTCGTTCTCAAACCCGTTTGTAATGCCTAAGTTCCAAACGGAATATGTAAACAACCTAGGTGAGACTCGTTCGTGGGGTGCTAAGCAATCTAGCCGTTTCGGCTCTTATGACCCATCGGACTTCTTCAACACAGGTACGAGTATCCTCAACACAGCCTCTCTTACCGTTGGTAATGAGAAGAACCAAACCTATCTCTCGGTAGGTACGTCCAATGCGACGGGTATTATCCC
This sequence comes from Porphyromonas sp., assembly GCA_041856045.1. Lineage (GTDB taxonomy): Bacteria > Bacteroidota > Bacteroidia > Bacteroidales > Porphyromonadaceae > Porphyromonas. Next base: position 11,823 of record JBHAFI010000144.1, on the reverse strand, counting down.
AAACTCAGCATACGATAAGTACAACTTTACTTTCCGCAATACGACCAAGTTCCTCAAGGATAAGATGACGCTAGACTTTGGCTTCAACTTCATCAAGCAGGAGGACAAGAACCTTATGGCTCAAGGACAATACTTCAACCCACTTGTGCCGCTATATCTTTTCCCACGTGGCGAAAATTTCGACGCAGTGCGTACCTTCGAGACTTGGGACCCCACACGTAAGATCTATACGCAAAACTGGAACTATGGTAACGACTACCAGATGCAGAACCCTTATTGGGTAGCACATCGTATGAACCGTACCGGTGACAAGAAGCGTTATATGGGTAACGTAAACCTCAAGTACCAAGTGCTTGATTGGCTAGACATCACTGGTCGTGTACGTGCCGATATATCTAACGGATTGTACGAGGACAAGCGTTATGCCTCTACGATTATGATCTTCACAGGCTCGGAGTATGGTTACTATGGTTATAACAAGACCGAGGACATCGCAGTATATGCCGACCTGATGGCAAACATCAACAAGAGTTTCGGTACAGACTACACACTCTCTGCCAACGTAGGTCTATCTACCAACCGCACATATAGCGAGTCTACTGGTTTTGCAGCAGGCCTCAGAGATATATCAAACTTCTTCACGCCTCTACAACAAAACTACGGTACACCCACAGGTAGTAACCGTCCTACTTATCTAGACCATCGTCATATCACCAACTCAGCCTTTATGAGTGCCGAACTTGGTTATAAGCGTATGCTCTACTTGACGCTTACAGGTCGTACCGACTGGGACTCGGCTCTTGCCTATACAAGTAGCAACCCATTCTTCTATCCCTCGGTAGGTCTATCGGGCATCATCAGTGAGATGGTAACGCTTCCCTCGTGGTTTGATTACCTCAAAGTACGTGGATCGTGGGCTAAGGTAGGTTCGCCAATCCCACAGCAACTCTCATCACCTTATCGCTATGAGTACGACCCAACGACGCAGAGTTATGCAACGGTGACGTATAAGTTCCCCGAGGCATTCAAGCCAGAGATGACAACGTCTTGGGAAGCAGGTATCACGGCTAAGTTCTTTAAGAATAAACTTAGTGTAGATGCTACCGTTTATCAGTCTAATACGCACAACCAAACATTTGCTGTTCCTTACACAGCCGAGCCGGGCTACTCTAGCCGATACATTCAGGCTGGTGACGTACAAAACCGCGGTATCGAACTATCGGTAGGTTACTCTCAAGCCCTTGCTAAGGATTTTGACTGGACAACAACAGTAACATTCTCTGCCAACGAGAACCGCATCAAGGAACTCTACGAAGGTTTGGAGTCGCCTCTCAACCGCGGTGGTCTAAGTGGTGCCAATATCTACCTACGTGAGGGAGGTACTATGGGTGATGTGTATATCGACAAGGCTATCAAGCGTGACGCAGAGGGTTATCCTATCCTCGATGCCCTAGGTAATCTTACGATCGAGAATTTGTCTACACCAAGATACGTAGGCTCTGTATTGCCCGATGCTAACCTAGGCTGGCGTAATGACTTCTCATGGAAGGGCTTGAACTTTGGCTTCCTTATCACTGCACGCCTCGGAGGTATTGTGCTCTCACAGACACAAGCAATCCTAGACAGTTATGGAGTATCACAGGCTTCGGCAGATGCTCGTAATAATGGTGGTATAGCCTTCAATAAGGGTCTAGTAGACGCTCAAACATACTTCACGGCTGTCGGTGGTGACTCTCCTCTATGGAGCGAATATATCTACGACGCAAGCAACGTACGTCTGCAAGAGGCATTCATCTCTTATACACTTCCCAAGAAGTGGTTTAAGGATAAGGCCAGCGTGAGCCTAGGGCTTACAGCACGTAACCTCTTGATGATCTACAACAAGGCTCCATTTGACCCAGAAGTAACAGCCTCAACGGGTACTTATTACCAAGGTTTCGACTACTTTATGCAGCCAAGCCTACGTAACTTCGGGTTTAATGTGAAGGTACAGTTCTAATAAACTAAGACAGGACAAAAACAATGATACTAAATAAAACTAAGGGTAAGGTAGCCCTTCTTGTATCTGCCGTAACAGTGCTGATGAGTGCGTGTACTGCAGGCTTTGAGGACGCCAACGATCCTCGTGAGAAGGCGAACGCAGAGATCCTAGGACGCGACAACTACAACGTGGCCTCGTTTATGGCTAACTTGCAGAACGCCTCTTTCCCTGAGCAAGAGAATGCAGCACAAATGACGTACGACCTTATCGGTCGTTATGTAGGTCGCTATTACACCTATACTGTCGGTGGCTGGAATGGTAAGAGTTTTGCGACATTCAACGCTCCCGAGGGTTGGGTGAGATGGCCATACAGAGATCTGCTTCCTAAGGTGATCGCCAACTTCAACGACGTTAAGCGTCTTGCTGGCGACAACTACAAGAACGATCTCAACTACAACTGGGCTCTTATTACACGTGCTCACTCGTTCCTACACCTTACAGATATATATGGCCCACTGCCACTAGGTCTTGATGAGAACAACCCTACGGCTTACAACAGCCAAGAGGTAATCTATAAGCAACTCATCGCAGACCTTGACGTAGCAATAGCCTATATTGACGCTAATAGCGTAGGTACGATTACGAGTCTTGCCAGCGTAGACGAGTTCTATGGTGGTGACTTCTCTAAGTGGCGTAAACTAGCCAACTCGCTCAAACTACGTATCGCTGTGCGTATGCGTTTTGTTGAGCCTACTTTGGCTAAGCAGTATGCCGAGGAGGCTGTGGCAAGTGGCGTAATTGTGGATAATAGCGACAACTTGGTACGCTACTACAACCCACTAGGTATCTATAAGACCACTGTCGAGTGGGGTGATAGCCGTATGGCAGCCGATATAGACTCTTATATGAATGGTTACAGCGACCCACGTCTGTCGAAGTTCTTTAAGCCTGCTGTTACGCATACAGTACGCGATTACGTAGGTTGCTTGGCTGGTGCTAATATAGGTAACAAGGATATTGCCGTAGGTTTGTATTCGGCAGGTAACTTCACTGCGACTAGTGGTGATCCATACCTAACAGCCGCCGAGATGTATTTCTGCCGTGCAGAGGGTGTCCTAGCAGGCTGGAATATGGGTGGAGGTTCTGTACAGGATTACTACGAAGCAGGTGTTAAGGCTTCGTTTGAACAATGGGGTGCAGGAGATGCAACGTCTTATCTCGCCTCTACCGCTACTCCTAGTCCTTACACAGATGCTACTGGTGGCTATGGTATGAGCCTTACCGCTCCTAGCACGATCACTGTGGCTTGGGATAGCAATGCAACGACAGCACAACAACTAGAGCGTATTATTACGCAAAAGTGGATCGCCCTATACCCCAACGGACAAGAAGCGTGGTCAGAAATCCGTCGTACGGGTTATCCTCAAATCTTCGATATACAGACGTCAAAGAATGGTTATACAAGCCTAAAAACTCCTAACCGTATTCCTTTTGATAGCGAAGAGAAAGTTAATAACGCTACCAACTATGCTGCGGGAGTTGCTCTCCTTGGAGGTGCTGATAACTACGCTACTCGTTTGTGGTGGGACGTAAACTAACATTATAACTAAGACAATGAAGAATATAAAATCTATTCTGGCTCTATCATTAGGCCTCCTTACGGTTGCCTCTTGTAGCAAGTGGACAGATACTGAGATTAAAAATCCAACGAGCCTAACCACCAGCAATAAGAGTGATGGTTACTATGCTAGACTCAGAGAGTATAAGAATAGTGACCACCAAGTGACCTTTGGTTGGTTCAGTGGTTGGACGGGTAAGGGATCTTCACTTCAGAGTTCGCTTGCTGGTCTACCAGACTCGATCGACATTATCTCTATGTGGGGTGGTTGGTCAAACCTTGAAGAGAACAAAAAGGCCGACCTTAAGCACTTCCAAGAGGTTAAGGGAGGTAAAGCCCTTATCTGCTTCTTGATCCTAGACATCGGTGCCTCGGTTACTCCCGAACTAACAGATGCTAAAAGACAGGAGTACGCTGCTGCTGGTGTTGCAGAGGCTGATATGTGGACGAAGTGGCGTCACGAGTTCTGGGACTGGTCGACAGAGGATAGCGACGCAGGACAGGCTAAGCGTATCGCTGCCGCAGAGAAATATGCCAATGCTATCTGCGATACGATTGATAAGTATGGCTACGATGGCTTTGACCTAGACGCAGAGCCTAGTTATCCACACCCTTTTGCTACGAAGTACGAGATGTGGAAAAAGGATAATGGCACTAAAGACTATGCTCCTGCCGAGGCATTCGTTAAGGCAATGGGTAAGCGTATCGGCCCTAAGGCTGAGACGGAAGCAGGTCGTAAGAAACTCTTCGTTATCGACGGAGAACCCGAAGCCTTCAAGGGTGACTTTGGACACTACTTCAACTACTTTATCTCGCAGGCATACGGCGATCAGAATACCCCTGATCCTAATCGTTTGACAAAAATGATCCAGAGTTATGGTACTGTGTTAAGCACAGAGGAGATCTGCAAACGCTGGATCATTACTGCCAACTTTGAGAGTTATGCATCAACTGGAGGTAGCCCCGAGGGACAGATCCTTGCTTTCGCTGCTTACCAACCATCGGTAGGCGGAGTAACCTATCGTAAGGGCGGTGTCGGTGCCTTCCGTTTTGATATGGCTTATAGTGCTAGTGTCGCAGATGTTGTACAAGGTTTCTCTATGAAGGACGTACAAGGCACTACGCACCCTTGGATGCGTAAGGCTATCAAAATCATGAACCCAGTAATAGAATAAAGACGATGAAGTATATCAAATATATCGCTGCGGTGTCGGCTCTACTTACGCTCTCTGTGAGTTGTAAGAATGAGAATGCAGAGTACTCTATTCTCAAAGATCAAGCGTACTTTGCTCAGAATAGCACCAAGGCTAATGCTACAACTACTGTAAGCGTAGCAGCGGATAATCCTGCAGGGACTACAAAGGATCTTAACGTACGTCTATCGGACGTTGCTCAGAGTGATCGTACTTTCAAGGTTGAGTTGTTTACTGCCGAAGAACTTGCTGCCTACAATACAGCCAATGGTACGGCTTATGTGGCTCTCGAGGCGGATAACTATAAACTCTCGACTCAAGAAGTGACTATCAAGGCTGGAGCATCTGTTTCTGATCCTATCCAAGTAACGATCCTTCCTCTATCGGACGCTGAGATTAAGTCTGGGGAACAATACTCTCTCCCGCTTAAACTTCGTAGCACTGATGGTAAGCCCGTGGTTGAGGGTGGTGATGAATTTATCTACGTAGTGAAGCCTACGATCATCACATCTGTTCCTGTCCTTGGTACAGACCCTAATGACGGTGCATGGAAGCGTGCTAGTGCAAAACTAGAGGGCGAGACTCCTCTTCCACAATGGACGATAGAGTTCCGTGTAAATATGAACGGCTTCGGCATGAACAACCAAGCACTTTTTGCTAAGGGAGGACAGAACGAAATCTATATTCGCTTCGGTGATGCTGCTACGCCATGGAATACACTTCAGGCTAAGTTTGGTGGTACTCAGTTCGACAAGTCGAATACAGTCTTTGAGCCAAACAAGTGGTACCACGTTGCTCTCGTGTACAATGGTACAACGGTTGCCCTCTACGTTAACGGACAGAAGGACCTAGATACGGACAAGGCTGCTGGTAAGGTGTTTACTCTTGCTAGCAACATCAATATCGCAGGAGCACACCAGCAGTGGAGAAATGGTATGATGATACATGAGTACCGTGTGTGGAACATCGCTCGTACGCCTGCACAACTCAAGGACTCTGAGTTTGGTGTGTCTGCTAAGACTCCGGGCCTACTCCACTATTGGAAGATGGACGAGGCTAGTGGCCGTGAATTCAAGAACTCTGTTTCGGGTGCTCCTAGCATGTTTGTCTTGAACCCATCAGACGGAGAGGCTACTCCACGCTGGTTAAGCAATGTTCGTTCGGACGGTGCAGGTCGCACTAAGATTGACTAATAACTAAGAAATAACACTCGGCATAAGGCTTTGGCAAAACCAAGCCTTATGCTAGAGATATAAAAGAAGCAAACAAATGAATATCAAATCAATTGCTACGTGGGGACTCGTGTCGACGCTCTCTCTTGGCTTTGTCGCTTGTAACAACGAGCCTTACGCTCTTGGTAGCGAACTGATACCTAGCGAAACGACAGATCCAAATACCCTTAAGGTTGGATTGAAAGCACCCAAGGCAAACTATATCTCTATCGCGACATTTACGACTACTTTTGCGGCTCCCGATATCGTCGGGACAGAGGGTATTACGTCTGCTCCCATAGAGATCCTCCTCAACAAAGCACAGGCTAATGCTACATCTACTGTAACAATGGCTATGATCCCTGCGAGTGAGGTACTTGATGCCTTTACGGCTGCTGGTGGTGATGCCTCGGCTTTCCTAGGTGCTGCTCCCGATGGCTTATTCAAGGTTGAGAATGCAAGTGTAGAGGTGCCTGCTGGCAGTAAGACAGCAACGACTAATCTCGTGTATGATGATAAGAGCAAGATCACCGCAATGACCACAGACGGCAACTACCTTGTAGGGGTTAAGGTGGTATCACTCTCTAATGGGGAAGTAGCAAGCAGTGGCACTACGCTCTTTGCAACGGTTAATTACTTCGAGAGAAAAGTTAAGCCTTATGCCGAAGCAGACTTCACGGGTAAGACCAAGGTACTATTCTCTGAGATTGATAGTGCAGACCCTGATGCTGGTTGGGGTCCTTATGCAGTGCCAGCAAATGCCTTTGATGGTAGTATAACCAATGGTCTACAGTGGATCGCTGCAAGAACGCAGTACGGTATGTACCTAGATGTTATACTGAAAGACAACACTACTATCAATGGTCTACGCCTAGCACCAATTACTGGGACATATCGTAACCAGACTCTTCGCAGGGCTAGAATTGTATTCTATGATGAGAACCAAGACGAAATACTTGACCTTGGTGTACACTCAGCGAATACTACAGCAAATCTTGTTGATGGTTACCTAAACCTACAACTATATACTCCTGTAACGGCTAAGCGTATCGTTATATTCGACGAAAGCAACAGAAGTTATATCGGACTAAGCGAACTTGAGATCTATAAGAACTAATTTCAAGTAGAGTCAAGAAATGTATGGGCTGTGATGCAAATGCGTCACAGCCCATACTCTTTGTATCTTGCTCGTGAAAGGGAGCGTTAGCATCAGGGATACAGAAAGCCGTGTATCTATCCTTTGTTTCGCTTCCATTTTATTTGGGGCGAAGTTGATACGTCAAACGGCTGGATATTCAGATTTGGAGAGATGGGACTCTAGCGTGGTTAATAAACAGAAACGAAGGGCTGAAAGGACGAGGATTTTAGGGGTGGATTATCGGAGTATTGGGGTATCAGATGAAGACAAATTAAGGGATGTATTGGAGTGGTGTTTGGGGGTGAAATGAAGAGATACTTAGACGTTGAATGAAGACTAAGTATCTTGTCACTTGACGTCTAAGTATCTTGTCAAGTGACAACTAAGTATCTCTTCGATGGACGTCTAAGTATCTTGTTATAACCTCGATCAGTAAAGGCTCTCCGAGGGGGCGACTTTGAGGGGGAGGGGATTTAAGGTTCTTATGATATGAGGGGGCTATTCGGGGGTAAGACAACCCAATAATTAAAGGGGAAGACTTTTGATACCTGCCAAGCCCCATTCAGCACAATTATCCGTATCTTTTCAGCACGATTATCCGTATCTTTGCCCTATGATTGATGCCCAAACCAAACATAAGATACTAGATAGTGCCCAAATACTTGAGGTCGTCTCCGACTTCGTAAGTCTACGCCGTAGCGGTGTTAGTTATGTGGGCTTGTGTCCCTTCCATAGCGATAGGCGACCTAGTTTCTATGTCTCGCCCAGCAAGAACGTTTGCAAGTGCTTCTCCTGTGGCGAGGGTGGTAGTCCGGTGCAATTCGTGATGAAGCACGAACAACTATCTTACAGCGATGCCCTACGCTACTTGGCAAAGAAATATCGCATAGATATTATCGAGCACGAGGAGAGCGATGAGGAACGAGAAGCCGCCAACGAGCGTCAAAGCCTTTTCATCGTTAATGAGTACGCGACAGAGTTCTTCCGTAAGCAACTTCACGATACAGAGGAGGGACGTAATGTGGGCTTAACCTACTTTCGGGAACGAGGCTTTCGTCCCGAAACGATCCAAAAGTTCGGTTTGGGTTACTCTCCCGAGAGTCGTGACACCTTTACACAGCAGGCATTAGGAGCAGGCTTCCCTATTGAGCGACTTACGGCTACGGGTCTTAGCATTCAGTACGATGATAAGCCCGCGATAGACCGCTTCCGTGGTCGTGTGATCTTCCCCGTACGTAGTGTTAGTGGTCAATATGTAGCCTTCGGTGGGCGTGTGATGAGCAAGAGCGATAAGACAGCGAAGTATGTCAATTCGCCCGAGAGCCTTATCTACTCCAAGAGCCGAGAGTTGTACGGGCTTTTCGAGGCAAAGCGAGCCATCAGCAAAGCCGACAGATGTTATCTTGTCGAGGGATATACAGATGTCATCTCAATGCATCAGGCAGGGATTGAGAATGTCGTCTCTAGTTCGGGCACCGCTCTTACTTTGCAACAGATCCGCTTGCTAAGACGCTTTACGTCCAACATCACGGTACTATACGATGGAGATAGTGCTGGGATTAAGGCAGCCCTTAGGGGGATTGATCTTTTACTCGAAGAGGGCTTGGACATCAAGGTCGTACTACTGCCCGAGGGAGAAGACCCCGACAGTTATGCCCGTAGCCATACAGCCGAGGAGTTTCTTGCATTCCTAGGAGAGGCAGAGACGGATTTTATCCACTTCAAGACTCGCCTATATTACGATGAGATGCAGCGTGACCCCATCAAGCGAGCCGAACTAATTAGTGATATACTGCGTAGTATAGCCCTTATCCCCGATACCATAAAGCGGGCTGTCCTCATACAGAGCAGTGCCAACGAACTGAAAATAGACGAGCAACTCCTCGCTGCCGAAGTTGCCAAGATGAGGACGCAAGGCGTACGGGCAACAACGGGACAAGTCGTAGGGCCACAGACAGCAAAGGAAGAGATCCCCCCACGCGAAGAGATACAGCCCCAACCCGACAATGTAGATAATAGACGGGAGGTAGAGGAAGCAAGGGGACCATACCGACACGAATTGGCATTGCTTCGCTTGATTATGCAGAGAGGAGAGGAAGAGATAATGCCCCTCATCGAGGAAGAGGGTGAGTGTGTGTACAAAATTTATCAGACGGCCAACTTCATACGTGAGGAGATCGAACTCGATAACATTGTCGAGGACTTATCCCCAGTGTGCCGTGAGATCCTCTGGGAAGCAACCGACTACTGTATCCCTCAAGGACTAAGCAGTACAAGCGTATTTGTCAATCACGAAAACGAGGCTGTACGCCGTCTTGCCTCGGACTTACTGAGCGAGGAACTACAGCATAGTGGGCACTTTGCCGAGGAGGGCGAAGACTATAAATTAAGAGGCCTAGAGGCTAAACTCGCATCAGCAACTAACGAAGAAGAGCGACAAGAGGCAGAACTACGCCTATCGGCATATCTCGAGGAGAAACATCTCAAACGCCTTAAGCAGAACGCCCTCAACGTGCAGTGGGAACTAGACCAAATACGTATGGCTATCGTCCTTAAGAGTATCGCCGAGATACAGCAAGCGATGATTGCGGCAGAGCGTAGGGGTGATAATGAGCAATTGGTAGAGTTGATCAAGCAGTTGCAGGAAGAGAATGCTTTCAAGCAAGAACTGGCTCAAGCCCTTGGCGAGCGAACAATCAAAGCCTAAGTAGCGTTTATACAGAGTGATCGGACGACTAATGTTCCTTCGCCCCGGAGCGTTGGTATGTACGCCATACCGGGGTACGGCTCCACACTAGAAGATACTAGATATACGTTATAATTATTAGGGATTAGTCTGTTGAGGAGAAGCAAAGTACCTCCGGCAGAGTGAGGATACTGATCGGCAGATGCGAAGCAAAGCAACTCCGACAGAGTGAGAAAACGATCGGCAGATGCGAAGCAAAGTACCTCCGGCAGAGTGAGAAAACTGATCGGCAAGACGGAGCGGCACATAGCGATGAAGCATTCGCCTTGGGCCTTCTCTCGAGGGACGCAAGGTTATAGTGTAGCCCTCGTATTGTTCGTAGGATTGTAACCACCTCCTTACGGAGCCTAACACTGGTCTATTGTGTAGGTTATGGACTATTCCCGTATCTTTGAGGTATGATATAATTAACCCTTTATTAGTAATAAAGATATGAATAAGATTTTTTTGACTTTAGGACTGACTGTCTTAACTAGTTTAGCAGCCACAGCCTGCACGGGTAACTCTTCGCAAGCGAGCAACGTGGCAAGCGTAAACACAACAGAGAACGCTCAAGCCGAGAATAAAACCCAGAAGGTTATCAAGAATATAGACGCTAAGTATATGCGTGAGTATATCTTCGATTACAAGGCTAACCCGAGTAAGTTCGTCTTCAAAGGTAATCGCCCTGCGATCTTGGACTTCTATGCTGATTGGTGTGGACCTTGTCGTCAACTCTCTCCTCGTTTGGAAACAATCGCCAAGAAATATGCCGGCAAGATAGACGTATATAAGATCAACGTGGACAACGAGAGCGAACTCGCCTCTGTCTTCGGGGTACAGAGCATACCGATGCTCCTATTCATCGACACAGACGGCTCTACGCCATCTGTATCGCAGGGAGCCTTGAGCCTCGAGGAATTAGAAGGCGAAGTGCAGCGTATGCTTAAGTAAGACCTTGTACGAGGGAATACTTACAAAAAAATTATCCCGAAATTATAATTTGGCATAATGTCAAGTTAATTCTCGGGATAAAACAAGCGAAGAGCCTATTTCGATCGAAATAGGCTCTTTCTGTATGCTCACATTAGCGATGAACGTGGATTTAATTATGCTTTAAATTGGTTTTATGACATTTTTGTCTTAGTTTTCTTGGTTAATTGCGAAATCCTTTCTATATTTGCGTAGAGGGACAGATAAACTGTTGCTTCTTGGAGACTTAATAATAACGAGTACTTAGCAGACATCGCAATATCTTTACTCTTCTACGCTATGCCTTGTCGGTTGAGTCGATTTACATATTGAGTATTTTCTAGTCACAGTTTCATCACTCCTTAGTTGAGCGTGTGCTGGACTAGAGGAAGTCTCTTGAGTTTTTTTCATATCATTGTGTTCTTGGGGTGGGGTGTTCGGGAGGATATTCCACCCTTTGTTTGTAACTATTTAACAAGCAATAAAATAGCACAGGTTGATATTGTATATCAAGCACTTACAAAAACGCTCTACCCTAGTAAATCCGTTTTGTGGTGGTTTGTTTTTAGTAAGTATCTTTTGTTATCTTTGCTGTTAAAATTAGCAATCAATTAGCAATCAGCAATTGGGGGCTAAAAATTAGCAATCAGGGTAAAAGATGAAGCGAGTACACACGCCTCCCGAGGTCAAGGGCGGGAATAAAATAAAATTGTACCTGCAAGAGAGCCGAAACGATGCGGGACGATACTATTTGCACCTAAGATATACCCAAGGTGGAAAGCAAGTACGCGAGAGTTTGGGTCTTTGGGTACTCTCCAAGGAGCGAGCAAGAATGGTAAGCCCCCTAGAGCGACAGCAGAGCGAGGAAAACCGCGAACAAGCGGAGTATATCCGAGCAAGCCGAGAGCAGGAACTTATTGAGGGACAGACGGGCGTAATCACGACACGGAGCAAGGGGCGTAAGTTCTTACCCTACTTCGATAAG